>JBBQXW010000201.1:0-13518 GCA_038209275.1 Chloroflexia bacterium | reverse complement strand
CGCAGTAGTGGCAGCCGCCGAAGTTGCGCCTGCCGCAGTGGTCGCGGCAACTGTCGTTGCGGCGGCGGTAGTAGCCGTTGTTCCACTAGCAGTTGTCGCCACCGCAGCCGTCGTTGCAGGAGCGGCAGTGGTTACAGCAGCAGCCGTAGTAGCGGCGGCAGTCGTTGCGGAAGTACCAACCGCTACGGTAGTCGCTGCCGGGGTAGCGGTTGCGTCGCCGCAAGCTACCAGCAACATTGCCGTAAGAAGCCCGATAATAAGAAGCGCCACAGCCTGGCGCGGTCTGTTATACATTGAAAAATTCTCCTCCATTGAGCAAGTTCGTATTCAAAGTTCAAACTTTGAATACGAACTTTGAACTTATTAACTACTCAAGGCAATCACATCGGTTATGACGCGGTTTTCGGCAAACTTCTTCACCAGGTCAGCTACGGTCATCCTGGCTCGTTCTTCGCCCCGTACATCCAAAATAATTTTGCCCCGGTGCATCATAATAGTGCGAGTCCCAAGACTAAGGGCGTGTTGCATATTGTGTGTAACCATCAGCGTAGTCAAATTATGTTCCCGCACTACCTGGGTAGTCAAATTGGCAATCTGCTCCGCCGTGCCGGGGTCGAGCGCTGCGGTATGCTCGTCCAGCAACAAAACGCGGGGCTGAGTCAACGCTGCCATGAGTAGCGTTAGCGATTGGCGCTGTCCGCCACTGAGCAAACTCACCTTACTGGTCAGCCGATTTTCCAATCCCAGGCCAATCAAAGCCAATTGTTCGCGAAAAAACTGCCGATTCTTGCCTGATACGCCTATTTTCAGGCCGCGTGGCTTGCCGCGTAGCAAGGCCATTGCCATATTCTGCTCGATAGTCATACTTCCGGCGGTGCCGCGCAAGGGGTCTTGAAAAACCCGTCCAATCATTTTGGCCCGTTGGTGTTCCTGCCAGCGCGTCACATCGCGGTTGGCAATGGTAATCGTACCCTGGTCGCAGGAGTAAACGCCTGCCAACAAATTGAGCAAAGTAGATTTGCCTGCCCCGTTCGAGCCGATAACCGTCAGAAACTCGCCGGGTTCTAGCACCAGGTCAACTCCCTGTAGCGCCCGCACTTCGTTGACATCGTTCGGATTAAAGGTTTTGTGAATCCCTTTTAGCTCTATCATGCTTTTTTGCCTATCGCGGCCTGAATAGTTTTATTGCCGATACGTGACCGTAGCGCCGGAACGCCCATCGCAATTACAATTAATACCGCCAGCGCCAGCTTAATATCGCCCGACTCTACTTTGATAATACTGCCTCGTAAATCGGCATTAAAAGCAAAAGTTACTAAGAAATGGAAAAGCGAAGATAGCAAGGCGGTTACAATCGCCCCCAGAAAGATACTTAATAATGTAATCCAGGCCGGAGTTTGCGAATTTAAGGTCAGGAAAATCAAATAGCTGACCACTGCCGCTACGCCTAGCGTCAGGGCCGCTCGCGTGAAGACATCCCAGGTGAAATCGAGGCCAAACACGCTAGTAAAAATTACCCGATAGATAATCGAGCCGACCAGCGCACCGAGCAAAGCAAACAGCACCGTGCGCGGCGGCAAAAAGCTTTCGCCTACAATAACCGCCGCCAGACCAATTACAATCAAGCCCAGCCCGGCATCGCTGCTGACACTGTTCAAATATTGCGCCACTACCAGCGCCCCGGTCAGGCCAAACAGCGCGTTGGACAGCGCCAGCACCATTACCTTGCCGTTGTTGGTGTTGAAGCCGAGTGCTTTAATCATGGCTTCGTTATCGCCGGTAGCCCGTAGCGCCAGCCCAAGCTGAGTACTCAAGAACCAGTTTAATAATAGAATCAGGATTAGCACTATGACGGCGAAAAAGCCCAGCCGCAGCCATTCTTTGGTTGGGCCGTCCAGCTTTTCTGCTCCAAAGAAAGTACGCGCCATATTAATCGGTGTATCCACCACGCTAGGTTGGTCTACCAGCGCAATATAGGCCGATTTACCCAGCACCCGAATATTGATACTGTACAGGGCCGTCGTCACTAAAATACTTGCCAATAGTCCATTAATTTTGAGCCGAGTATGCAAAAGGCCAGTGGTTGCCCCCGCCAGTGCGCCGCACAACGTTGCTATCAGGGTGGCGACCCAGGGATTGCCCAGCCACGAATCTTTCTGCCCGGTAATCAGCGCCGCCGAGACCGTCGCGCCCAGGGCGTAGCTACCTTCAATCGTTAGGTCGGGGAAATTTAAAATACGGAAAGTTAGATAAACGCCAAAACCTACCGCTGCAAAACCACAGCCAAACACAAACGCGCCCACCCATTTCTGGCCCGGCTGAGTTAATAAATAAATCGCAATTAAGATGGCGAAGCTACGGAACATCCAGGTTGCCATCCGGCTAAGTTGCTCTTTATTGAGCGGCTGCACCTGGGTCAGCGAGAATCGGGAGGATGACCGGGTGGCGGCGGTTGCCGGAGTTTGCACAGCCGGATTTGATTCAGACGATACAGGTTCGACCTTCAATCTATTCTATAGCCTCCCGCTCAGTAAATCAGAATTTGGTAGGGGTTCGATTTATCGAACCCAATGGGGCTTGATAAATCAAGCCCCTACCAGTTTGGAAACAAATTCTAAGTCCGAAGTGTTTGATTTGAAAGGTTTAGCGTGTAGTCCCACAGATAATCTAATTCATCCGAGCTATTATAGCCGAAAAGCCCTGTTAATTACAACCCTTTTTCACTTTCTGTTAGGGCAGTTACGGAATTGGACAAAATGAGCCTGACGTGTTAGAGTAATGTTAGACTTGAGGCCAGGCGTGCCGGTGCTATTCCCATAGCACCCTTTTTTTGTTATACTAACGCCACGAAGCCTTAAGAATGTTTCACAAGAGGAAAACACAGGCTGAAAGAATTGGAACGGAGAAATCAGGTTGAAAATTACCGCCGAGAAGGATGAGCAAAGCCAGTATATTGTACGGATAGAAATTGACCCGGCTGAACTGGATGCGGCTAAAGGCAAGGCCGCCAAACGTTTATCAAACCGCGTAAATATTCGAGGGTTCCGCCCCGGCAAAGCCCCCCGCGCTTTGGTCGAACGCTTTGTGGGCCAGGAAGCTTTAATTGAAGAAGCCACCCGCGATTTAATGCCCAAAGCCTATAAAGAGGCGCTTGATCAGGAAAATATTAAACCGATTGGTGACCCCGACTTCAAAATTGATTCGCTTGACCCATTGGTGTTGGTAGCGACTATCCCGGTTGAACCAACCGTCAATCTGGGCAGTTACCAGGAAATCAAATTTGATATGCCCGTCACCGAGGACAACCCGGAAGAAGTCGAAAAGACCATTCAGCAATTGCTCGACCAGAACAGCACCTGGGAAGAGCCGGAAGAAGAACGCCCGGCCCAGGATGGCGATCAGGTTGAGGTTGAATTGCAGACCGTCCGCGATGGCGAAGTAATCGGCGAACCTTTCACCCGTAGCGGCGTACTTGGCAAAGGCGAATTGTTGGAGCAGATGGACGAGCAGGTGGTCGGTATGGCCGTCGGCGAGGAGCGTGTTATTGAGATTGCCCGCCGTAAACCCGAAACCGAAGCAACCGATGCAACTGAAAAAAGCGAAAGTGCCACCGATAGCGATGATGCCGCCGTCGAAGGTGAAGCCGCCGCGCTTGCCGCCGCTAATGCGGTAGCTGATGCCGATATTGCGCCGAAAGCCGAAGCCGATGTCGAAACATCCGATTTGCCCGAAGTCGAGATTATTCCGCTCGACCCGGAAGAAGAAGATGTGCAGGCTAACAAACCGCTTACCTTTCAAGTAAAGCTGAACTCGATTAAGGTTAAGCACGAGCCGGAATTGAACGACGAGTTCGCCGCCTCGGTGAGCGACCTCAAGACGATGGACGAGTTGCGCGAACGTATCCGCAAAAACTTGAAAGCTCAGACCGAAGCTAACACCAAGCGCGAGTTGGTGGACAAAATTGTCAAGGAAGCAGTCGCCCTTTCCGAAGTGGTAATGCCGCCAGTGATGATTAATGCCGAAATTCACGCTCTGGAAGATAGTATGAACCAGCGCCTGAAGCAGCAAAAACTGTCGCTTGACCAGTATCTGCAATTTACTGGCAAATCGCACGACGATTTCCACGAGGAATTGCGCCCACAAGCCGAAGACCGTATTCGTACCGCCCTGGTGCTGCGTGAAATTGCCCAGGCCGAGAATATTGCGGTGGATGAGACTGACATAGACCGGGAAATGAATAAATTGGTACGCGAATATACCGCTAATATCGCCGAAGAAAACCAGGGCGCTGAAACCAGCCGCATGAGAGAACTCTTTAATCGCAAAGAGACCCGTGACCGCATCAGCGATGACCTCTTTAGCCGCAAGCTGGGAGACCGCTTGATTGAACTTGCTACCGGGGTTAAGCCAACCGAAGAAGATGACGAAGATATTGAACTTGAACTGACGGATAGCCCTAACGCCGCCACTGAAGCCAGCCAGGAGAAGTTGGAGCGAACTCAGGGCGATATTGAGATGACATCAGAGTCGGATACATCAGACGAGGATACATCAGACCAAAGCCAGTCCGACGATACTACATCAGACGAAGATACATCAGACCAGACCGATGAGGCTACATCAGACGAGGATACATCAAAAAAAGAGAAATAAGAGACGAACGGGCCTCGCTCTTTCAACTCCGAAATTCTCTCTAACAACAGTAAAGCAGTCCTTTATATAAAAAATCGCTTCCTGTTCAGAAGCGACTATCGGAGGAAACAAAATGGGTGATTTTTATCTTCCCAATCAGTATAAAAACGCGAAGCCCAATGAGTTTGGTCAACTGGTAATGTCAGGGTCGGAACGGATTGTACCCCAATCCATCGTCCCTTACGTTATCGAGAATACCAACCGGGGTGAGCGCACCTACGACGTATACAGTCGGTTGCTGCGCGAGCGCATCATCTTCCTGGGTACGCCAATTGACGACCAGATTGCCAATGTGGTAATTGCCCAGTTGCTCTTTTTGGATTATGAAGACCCTGAAAGAGAAATTTCGATTTACATCAATAGCCCCGGTGGGTCGGTTACGGCTGGTCTAGCCATCTACGATACTATGCAGTTTGTCCGCCCGGATGTGGCGACGATGTGCATGGGCCTGGCGGCTTCGATGGCAACCGTGCTGCTGTGTGCCGGTGCGAAAGGCAAGCGTTACGCGCTGCCGAACAGCACTATTCACCAGCACCCGGCGGGTGGCGGTATGCAGGGTTATGCGCCGGACGTTGAAATTCAAGCGCGCTTCTTGCTCGATTTGCAGCGCCGGGTTCGCCAGATTATGGCTAACCACACCGGGCAGCCTTATGAGCGCATCAGCCGCGACTTTGACCGTGACTATTACATGACCCCGGAAGAAGCCAAAGAATATGGCATCATTGACTCCATCATGGATCAAAATCCCGGCACACCCCTGTAAGAAGGAGTGAGGAATGAGGGATGAGGAATGAGGAAGTTAGCTACCTCATCCCTCATCCCCTTTTTATTTAGTTTTGAGGCTTTAGCTTGTGGGCAAGCTAAAGCCTGAAAAATCTTGTTTGTATGTTTGAAAATTTTTCGCGAAAAATTTTCAAACATACAAACAAAGCTAATATCACATGGCTCAGATTTTGCCAGAGTGTTATTGGTTCGGCTTTAAAAAACTTTAAAGTAAAAATTTCTCCGTGTGTCTCCGTGTCTCCGTGTCTCCGTGGTGAATTTAAAGAGAGGAATTTGGGATGGCAGCAGGGCAAGTGATTTCGTTTTATTCCGGCACGGCGGTGCTGGAAGGTTATCTGGTTCGACCTGAAGGCGAAGGGCCGTTTCCGGCAGTAGTAGTTATTCACGAAATTTTCGGCTTGAACGAAAATATCCGCGACATCGCCCATCGCTTTGCGGGTGAAGGTTATATGGCGCTGGCAGTGGATTTATTTTCGCGAGGTAGTCGGTTGGGTTGTGTTATGCGAGTGGTAGGGGATTTGCTGCTAAAAACGCCCGAAACCAGCAATGGTGTGCGCGATTTGAAAGCCGCACTGGACTACCTGACCGAGCAACCGGGCGTGGATAGTGACCGAATTGGCGCTATCGGTTTTTGTATGGGCGGCAGTTACGCGGTAGCCTGGGCCTGCGCCGATGAGCGGATAAAAGTGATCGCGCCGTATTATGGTTTCAACCCGCGCCCGCTCGATGCGGTAGCGCGGGCCTGTGCGGTAGTCGGTTCTTACCCCGGCAAAGATATTACTACCAAACAGGGGCAGAAACTGGAAGAAGCTCTGACCCTCTATAACATTCCGCACGACATCAAGATTTACCCGGAAGAAGCCAAGCACTCCTTCTTCAACGACAAAGGCCCAACTTACAATCCCACTGTCGCCACCGATTCGTGGCAGCGCGTCACCACCTTTTTCAAAGAAAAGCTAGGGTAAGGAAAGGTTCAGCAAAGCTTTATTCACCACGGAGACACGGAGAAAATTCATCTCTAAACTTCCTCCGTGTCCCTCCGTGCCTCCGTGGTGAAAAATCGTAAATCGTAAATCGTAAATCGTAAATCGTAAATCGTTACTCTCTCGAAAGGCCGGGCGCTTCGTGGCCGTGTTGTTGCCGGAACAATTCCAGGTAATCTTCGCGGGGCGGACTGAAAATATCCAGCGCTACTACCCGTTCGTTCCCGGCAGTGGTGGCCGAGTGCGGCGTACCGCCCGTCGCAATATAAAAATCGCCCGCCTTCATTAACTGCCCGTTTTCCATGCTACCCAAGAAAAACATCATGTCGCCTTCCAGTACCGTACCGCACTGCTCGTGCGGATGGCTGTGCAACGGCACAATTGCGCCCGGCTCAATCGTCACGATGCTAAACATCATCTTCTCGCCGCAAATGAACTTGGCGCTCACTCCCGGCACAAGCTCAATCCCCGGTACATCCATCTCTTTAAAAAATCCAGCCATCGCCTTCACTCCGGCCATTTTATCCATTAATTCGCTCATCGTTATCCTCCTTTTAATGTTAATTTTGAATTTTGAATTAGTAACTCAAAATTCAAAATTCAAAATTCAAAATTATCTTCTCACCAGCCAATTGCTGCGCCGTCGCCGCGTGGGTCGGCACCGCCTTCCATGATTGTGATTGGTGGGCCGTCGGCTGTCTGATGCAAGGCAATTGCCTGACAGTGGCCCATGCTTTCGCTCCAATCTTCGACTATCTGCACGGTGTGTCCTTTCTGGCGCAATTGCTCGGCCAGTTCGGGTGGAAAGCGCCCTTCCAGGTGAACCGTATTCGGGTCGTCGCTTTCCTCGATGCGACCTGACCGCCAGCGCGGAGCTTCAATCGCCTGCTGCACGTTCAAGCCGTAATCCAGCCAGCCATTGATAAATTGCCAGTGAATTTGGGCCTGAGCATCCGCCCCCATCGTACCAAATACCAGTGCCGGGCCACCTTCGGTAGCCGTGTCCGGCCCTTGCCGCTCGTCAAAAGCCATTGCCGGAAGCAGCGTGTGCATAGTACGTTTGCCGCCTTCCAGACGGTTAATGTGGCGCGGGTCGAGCGAGAAGTGAGAACCCCGATTATGTAATAACAATCCTGTCTCCGGCACGACCACCCCGCTTCCGAACGAATGATAAACGCTCTGGATTAGCGAAACGGCATTGCCCTGAGCATCTACCGCGCACAGATAAATCGTATCGCCGCCCGGTTGGTCGGGCAGGGTGGGCGGGGTGGCGCGGGCCGGGTCAATTTGCGCCCGTAGCGCCTCGGTTACTTCCGGCTCAAGCAATAATTGCGGGTCAATATCCATAAAAGCCGGGTCGGTCAACTGCTCGTCACGTATCAGAAAAGCCCGCTTTTTGGCCTCAACCCCCAGGTGAACATTTTCCACCGTATCTTTGCCATATTCTTTCAGGTCGAAGCCCTGCATAATATTGTACATCAGCAAAGCGGCGATACCCTGCGTATTCGGCGGCAGTTCGTAAATGCGGTAGCCCCGATAAAGCGTACTGAGAGGCTTGACCCAATCGCCTTTGTGCGCTATCAGGTCATCCAGCGTGAGAAAGCCGCCCAGGTGCGCCGAATAATTGCCGATGGCCCGTGCCAGCGCCCCCGTTTCGGAATAAAATTCGTTCCGCCCGTTGCGGCCCAGCGTGCGGTAAGTTCGGCCCAGCGCCGGATTGGTCAGCAATTCGCCCGGCTGGGGCGTGCGCCCGCCCGTACCGTCCGGCCCGGTTTCTTTCAAGTAGAGCTTAGACCACTCGGCGTTAGCCTGACCCGGCCCTTGCCGGAATTTCTCGATGGCCCGCGACAGTTTTTCGGTGACGGCAAAGCCATTTTCGGCGTAAGCAATCGCCGGAGCAAGGGCAGTCGCTAAATCAAATCTGCCGTAGCGTTCCAGCGCCATACTCCAACCATCTACCGTCCCCGGCACGTTCACCGCCCTAATACCATACGTAGGCATTTGCGGCCCGTCGTAGCCCTTCGCCCTTAGCGCATCAATGCTGGCGGTTTTGGGCGAACGTCCGCTTCCGTTCAACCCGATTAGCTCGTTGCGCTCCGCCGAATAAACCAGCATGAATAAATCGCCGCCCGCCGAGCAGTTGTGCGGGTAAACCACCGTCAATACTGCGTTCGCCGCAATCGCCGCGTCTATCGCGTTGCCGCCCGCCATCAGCGTTTGCGCCCCGGCCATTGAAGCCAGATAATGCGGCGAACTCACCATGCCGTTCGTCGCCCGTGTCGCGGGTCGTCCTGTAATCATTTTTTGGCACTGATTTCTAGCGTTTTAGCTACAATCTGGATAAAATCGTCCGGCTTCAAACTTGCGCCACCCACCAGCGCCCCATCTATATCGGGCTGGCTCATAAATTCGGCAATATTTTGGCCTGTCACGCTACCGCCATATTGAATCCGCACCTTTTGGGCGGCTTCTTCGCCGTAAAGCTCGGTCAAAGTCTGACGTATCTGTCCGCAAACTTCCTGGGCTATCGGCCCGGTTGCCGCCAGACCCGTCCCAATCGCCCAGAGCGGTTCATAAGCAATTACAATATCTGGCACATCCGCCGCTGTTACCCCCGCCAGGGCCGCTGTTACCTGTCCAGTCACCCAACTTTTAGTTTCAGCCGCTTCGTGCTGGGCCTTGTTTTCGCCCACCGCAACAATCGGCATTATATTTTGCTTTAGCGCGGCCTTCACTTTCAAATTTACAATTTCATCAGTCTCGCCAAAATAAGTCCGCCGTTCGCTATGCCCCAAAATTACGTAATCGCACATTTCCTTCAACATCAAAGGCGAAATCTCACCCGTGTACGCCCCTTTATCCTCATAGTGCATATTCTGTGCGCCCAGCTTGATGCTGGTATCTTCCAATAAATCCAGCACCGAATAGAGCGCCACAAAAGGCGGACACAGCACCACTTCCACCCCTTCTAAAGCTTCCAGGTCGTCTATCATTTCATCCACCAAAAATAGCGCCTCGTCCACCGTTGTATTCATCTTCCAGTTACCCGCGATAATGGGCATACGCTTCGGTGTAAAACTCCCACGATTAATTATAGGCATATTGCTAAGACCGCTCCTCGCTCTAATTGGCTTTCTACTTCATCCCTATTCTATTTCAAGTCCGAAATTTGCTACCCGGTCAGGTTTTCGAGCATCTACTCTGAGTGAATATTATCATATCGAGCGTTAGATTACTACTTAAGTGGATATAGTTGTTATAGCTTATTAGCCAGGCTCAAAATGACAAACTAAACAACTGATTGAATCAGCCTTTGAGAAGCGCTGCCCATTCAGTTTCCAATAGGGTGAGCGTCAGTTTTTTGCAAAACCCGGACGTGAACGTCCGGGCTAAAAATAAATGAGCCGAAGTTTTTAGCCCGGACGTTCACGTCCGGGAACTCTTTAGCTCAACGCAAAAAACTGACGCTCACCCAAAATCGGGGCTTGACAAGCGTCCCAACCTGCGTCATAATAAATTCAGGGCCAGCGATGGCTTATTTGTAATCGTAAAACGGAAAGAGAAAAGAATAGTTTTGCATCGGGGCGTTGCGTTACCAGCACCCCGACGCTGGCTTAATCCCCTGCCAAAACAGGAAACCAGGCCCAGAGCATTTTATCATAAATGTTCCAGGCGGTTTACCTTTAGCTTCGTGCTGAGGTGGAGCGCCTTTTCTTTTTCCTCAAAAACAGGAACGAGGAAGGAGGAACGAGGAACGAGGAAATTAAATCCTCAGTCCTCGTTCCTCCTTCCTCCTTCCTTAACCACGAGGAGAAATTTTGACATGGAACATAATCAGTATAATTTGGTGTTGTTTGAAGAAGTGGCGGCCTATCGGTTGAAGCAGGTGGTGGACGAATTGAGCCAGGAAGCGAGTTGGCCCAGCGTCGAAGCGGACACGGTAAAGCTGCTTTACGCTATCTTTCTGGCCTTGCGGCTGAACCGCCGGGCTATTGCGGGTCTGCTCGATTTGCGTAGCCTACATCATCTGCTGGCAGTGGGTGCAATAGACCAACCCGAACTCACCGCCCTTCTGCGCGCCCGTTCCTCCCGCCTGAACTGACCCAAATCTCTGTAGGAGGGGGCTGCGCCCTCGATTTCTTCACCCTAACCCGGCTGAAATCGAAGGCGCAAGAATGTACCTGACGTGGTAGAGCGGTGGTGGTCGCGCTCGGCACTCAAGGCCGAGCTACACAGCGTAAATCCACTGAAGGGATTGAAATTCCCTGGTGTCTATGTATTTACCAGCCCCTTAAGTGGGCTTTGGCTATGTAGCTCGGCCTTGAGTGCCGAGCGTCCACTACCACTACTCTACCACGTCAGCCCCAACCCTACCCCAAAAATAAAAAAACGGCGCTCCGCGCCGGGCAGGGGGATTCCCCCTGCAACCCCCTTAGAGAGGACAGAGCGCCAGAGATTCAGAGATCAGAGGATTCAGAGATCAGAGGCGCGATAGGGGGGGAAACCACCACCACCCGAAAACCCCAACTGCTGCGGCCGTCGAACGGGCCGTTGTCGGCACGGAAGGCACAGGCGGCGTGGCCGGCATCGAAGTAGAACGCACCGCCCCGCAGCACCCAACTATTTGTGCTATTATTCACAATCATTACTTCTAGATTAGAATATTCGTTCAAACACCATTCCCAGACATTGCCGCTCATATCCTGAACCCCAAAAGGAGAAGCCCCATCCGGGAAGCTACCAACCGCGCTGGTCATCCCAATGTTGGTTTCATTAGTATTGGCCTTTGTCGCATCAAATTCGCCTGACCAGGGGTATTCCCGCTCATCCGTACCCCGCGCCGCGTATTCCCATTCTTGCTCGGTTGGCAGCCGAATCTCTTTCCCATCTTTCAGCAAATCCGACCCCCATTCCCGGTAGCACGCCGTCAGCCAGCGCGTAAAAGCCACCGCCTGATACCAGGATACATTCTCTCGCGGGTGGTTGTCATATTCAAAACGGTGGTCGTAAAGTAACTGCGGCTGATATTTATCTGGAAATTCCGTCCACCAAAGCGGATTGTCATATTCGCCCGAATCTACGAACGTTTGAAATTGGCGGTAGGTGATAGGGTATTTTGCCAGCTTGAAACTGTAATCTAGCACCACTTCCCGACGCGGGTTATCACTCTGGTCATCCGCTTCCATCACGAATTTGCCATCCGGCGAGGCGGGAATGTCGCACCATTCCAGGATGGGCAATTCCATTTCGCGCCCGTTCAGTGTCACTTTTTGGGTGGTGCAAACCCCATCTCGCGGGTCGCCCAACAAACTTAAAATTCGTCCGCAAGTGGCACGTTCGATTGGCGGCAATGCCTGGGGCGTTTGCAATAGCGCCACCAGCCAATTTATGAGAGCTTGCCGAATAGCTTTATCGCCCCGATTCCTCGATTGACCGCATAAATCCTGCTCCTGGGCAATAGTTGCCGCCAACCAGACCGACCACCAGCGAAAATCGGCGGCATCCGGCCCGGCAGAAGGCTGGTCACCTTCCAGTAAATTATCCAGTAGTTGCCACAAATCGCCTTTGCGCCCGCTATCTGCCAGCACATCGCCTACCAGCGTGCCGGGAACTCGCCACACTTGCGGCTTGCTAACGATATGTTCGCGCAGGGCGGCAAACGAATCGGCCTTTTCGCACCGCCTCACCAGATGAGCCGCCGCCAGATATTCCTGAAAAGTGCGGTGGGCAAAGTGAAAGACCGCTTTTTCCTCGTTCTGCCCCGGCGAGACCAGCACCCCGGCGTTTTCGCTCAAATAGGGAATGAGTTTCGCGGCGAGTGTACGTCCACCTAATGGCTTAAGGCACTCAAACAACAAGCCCTCGCCAATCTCCGGCGTGCCGGACTGCTCCCCATATTTAGAATGGACTTCGTAAGCCAGTTCTCCTAACCGTTCTAGCAAATCCTGGGTTGATTTAGCGCCTAATAGCTTAACCAGCGAAGGCGCATCGGGCTTGCTGCGCGTCCAGCGTTCGAGCAGCAGCAAAATACTTTCGCGATAGAGCGCCCCACGCCGGGTCGGTAAGCCACCCGGCCCACCCTTCAAATAAAGCGTCGCCATCAAGGTGACAAACAGGGGACGGTCTTTTAGTTCCGGGTCAATATTTTCTAGTTGGGTGTTCAGCCCCTCGGCTTTGGCTTCGGCGGTTGCCTCGTCCAACCCGACGGCGCGGTACAGGCGGCGGGCCAGTTCCAGGCGGTGTGCATCCTCAAACGGGCTAATCGTCACGCTTTCAAAGCCGGGCAGCGTCCAGCCTTCGTAAGCGTAGGGACGGCTGGTGACAATAATCCGGCTACCGCCGTAGCGGGTCTGAAGGCTCTGGGCCAGTCCGCTTAGTTGAGCCTGACGCGATTTGAGTTCGCCCTCCTGATAAGGCACTTCGTCCAGCCCATCCAGCACCACTAGCGCCTGACCGTATTCAAGGGCGGCTTGCAAATCGGCGGCGTAACCCTGCAAAGGTTCGCCCAGCAATTCATGGACAATATAGGCCCACAAATGGTCGGCGGTGACGCGCTCACTCGAATTAGTCGGAAAATAAGCCGAGGCCACAAAGCGGCGCAACTCGATATAAATCGGGGTGAGCGGGCCGGGCAACCAGTTATCGAGCAAATCCAGCCTGGCCCGGCGCGGCCAGTTGTTCAGGTCAGCCCCGGCCAGACACAGCGCCAGATAGCGCACAAAGGTACTTTTGCCACTGCCCGGCGCACCCAAAATCACCAGCCTGTCTCGCGCCGCCGCCAGATGATTTAGGTGCAGCGTTACTACGTTTTCATGAACCCCGTTGTTCCATTTATTAGGGTAAGAATATTTTTCATCAGGTTTGGTCTGAGGGTTCTCCTGCCGATAGAGTTCAATTTGCTCTTTTACTTCGTCAATCAGGATTTCAAAGGGCTGGCGTTCGTAGCCGAGTTCTTCGGGTGTATGGGGAAGCCGCCCCGCCCGGTCATTGGCGAACTTAACACGCAGCTCATCGGTGCGGGTTAGCCCCCAGTCCACCACCTGCCAATTGTCAACCTCCA
>JBBQXW010000200.1:0-13650 GCA_038209275.1 Chloroflexia bacterium | reverse complement strand
AAGTAAGCTGAAGCTCACTGAAATATATTTGTACCTTACCCATATCTTTAGCCGCCTTCAGACGGCTTGCGCGATTTAGCCCTGAAATTCGGCCCAACGGGTTGCCCTGTGGGTATTTCGGGGCGGTTGCTCATTTCACTACTCAAGCCGCACACGGGCGTACTGGCGACCACGCTTGAGAACCATGCCATCTTTGGGAGCAAGGCGGCCTTTGGGTTCGGTGAATTTTTCGCCATCCACCGAAATCGCGCCGTCTTTAATCAGACGCTCGGCGGCGTTTTTGCTCTCGGCGAGTTTGGTGGTGACGAGCAAATCGCGCAAAGAAATTTCTTCGGCTGGCAGAGTAAATTCGGGCATATCTTCCGGCACTTGATGCTCGGAAATAGTACGCTTGAAATAATCGGCGGCAGCGTCGGCGGCTTCCTGACCATGATACATTTTCACTAAAGTGTGCGCCAGTTTGCGTTTGTAAATGATGGGATTAGCGCCCTGCTCCAGTTCGGCTTGCATTTGCTCGATTTCTTCTTCCGGCACGCGCGTGATGTAGGTGAAGTACGGAATAATCTGCTCGTCAATAACGCTCATCACCTGCCCGTACTGGTTGCGCGGTTCTTCGGCGATAAAAATACCGTTGCCCTCGCTGGTACTCATCTTGCGCCCGTCCGTGCCGTTTATCATCACATTCATCAAAACGGATTGGGCCGGTTGACCGAACATCACCTGCAACTCGCGCCCGGTCATCATATTGAAAAGCTGGTCGGTGCCACCGATTTCCACATCGGCATTAATCATCACGCTATCATAGCCCTGCATAATCGGGTACATAATTTCTTGCAACGAAACGGGCTTCCCGGCCCGCAAACGTTCCCGGAAATTCTCGCGCTCGGTCATCTGGGCGACGGTAAAGCGGGGCAAAAGCTTGACCATCATATCAGCGAAGGTCATTTTGTCGAACCACTCGCTGTTGTAGTGCCATTCCACTTTGTCCAGATCGAGAATCAAAGCGATTTGCTGCATATAAGTTTCGAGATTTTTCTGCACCTGTTCGCGGGTGAGCAAAGGGCGGGTAGCGTCTTTGTCGCTGGCATCGCCAATCATGGCGGTAAAGTCGCCGATAATAAGCACAAGCTGGTGGCCCAATTTCTGAAAATCGGCCAGCTTGTGCAGGGCCACGCTGCGCCCGATATGAATGAGCGGGCCAGTTGGATCAATACCAAGCTTGACCCGGAGTTGCCGTCCGCTCCTGAGTTTAGCTTCGAGTTCTTCGCGGGTTACGATGTCGGCGACAGCACGGGTGAGCAGACGGTCAATCTGGTCGCGTTCGCGCCGGGGATTTATAGTCACTTCCACTTTATCGAGTGAACCTTTCTGATTAGTCGAGTCATTAGCGACTAGGGCAGGAATTATGCCACTTTCCAGTTGCTTTACATTCCAGGCAACGCGGGGCTGTTGTTTATTAATAAAGAAAATCTGGCAGCTTGCTCCTAAATGTTCGGTGAGCAATTGGGCCAGCTTTGCCACCGCCGCTTGAACGTCTGGCCCGTTCAGGCTGGCAAAGCCATCAATCGGAAAGAAAATAGTCCGGCTATCAGGCGTAACCCGCGCTTTGCGTCCCTGCCGCCAGACCCAGCGCCGGGTACGCACTTCGGCCTGGTCTACATACACCGGCTCACCCGCCGCAACCCTTTCGACCCGACCCTCGTCGCCTTCTTTCACATCGGGCAAGGCAAACAAATCGCCCTCGTGAGCCAAACGCACTTCAAATGCGCCGACCAGGTGGTCAAGGTCGTGTCCACCCATCGGCAAAATATATTGCAAAGCAACGGCGTTAGACAAATTCACCGCAGGGCTGATGTCGGGCAAAGCATCGCCGCGTGCTACCCGCTTGAGCAAGGCTTCGATAGAGCTGGGGTACTCGCTCGGCTTGATACCCGCCTGCCGAAAAGCTTCGCGCCAGGACAAAATATTGGGATGTTCACTCACGGGAGTAGCACCGAGCTTTTCACGAGCCTCAGCCGCCGCTTCTTGCAAAAGGCGGTAACTGGCTTTGGCGGCGCGCCGGTTGTCCAGCCCGGCGGCAATTACTCCTCCGACACAATAGTCGGGATATTTTTCAAATAAAGCTGGCGCTACGCTAAATTCCATTTACAGTTCTACTCGCTTTCACCTTCTATAATACAAGTTCAAAATTCAAAATTCAAAATTCAAAATTCAAAATGATAAGGTTATTATAATATGTTATGCACCGCGTAACAAGGTGAGTGGTTGAACAGAGTGAGCGTCAATTTTTTGCACCAGGGTCAAGCCAACCCGGACGTGATGCTCTTTAAGAAATTAAGCCGTAAATAGGTAGGGGCGAATCGCATACGCCCTCGTTGACCTGGCACAGCGTTCAAGGGCGTATGCGATTCGCCCCTACCAAAGACCATTTGCGGCTTATTTAGTTAAAAAGCATCACGTCCGGGCTAAAAATAAATGAGCCTGAATTTTTAGCCCGGACGTTCACGTCCGGGTTTTGCAAAAAACTGACGCTCACCCAGTTGAAGATTAGACTGGAGTAGGTTAGAATAAACCGAGTGAAGTTTAAAAACCTTGAACCTTGATTTCGACTCGTTGGATAATCTGGCGGGTTGAGTTACAACTAGACCGCAAATTTGCATGGCATTAACATCTTTTCTAGTCAGGCACGGCAGCCGGATAGGGGCAGCTTTATTGGTATGCCTGTTTTTGACCGCCTGTGGCTTTCAGACCGTCACCCCTTCAGCCCGAACCGAAAAGCCCATTCAGACGGTAGCCTCGCCCAATATCGGCCTTGGTCTTAACAATAGTGGTAGTAAAACGCCCTCACCAGCAGCTATCACGGCAACGCCCATCCCGGCAACCGCTACTTTGTTGCCTCCTACGTCCACGGCTACACCCTGGCCCACTCCGCAAGGTAAGCTTATCATCTGGGAACAACTTTCAACAGAACAAGCCGCCCTGCTGCGAAATAAATTGGAAGCCTTTCAAAAAACCTATCCCGATGTACAGTTTACCCTGCAACACGTTGAAGGCGACAAATTTAATGGTCAACTAAGCGAAGCGGAGGCGGACAAAAGCGGGCCACACTTAATTATTGCGCCAGCAGAACGAACGGGAGAATGGCAAAAAGCCAAATATATCTTGCCGCTAGATAATTTGCTGGATAAAGCCCTGCTCGAAAATTTTGCGCCAAACATTTTGCAAGGAGTCAAACTTAACGGCAGCGTCTGGGGCGTGCCACTCAATTTTGGCTCAACTTTGTTACTCTTTTATAACAAAAAGCTAATTAGCCTGGATAAAATACCGAATAGCTGGGAAGCGATGACGGCTTATGTGCGGGCAAACCCGCTAAAACGAGGCGAATTTTACCCGCTTAGTGCAGATTTATATGACCCGAATTTTCTTATAGCGGCCTTAAATGCCTTTGGGAGCGATATGCCGCTAGACACGAATAATCAGCCCCGCCTGAATACTGAACCGATGCGCCAGACTTTGCAATTTTTGCAAGATGCGGTTTTCAAAAATAAAGTAGTGCCAGCCGAGCCGATTTATCCGCAGATGCAGCTTTTGTTCCGCACCGGGCGAGTAGCCATGATTATTGCCAATGACGAAAACTTGCTGGATTACCTGAACCCGAAATGGGCCGCCCGCCTGGATTTAGGGGTCGCCCCATTGCCAAAGGTAAATGACCGGGCGTTAGTTCCACCGACTAACGGGCTGGCTTATTTTATTGGTAGCGCGGCAGGTAGCGATGGGCCGAGGCTATCAGCCCTGCGCGCTTTCCTGGCGTTTATGGCACAGCCGGAACAGCAACGCGATTTAGCTACCCAACTTAAACTAATGCCGCCCACCCAGGCCGGGTTAAATGACCCCATAATTAAAAACGACCCGCTATTGGCGGCGATTGCCGGACAGTTACAGACGGCGCGGGCCGTTTCGCCTACGCTAGAATGGAAAGCTCTAATCGAGGCGCTACGAGTGCCAATTAGTTCGGTAGTAGATGCGCGGGCCAGCGCCGCCGAAGGTGCTGCCGCTATGCAAGAGTTGGCTTTACGAAATTTTAAAAGGCTAAAACCCTGATGAAAATCGAAGTGCAATCGAGCCGTATTGTGGCACGGCGGTGGCTTTTCAGCGACCTGGCTATTCTGGCTTATCTGGCTCTCTTCAAATTTATACTTCATCTGCTCGTGAATGGGCAATACGGTTATTTTAGAGATGAACTGTCTTATCTGGATGATATTAAACGCCTGGATTGGGGATATGTAGACCATCCACCTTTAACACCGTTTTTGGGCAGTATTGCCCATTTTTTCTTTCAGGATAGCCTGGTCGGTTTGCGGCTTGTGCCAGCCCTAGCCAGCGCCGGAGTGCTGTTTTTTACTGGCCTGATTGCGCGTGAATTTGGGGGAAGGCGATTGGCCCAGATTGCGGCGGTGCTGTGCCTGCTGAGTTCTCCCGTTAGCCTGATATTTGGGGTACTATTTCAGGCGGCGGCGTTGGAGCAGCTTTTTTGGATAATTTGCTGCTTCCTGCTCGTCCGGCTCTTAAAAACCGATAACCCAAAACTATGGCTGGCGATAGGCTTAATTATTGGCCTGAGCGCACTGAACAAGTATTCGATAGCATTTTTTGTCGTTGGGACGGTGGTAGCCTTACTACTAACCCCGACTCGTAAACATTTGCTAACGTTGTGGCCCTGGCTGGGCGCTGCCTTAGCTGGATTGCTTTTCCTACCCAATTTGTTCTGGTTGATTCAGCATAACTTTATATCGCTGGAATATACTCGCAGCATTAATGCCCGCGACGTTTCGATTGGTCGGGCCGATAATTTCCTGCCTGAGCAGTTTTATCAGATTATTAATCCTGTCACCGTACCGCTCTGGCTGGCAGGACTTTACTATCTCCTGGTTAAAGAACCCCGCTATCGTTTAATCGGCTTTTCCTATTTGATAGTGCTGGTTTTATTGCTGGTATTGCAGGGCCGCTCTTATTATCTGGCACCCGCCTACCCCGTGATAATGGCGGCAGGCAGTGTTATGCTGGAACAATGGCTACTAAAAGGTTCGCGCCTGAAATTTGCCTACCTGGGTTTGCTGATTGTAGCCAGTTTGGTCTTCATGCCACTGGGTTTGCCCATCCTACCCGTCGGTTCTGACCCCTGGCGCACTGTAATTAAAGTTAATGATACTTTCGCCGAAATGATTGGCTGGGAAGAACTGGTCGGTTCGGTTGGCGAATTCTATCAGGGTCTACCGCCCCAGGAACGAGCTAATACCGCTATTTTAGCTGGAAACTATGGCGAGGCTGGCGCGATAAATCTCTATGGTCGAGCCTATGGTTTGCCACAAGCCATTAGCCCCGTCAATAGCTATTATTACTGGTCGCAAGGTCGCCTCAAAGCCGATACTTACATTATACTTGGCTATACCCGACGTGGTATAAACCAGTTGCAAGCCCTGTGCGGCGAAGTACAGCCAGTTGTTACAACTGTTACTAATCGCTACAACATCGAAAATGAGGAGACTCGTTACCAGATTTACCTTTGCCGCAATCTGAAAACACCGTTAGTCGAAGCGTGGCCCGATATGAAACGTTACGCTTAACTGTCGCTTTAACCAAAGGGCGTTTTGCCGCTTGACTAATTAAAATCAGAGCGGATTTGAGTAGCACAATATAGTATAATTACTGTAGCACAGCTAAAGAGCTTGATAAGGGAAAAGAGAGCAATATTTTTATGGACTTGAATAAAATAGAATTAATCGAGGGCGAGAAAAAACACCGGGGCGGGTTGAGCAAAGCGATTGGACAGGGTTTGAAAAACCAGAATAAAGCGATGCTGCCCGATGCGCTTGAGGAAAAAGAGAATGAGGATAGCGCCGAGGCGGAATTAGAATTAACCACCCGTTTTTTGAAGCAGCGCCAGGATAGATTAGACCGCCAGGTTTTGAAGCTGGCCCAGGCACTGATTCGAGATGGTTATAAAGTAACTAATCCGCGCCTCGAAATTATTGAAGCAATTACTACTTTTGAAAATAGTTTTAATATAGACGAACTGGCTGAACGAGTGAACGAACGGACGAAGGCCAAAGGGTCGCCGGTGCCGGGTATCGCCAGCGTGTTTCGGGCAGTCAAGCTTTTGACTGAAGAACTGGGTCTGTTACAACGAATGCACAGCGGGGATGGCTGCCACCGTTACGCTTTGCAGCGCGGACACCAGCACCAGGTTATTTGTCGTTGCTGCGAACGGACGATTGAATTTGAGGGCTGCGATTTTGGCGAATTAACCCGCTTCCTGGAGCAAAAGACTGGCTTCCAGGTAGAAGGACACTGGATGGAATTCTTCGGCCTATGCGAACTATGCCGTCAGGCTCAAACCGAAGATACTCTACCGGGCCTGAAACCAACCGCTCTTTTGCCGCACGACCATCCCCACAAAGCCGGAGACCAACCGCGCCCTGAGCCATTAGACGTTAGTCAGGTTTCGCAAAACCCCGTAGGAGTGAAATAGTTTTGAGCTTTGGTCGAAGACCACCCCTGCGGGGCGAGTTTTGAATTTTGAATTATAATTCATCTGTGGTTCTCTGTGTTCATCTGTGTGCTTTCTTAATTCAAAACTTAAAACTCAGGGCGGCGCAAATCGGCATCGGCTATCCAGATAAATTGATAGGGTTCGAGCCAAATGCGATTGTCGGCTAACGCTACTGGAGAATTGTGAGGGTGTGAAACGTCGCAGAAATCGGCGTGAAACCCGTTGTGCCAGAGTACATCGGCGTTAACCGATTGCGTGGCTTCGGAAAAATTGCACAAGGCTATTAATTTTCCGGCGGGATGCTGGCGCAAGTAGGCAAAAATGTGCGGATTGTCCGTCCACAAAGGCTCGACCAGGGCGCTACCATGCAAAATATGGTTGCGTTTGCGGGCCTTGATCAAATCACTGATGCCTTTGTAGATACGACCTGTCAGCGTAGCTATCTCACAACGCTTGGTAGCTTTGGCCCAATCCATAAAAGGCCGGTGCAGCCAGCGATTATCTTCGGCTTTTAGCGGATTATCACGGTAACTCCAATCATTGAGCAGACCCAGTTCATCGCCCATATAAATTAGCGGAATACCACCGAACGAGAAAATCACGCTATAAAGTAGCAATATACGCCGAATCGAAAGGTCAATCTCGGCGGGATTGGCCTCCTCTAACGCTTTTTCTAAACCCGCCAGCGACGCAGTCATGCCACTGATACGACCATCGCCAGTTTCGGGGTTAAACTGGAAAACCTCGCCTCGTCCAAATGTATCGGGGAAAATGCCGGAATAGAACTGGTTGAGGAACTGGCGGTGCAAAAAGCCGCTTTCGCCAACTGCCCCGGCGTTCTCGTCGGTAACAGCCCAGCCAATATCGTCGTGGCAGCGCACATAAGTAATCCAGGTACTGCCAGTCGGGATGGGCGGCATCTGCCGCAGCGAGTGGGTCATCAGGGCTACTTTGCGGCTGGCAAGGCTGCTCCACAGCAGTACCATCAGAGAATTATTGTAGGCAATTTCACATTCTTTCCCGGCGTGGCGGCCTGTACCCAGATAATTTACCAGTTTATCGGGTGGCACAATCGCTTCTGCCTTGAAAATCAGGCCGGGCGCAACTATCCGCATTACCGCCCGGAAAGCCTGTACCAAATCGTGAACTTCGGGCTGGTTCTGGCAATCCGTTCCCATGCGCTTCCACATAAAAGGAACAGCGTCCAGTCGCAACACATCCACGCCCCGGTTTGCCAAAAAGAGCATGTAGCCCAACATTCCGCGAAAAACGGATGGGTTGGTATAATTCAAATCCCACTGATATTCGTTAAAGGTCGTCCAGACCCATTTGCCAGTGCCAGCCATATCGGGGTAGTAAGTAAAATTGCCCGGCTTAAAATCTGGAAAAACATCGGGCAAGGTTTTTTCGTAGGCATCTGGCAAGGCGCGGTCATCAAAAGTCAGGTAATAATCCAGGTATTCCGGGTCGCCCACCCTGGCACGTTTGGCCCATTCATGCTCTTTAGCGGTGTGGTTGACCACCAAATCAATGCACAGGCTAATGCCGCTAGAGCGCAATTCGTTCGCCAGTTGCTCCAAATCGTTCATCGAGCCAAGTTCGGGGTTGACCTCGCAATAATCTTCAACGGCGTAACCGCCATCGTTTGGGTCGGGTCGGGGCTTGAGCAAGGGCATCAGATGGATGTAGTTTAGTTCCAGTTCGCGAATATAATCCAGATGGTCGCGTATTCCCTGCAAATTTCCACTAAAAAGATTCACATAGTAGATACCGCCAACCATCGTTTCACGCTGAAACCAATCGGGCGTAATTTCGCGTTCCAGGTCGAGCTGCCTTAGTTGAGTGGAGCGGGCCAGATAATACTCGACCATTTGCTGCCCAATCGCTTTCAATTGCTCGTCAAAATTAGCGTGTTGTTGATAAAGGCGTGCAAAAGAATCGTAAAAATCGGCAAAATAGCGTTCGAGCCGCAATAAAAAAATATCTGTATCGCGTTCGCATAGACCAGCCAGCTTTGGTTCAAGGTAATGCTTTAATTCCCGAAAGGCAACCTGAGTTGCCGATGGCATATAGAAGATATTTTGCATTGCCTAAGAAGTTCCCATCCTCACTTATATTTTTATAGAAGCAGATTTAGAAGCAGATTTTAGGGTAGCAGTAGTGCGGCGCTCCAATAGCGAAGTATCAAGCCGAATTAGTTCGGGCGATTTTTTCGTATCCGCTAAATGTTCCATCAGTTTAGTGACCCCTAGTTCCCCCATCAGGTGTAGTGGCTGCTGCATAGTGCTGAGTTCAAGCAATTCGGATAATTCGATGCCATCAAAGCCGATAATCGAAAGCGCTTCCGGCACGGCCAGATTAAGCTGTCGCGCGGTCTCAAGCACCCCCAGCGCCTGAATATCCGAAGCCGCAAAAATAGCAGTGGGCGGTTCCTTTAGATTCAAAAGCTGGTGAGTAGCTTGTCTGCCGCCCGCCCGACTCCATTCCGCCGTTACCATAAGTTCCGGGTCAAAAACTATGCCAGCATCGGCCAGGGCGCGATGTACTCCAATCAGGCGGTCATTGGCCTGGTTAAATTTAAAATTGCCTTCGATTACGCCATTGATAAAACCGATGCGGCGATGGCCTTTTTCAGCCAGCGATTTGACTGCCCGGTAAGCGCCTTCAACATTATTGATAACCAGCGAAGTCAGAAGCGGGCTATAAGTATCTACCAGCACAGCGGGCAATCCGGCTTCGGCAAAAGTGATCGCAATCTCATCATCGGGAGCCAAAGAAATTATTATCAAGCCATCTACGCGGCGGCGCATGGGCAGGCGGGTGAAATAATGGTCGCGCTGCTCGTTAGTTTCAACATTGAACACCACCAATTCTTGTCCCAATCGCGTAGTGGCGGTAGCAACGCCGCGCAACACTTCCACCGAGAAGGGTCGGTAAAAGAACGGCACGATTACGCCGATAGCATCGGTGCGCTTTATTATCATGCTACGGGCAATCGGGTCGGGCGTATAATTTAGGGCAGCAATAGCACTTAAAACTTTCTCACGAGTGCTACTTTTGACCGACTGACTCTGATTAAGCACCCTTGAAACTGTGCCAATACCAACTCCGGCGACTCGCGCCACATCATAAATCGTTACTGCCATAGAACTCCACTGTAGTAACTTACTGACGTGCTTTTTGCTTATGGAAACAGTTCCAAGCAATAACAATTGAGCAATGCCATCTTAGCATAAGGATAGCACTCTGTAAAGTTCTTTTCAAGTTTTTGTGCTACAAGAAAAGGTTTCCAGGCTAAATTTTAGATTTGTGAATTTTTTGTAATCTATAAATTTTTTGGAAGCGCTTCTAAAACCTTAAGAGTGTGGTAAACAACCCATCCTGGTTCTGCTTTTCCACAAAAAAGTTTTCATCTGTCATATCAAATGACAGATGAAAATTCCTTTTCTTATATCAGACATCCATCTCTAACCCGTGAGCGGGTTGAAGGAGGGTAGTAATAGTTTCGATGCTCGCCATGTATGTATTACTAATAGCAATATCGTAGCTATTGAGGAAGACATGCATGGTATCACATATATTACTTTTTATCTCATTCTCCAATTCAGACAATTCGGCTTTAAACTCTTTGAGGTACTGGCGAGTGTCTTCCAGTTCGCTCCTGAACTTAAGCTTCTCTTTAGGGCTTTGTGTGACAAGCAGATAATTCTGATATTCAGTTATTAACTCATAAGCTTGCTCCATAAGCTTTTCTAACTGGTCATAGCGGTTTTTTTGGATGGACAACATCTCTCTTCTCCAAGTGGTAAAAACTATATTGGTAAATAGAATAACCCTTGTCCCTATAGTCCCACTATATAAACATATAAGCAACTTTACTATAGATTATAGCTGAGCTTTTTAAATTAGCAATATTCTTTAGCTAAATCTTAAAAAATCTTTAGACAATATTTAGGTAATACAATAAAAACTAACTCTCATGCTTCTATCAAAATATCAAAATTTACATTATTTTCAAAATTTAGCATGTTCATGCTATTTTTCAATCTCAAGCTGGGCAAAATGAGCTACTACAAATTCGCGGAAAAGCTGGGCGGCGGCGGAAAGATAGCGACCCTCAACCCAGGCCAGGGCGATAGTACGTTGACAAATTGGCTCTTCAATACGGAGGCGCACCGGCAAGGGGTCGGCTACACCCTGCCAGGCCATTGCCGGTACGAGCGCTACGCCCAACCCCGCCGCAACCAGCCCCCGTGCCGTTGTCACTTCTTCGCCTTCAAAAGCGACTTTTGGTTCAAATCCGGCTTCGTGGCACAAAGCGTCGGCGATATTGCGTAACCCATAGCCCGGCTTCAAACTGATAAAATATTCGTTGGACGCTTCAATCAACTTGATGCTGTGGCGCTCGGCTAACCGATGGCCCAATGGCACAGCCAAAAAAAGTTCTTCGGTCATCAATTCAGCCCAGCCCAGGCCCGGCTTATCATACATGGGTGAGGCAATACACAAATCAATTTCGCCCGTTTCCAATTGCTGCATCATTACCCCCGCCGAATTTTGGAATAGCCGAAAGCTGACGTTCGGGTGTTGCGCCCGAAACGCACTCAACAGGCCCGGTAGCAAGCGCGCTCCAACAGTATGCAAAAAAGCCAGCGCTATCTGTCCCCGTTCCGGCCCAATCAAATCCTGCAACTCGCGCTGGCCCTCTTCCAGTTCGTGAAAAGCCCGTTCTACCCGTCGCAAAAAAGCCCGGCCCAGCCGATTAAGGCGTACCTGCCGCCCTTCCCGGTCAAAAAGCGGCGCGCCCAATTCCTCTTCCAGCCGCCCAATCGCCCGACTAAGTGAAGGTTGCGAAATATAAAGCACTTCCGCCGCCCGCGTAAAATGCTCCATCCGCGCTACCGTCTGAAAATATTTTAGCTGTTGCAGTTCCATCTGGTTTCTGGTTTCTGGTTTCTGGTTTCTTATGTCAAGTAGAATTGATAGCCTAAAAACATTAACTCTGTACAAATTATATATTGGACAGCATAGATTAACAAGCCGTAGAATTGGAATGACTATTTTAAGTTTTAGTTTTTTCTTGAAGGAAAAACTAAAACCTGAAATATAAAGGCTATTAATAGGGAAGGTGGAAACGGACTTATGGCGATGCAGAAGGATTATTTGAAGGCAGGAAAGTTTGATACAAGTGTAGAGGTAGTGGCGGCGCGGCCCTATTCCGAAAATCGGGCGCTGATAATGCTTTGTCTGGCTACGATTGCCATCTTTTCCAATATGTATGCAACTCAACCGATTTTGCCGATAATCGGCCATGATTTTGGGTTGCAGCCGAGCGAGGCGGGCCTGACTATCAGTAGTTTGGTGCTGGCAATCGCGGCCAGCGCCGTTTTTTACGGTGTATTGAGTGATCGAATAGGCCGCCGCCCGGTAATTATTGGTAGCACTTTTGGGTTGGTTTTACCGACGCTGCTGTGTGGTCTTGCCCCAAGTTTTACCTTCCTGATAATTTGTCGCATCGGGCAGGGGTTATTATTGCCCGGTTTTATTGCTACCACTATTACTTATTTGCACGAGGAATTTTCGGGGCGGCGCGGCATGGTAGTGGGCTGGTATACCGCCGCCAGCGTGATGGGCGGCTTTACGGGACGCTTGCAAGGTGGCTTAATCACCGAATTTGCCGGATGGCGGGCCGCTTTTTTCAGCTTTGCGGCAATTAATTTATTGTCCGGCTTTGCCTTGTTGCGTTACCTGCCCACTTCCCAACATTTCGCGCTACGTGTGCGTGCTGCATCGAATAGTCGCGCCGGGCGTGGCCTCGATTTATCGGGCCTGATGGCTTGCTTCAAAAATCGGCGACTGGTGGCGGCGTATGTGCTTGGCCCGGCTATCTTCTTTCCCTTTATCGGTCTCTTTACTTATCTGCCCTATTATCTGACCCGACCGCCTTTTAATCTTTCGACTTTAGTAGTCAGCTTTGTGTTTGTGGTCTATCTAATCGGCATGATTTCTGCGCCGGTTTGCGGACGGCTCAGTGACCGACTAGAACGGCCCGGAATTATGGCGCTCGGCGTAACGCTGATGGGCTTTGGCCTGATTTTGACCCTTGCGCCCTGGTTGCCAATCGTCTTTGTCGGGCTGATTATACTGTGCTTTGGCATGTTCGCGGCGCAATCTACCAACAACGCCTATATCGGCGATAGCGTCACCGCCGAGCAGGGACGCGGTAGCGCCGTTTCGCTCTACCAGATGTTTTTCTATATCGGCGGCAGTTTGGGGGGATTTATTCCGGGCTTGCTCTGGCAAAGCGGTGGCTGGCCTCCCGTTGTACTGGGTTGCCTTATCTCGCTCACAATCGGTTTAGCGGCGGTGCGCCATTTTGCGGTTAACCAGGGCAAGTAGAATTATCTAAGGAGATTTTAAAAGGGTAGTCCGCCTCACACGCACGCGAGGCGGACACATAGCCCTGTAGTTACTACCACAATACCCTACTAAGGAAATCGCGAACAAAAACTCACTCTCAAAAAGGGTTTTGCTCTATCTTCCTGTAGTACAGCCATATTAGTAGTAACATGCGAACTTGCTGCTACCCACAACAAATTGCTCGAAAGCAAATACTGCCTGTTTATTAGACTGCAATGGGTTGTTGCCGCGCCCTCGCTTTAGTCCAAATGTCAGCGATGGTGGCGGGTAACTTGCGGGGACTGAAGGGCTTACTGATTATATCCAATGCACCAATTTGCTCATAGCGTTCCATCTCACGGTCAAGCACCCGCCCTGTCAGGAAAACTACTGGCACATTAGCACTCTGCATCGTTTTGCGAAGCACCTTGAAGACGGTCAGGCCATCCCAGGTCGGCAGTGAGAAATCCAGCAGAATTAAATCCGGGTTAAACTCCGAGAGTGCGGACAGTGCTTCGCGCCCGTCCGAGCAGATTTTTACGGTATAACCTCCCAATACTTCAAGCGACATTTTGATAAGCATCTGAATATCGGGTTCATCCTCTACTACTAAAATGCGTTTTAATGGAACAGGGGACATAACAGTTCTCCTGACTGCGACAAATCAGTTGCGTTTATGCTAAGATTGATTAAAAACACTT
>JBBQXW010000199.1:0-13689 GCA_038209275.1 Chloroflexia bacterium | reverse complement strand
AGCATCAAAGAAGAAAAAGCCGGAAACATCAGCAGGAGCGAGGCATAAAAAGCGGTTCCTCGCAAAGGCGAAGCGGGTCGCCAGCCCAACACCCGCGTTAAAAGATAAATCGAGGCGGCGTAGACTGCCAGCAAAAAGCCCAGCCAGATAGCCGAAGCCCATGCGTAAGGCAAAAAAGCAATCGGAGCGCTATAGAAAACCCGCCAGTAAGGATAGACAAAAGCCAACTGGTCTTCATCTGGCCCAACCAAACGCCCCTTGCTGCCTAATTGAATCGAGCGGGTAGTTTCGTCGCTGTAAGGGTTGCCACCCTGCAAAGCCACCTGCGAACCGCGCCACTCGATGAAAAAATCGGCGACGGCATCGCGCTGTGAGGTATAGCTAAAATAAAAAACCAGACTGGCAACAATAAATAAAACTACTATCGAAAGGATGAAGCCAAAACCGGGCCGGGCCGGAACTACGCGACCAGATAAAGATGAAGGCAAACTCGTATCGGCGGCTTCGGGAGTTGATGGTTGCATGTGAATCCTTGATAGCGGCTTTTTTCCAGCAGAACTTTCGCTTTAACGCAGCAAGCGAAAACCCTGCACTGTCCAGTAGCTTTTGAATTTTTTGCAAAAAATTGCAAAAGCTACTGGCAGCATAAACGGCGAAGCTGTCTGCAACAATAGGATAAAAGTACCGGGCAACTCCTATTCAGCAAGTACGAAACAAAGTGTTATCATTTGGGCGAATAGCTCTACTTGACCCAACAAATTTATGCTATAATACTCTAACAGTAGTAACACTTGGAAACAAAGAAAGCATGTACAGGCTAATAGCAAAGTTAAAGCTTTGGATTTCGTAAATCGTTCGAGAAAGTTTATTTTACAGAGCCGAGCCATGCTCGAAACCACACGAGGGGTGCGGCTCTCCTACGTTCGCTGGCTAGTAATTCTGGGTCTGGCAGG
Organism: Chloroflexia bacterium; assembly: GCA_038209275.1. GTDB lineage: Bacteria > Chloroflexota > Chloroflexia > Chloroheliales > Chloroheliaceae > L227-5C. The sequence continues at coordinate 12,736 of JBBQXW010000199.1, read as the reverse complement.
CTTTCATGCGCTTGAATTAAATCTGGCAAGTTTGCCGATTGGATTGGATACCGCCTTCATCACCCTGGGCGGCTACGCTCTATTGAACTTAATAATCTGGTTGGTCAGCTTAACTTTTGGCAAAGGGAATAATACCCTGGTCAATATCACACTGATGCTAGACTTGATTATTACCACGGCCGTCTCTACTCAATTCAATTCCCAGCTTTTCTACTTCCCTTATATCTACTGCTTGCTTATTATGATACTTTTGGGCCTGTGGGAAGGCGTGGCGGCTTCGGTAGTTGTAGCCGGAGTGGATATTGCAACGGTTTTCTTGAAAGTCCAAAAATTCGATTTGCGTACCACTACTACCACTCTACCGATCAGCCTTGAACTATTTGGCCTGATGATAAGCGTGCTGATTTTTGGGCTGGCAGTCTACATTATCACTGGCACTGGCACTCCGCTTACCCGTCTGCAAGATGAACTATTAGAAGAAGCAGTTGCCCGCGCCAATACCTCGAATATGACCGAGTTGCAAAACCGCATTAAAGCGGTTTACCGGGTAGCTCGTACCCTCAATCAGACCCTCGACCCGCAAAAGGTTATCGCCGATATGCTGGTGGAACTGGAAACAGTTTTCGATGTGTCGTTCGGAGTGGTAATGCTGTTTGATGAGCAGAGCCATCTGGGAGTAGTAGATGGATTGCGCCTCAGCCCGCAAGAGCGCGCTATCAAAATTACTTCGTTTCAGGGCGTTATGCGCGAGATAATGATGCGTGGCGAACCAACTCTAGTAAATGAACCCGGTCAGTTGGAAGAGCTTTATAATTTGCTGCCCTCGCTAAAAGGCTGCCTTAGTGTGGCGATGATGCCAATGCGGGGCGGCTTTGAAGTCTTCGGGTTGGTCGTTATTGGCAGTCGCCAGGAAAACGGCTACACTCCGCAAGACCTGGAATGGTTGATGGCCCTTACTTCGCACCCGGTTATCTCTTTGCAAAACGCTAAATTGCTCCATTCAATTACCGAAGACCGCAATAAGACTATTCGCGATGTCGAAGAAATCCGGCATACCCTGGCCCGCAACCTGCACGATGGCCCAGCCCAGGCAGTAGCCGCTTTCTCGATGCAAGCCGAATTTATCCGCCGTCTCATCAAAAGCGACCCAGACAAAGCGGTGGAAGAACTGAGTTCGCTCGGTAAACAGGCCCAACAAACCTCTAAAGAAATTCGGACGCTGCTTTATGAGCTTCGCCCGTTAGCACTCGAATCGCAAGGACTGGACTCGGCTCTCGAACAATACGCCAGCCGCTTCCCGACCAACCCCGACGATCCAAAAGTTTTCTTTTCCACTATCAATTTTGGTGGGCGACTTGCTCCGAATGTGGAAACGACTATTTTCACCATTTTGCAGGAAGCCGTCAACAACGCCCGCAAGCACGCCAAAGCCAAAAATATGTGGCTCAGTTTGGAAGTTAAAGATGGCTACGTGATTGCTTCGGCCCAGGATGATGGCAAAGGCTTTGATGTAAAAGCGGTTGAAACCAATTACGAAAAGCGGGGCAGTCTTGGCATGACCAATATGCGTGAACGAGCAGCCCTGGTCAATGGCACGGTCAAGCTTGATTCGGTGCCAGGGCGCGGGACGATTGTTATTTTGCGTATCCCACTTAATGAGGCCAATACCAAAGTACCACCAGAAATGAACGCTCAACGCTAAAGCCGCTTTAGCTTTGGTTATGAAAGTTTCTTTACTTCGCCACAAAGTGTTGCACTCTGTGGTGCGTAATGTTATACTTTGTATTAAATATAGGAGAAAAGTACGCTATTATATTATGAGTACCGAAGAATTATCAGTACCACAGCAAGAAATAGCGGCAACCGAGCTAGAAACATCAGTCGGCGATACCCTTCTCCGGCGAGCTTCCGAGCTTTTAGCCACGCAACTCACCCAGTTGCGCGAGATGGCTGAAACACTCACCAAACTTTGCGAAGAGGCTAACCAGGAACGCCGCAATATGAGTGTAGACCGCGAAGAAATTAATTATCGGCTGCGCTTTTTGGACGATAAAAACAACCCGCTGCTCAAAAAGAGCAGTAGCAAGACCCAGGAAAAGCAGCGCATTAATTTAACGGAGCGCCAGGCCGCTCTTGAAAAGCGTGACCAGTACCTGGAAAGAATGTTAGCCGATTACACCGACTCGGCCAAACGGGTGAGCTTGCTGATGCGGCAACTGGAAATTGCCGGGAGCCAGCTTACCCGCAGCCAACCCGGTGGGGCGGCAGTAAGCGAAAACCCCTGGGAAGTAGCCTTACGCGCTCAACTTATCCAGGGGCAGGAAGAAGAACGCAAACGGCTGGCCCGCGAAATTCACGATGGCCCAGCCCAGGTGCTGGCAAGCGCCGCGATGCACCTCGATTTTGTCGGGCAGCTTTTTCAAAAAGACCGACCCAACGCGGTTAGCGAATTGACCGCTTTGCGAGGAGTAATGCGCGAGTCGCTGGCGGAAGTACGCCGCTTTATGTTCAACCTTCAGCCCAAGATGCTGTCGGAACAGGGATTAAGCCCAACTTTGCAGCACTATTGCGCTGATTTTGCCAGTCAATATGGCATTACAATAGAAGTAACCCTGCCGGACTTGACCGGGTTACTCAATCAGGATCAAGAACTGGCCGCTTTTAGAGTAATTCAGGAAGCATTGCAAAATATACGTAAGCACGCTAATGCAACACGAGTGGTAATCTCAGGCAGTCGTGAACCCGATGGGAAAATACTGCTGATTATCACCGATGACGGTAAGGGCTTTAGCCCTGGCCCAATCGAGCCGGATATTACTCACGGAGCGGGCTTACCAGGGATGCGTGAACGAGCCGAGTTGATTGGCGGGTCACTAAAAATCAACAGCAAGCCCGGTTATGGGACCGAAATTTGTCTTACAATTTAGTTTATTGGCCGAACCATTAGGGACATAGCACGAAAGAGGTAGCGTTACGAGTACCGATAAAACAAATGCAGACCGATCAATTAGCCGGAGCCGCACCGAGCGCCCGCGTTTATTGATTGTAGATGACCATCCACTCTTCTTGCGCGGCGTGCGTTTGACGCTTGAGGACTCGGGCGACTTCGATATTGTTGGCGAAGCGGCAGATGGTCAGCGAGCTATTATGCTCAGTGAACAGCTTCAGCCCGATGTTATTTTGATTGACATTAATCTACCGGGGATGAATGGCCTAGAAGTCAGTCGCGTGATTAAACGCCGCCAGCCCCAGACCGCTATCATTATCCTGAGTGTCTACGAAGACGACGAGCAGCTATTCAACGCAATTAAGGCGGGGGCGGCAGCGTATTCGGCGAAGGACATCAGCCCCGAACATCTGGTAGAAATGGTGCGACAGGTGGCACGCGGCAACTATATCATCAACGAAAATGTGCTTTCCAAGCCTATCGTTGCCAAGCGCGTGCTGAACCAGTTCCGTGAACTTTCCAGCGCCGAAAACGAGAACGAGCCGATTTTTGCGCCGCTTACCAATCGCGAGGTCGAAATTTTGGACTGTATTGCACGCGGTAATTCCAACAAGGAAATTGCCCGTAATCTTTCCATCAGCGACCAGACCGTTAAGAACCATATCACCAGCATCCTTAAAAAGCTCAACGCCAACGACCGCACCCAGGCCGTTATCATGGCCTTGCGGCATGGTTGGATCAAAATGAATAATGATATAACCAGTTCTGGTCGCTCGTAATCAGTATTTTATAGAGCGGCAGCATTTTGGGCGAGATAATCTCGCCCTTTTTTGTAAATTTTTCTTTATCCGATTAGATTTAACACGGATATGCTACTTGAAATCACGCTGGCATAAATTGTGCTGTGGCTTATATTTTGTTACAAGCTAAATTATGTAATAGCAGCCCGGTTGAACAATTTGCATTGCAAAGGAAAGGAAAGGAAACTTTTATGCAAAAGACCGAATTTATTGAACAAGTAGCAAAACATGCCGGAGTCACCCGCAGCGAAGCCGATAAAGTAGTGCGCGCTTTTATGTCGGTAATCGAAGAAGCTCTGGCTAATGGTGACAAAATCACCCTGACCGGTTTTGGCACGTTTGAAGTACGGCAACGCAGCGAACGAGAAGTAACTCATATCCGTACCAAAGAAAAAGTGAAAGTACCAGCTTCAAAAACACCCGCTTTCAGTGCCGGGGCAATACTCAAGCAAGCGATTAACAACACTGGCACAGGTAGAACCAGAAACGCTACTTCGACCAGAAAAGAAGGAGGACGCGCCAGAGCCACCAGCGAAGGCAGCCAGAACCAGAGTTAGTGACATAGCAAAATAAGCCGGGCTGAATAATCATTTCAGCCCGGTTTTTTTTTCTATTCAAGAAATTTAAATTTCCGGCAAAGGCCAACCGAATAAATTATGAAAGGCCGTAGAAACCAGACGGGCGCGGACAAAAGCCCAGCTAGAATCGTAATCATCGCGCATATTGCCGCTAGAGCCGCCCGTATTGAGTTGGGCGCGCACATCGGCCCATTCGCTCTGAAGTGAGTTGGAAAGAACACTCGGCTTGATTAGCCGGGCCGCAATTGCCGATTCCTCGCTGGCGATCAGTTCGTCCGAATTGAGGGCGCGGGCAGTAAAAAGATGAAGTGTGCGGCTACTGGTGTCGCTCTCGTCGCCCTCAATCGGGCTATCGCTCATAAAAGTACAATGGGCCAGCATCAGGTAATGGCTCAAATCAATTTCAAAGCCATATTCAATTAGCACTTTATCTTTTAGGGCCGCCTCGAAATCTTCCAGGTCTAGCGTATCATCAGGAATCCGAAATTCGGGCAGACGGTATTTGTAGCTACCCGGTTCGGCATGAGCCAAAATCTTTGCCCCGGAGAAAATGAGCAGCATCACATTCCAGCCCTTGTCCGATTCGGCTTCTGCCGCCCTGAGCATATCCAGTTGGCGCTGCGTAACCACCACCGGGAGTACCAGACCGCGCCCTACCCCATAACGCTCCTCAATTTCTGGCGGCAATTTCTTCATCAATAAAATCCCTTTCTGCGTGGCTGCGTCTCGTCAGAAACTTTTGGTACTCAATTAGCCAAAATCCAACTTAAACGAGGGTATGTGAACCTCTGGTATCGGTGCAGCTTTCATGTAAATTTTGCAAACGAAAAAATTTAGTTTAGATTTACGCTATTTTACATGAAGAAGGGTTTTATGACAAGTTACAAGTATTGAGTTCTCTTTATGACATAACAAAACCTAATCTTAGTTACAAGTATTGCTCCTTTGAATAATATTTCTATTTCTGCACTAGCTTATCCGACTACTGCACCAATATTTGAATTGGTTAGGTCAGCACCGTCAAGTAAATCATAATTTTTAGCTTGTGGAGTGCCTTTGGCATTTCGCAAATTAGCGCCACGAAAATCAACTTTAGTACGAAAAGCGTTAGTTAAATTTGCCCCGCTTAAATTAGCTCCTTGAAAATCGGTGTGAAAGAGTTGCGCCTCAGATAGATCAACGTTGCTCAAATTAGCGCCGCGCAAAATAGCTTCGTTCAAATTAGCGTGCCGCATATTAAGTCCCCGAAAATCGCCGCCACTCAAATCCATGCCGGAGCAATCAGCGTTTTCCGCCAGAATGACACACCCTTTTACAATTCGTATCCAGGAATCGAAAAGCGTCCCTTGCAAATTTGCGCCTTGAAAATTGGTATGTTTTAAATTAGCACCTCGCAAATCTGCACCTCGCAAATCCGCTTCGCTCAAGTTTGCGCCCCACAGGTTGGCCCCGCGCAAATTAGCCTCTTGTAAATTAGCCCGACTCAAGTCAGCATCGGTCAGCCCAGCCTCGCTAAAATTAGTCCGTTGAAAGTTCGCTCCAACCAGGTTTGCTTTATCCAACCCGACACGCATCAGTGGCGCGTCGGGACATTGCCCTTCCCGCCTGATTTTACATTCGCCCAGCCTTTCCGATTTTGCACCATCCAGCTTTGCCCCGGTCAGAAAAGCGTTAGCAAGTTTAGCATTGGTCAAATCAGCGCCGGTTAAGTTAGCCTCGGTTAAATTTGCCTCACGCAAATCCGCCTCATGCAAATTCGCACCTTGTAAATTCGCCCCTTGTAAATTCGCCCTGTATAAACTAGCCTTTTGCATGTTATTGCCTTGCAAATTCGCCTTTTGCAGACTAACGCCCACTAAACCAGCTTCCTCCATGTTCGCATCAGCCAACAGCACGCTATCCAGTATCAATCCCGACAAATTGGCCTCGCGCAAGTCCGCGCCCCGCATATCCGCCCCGCTTACAAGCGAACCGATTACCGATGCCTTTCGCAAAATCGCATTTTGTAAATTCGCGCCAGTTAAATCAATTTCCTGCATATCAGTGTTAGTTAAATTGGCGTTACGTAAATTGGCTTTTGCCAGAATAACGTTACTGCGTTCGCCTTCGCCCAAATGTACTCCGCTCAAATCTGCTCCTTGCAGATTTGCTTCACTTAAATCTTCGCGCGGGCCATAGCGTTTAATCAAAGCTACGCCACGCAAATCTTTGCCAGGGCATTGAGCGCGGCGTTTGAGTAAACAGCCGTTGTAGCTGGGATGCGGTAACAGGTCGTTAAGTAAATCGCCGAAAGTATAAAAGCCCGTAAAGTTTAAAATGCCAAAAACAAAGCCAAAAGCCAGCAGCAAGCCTACCAGCCCTTGCTTGAATTTCCCGGCTTTGGTTCGGCCTGGCGCATCTGGCCTGACCGGGCGAACCTGCGAGTTTTCGTCGCGCATAGCTAACTCCTTTCCTGTATTTATTTAGACAAAATCTTAAAACGAGGAAAGATTTTTCAAGGTAGTTGGATGTTAGTGTAAGCATTAAAAAGTTAAAGTTGTCTGGTATCATGAGTAATTATAACGCTAAAAAGCTGTAAAATCCTGGGGGTTTACTGTATAAAACTGTACGAAATTGGGAAACCGCTATAAAATGACCGAAGAAAAACAGACGAAAGTTTGACAGATATTCAAAATCAATAGTATAATTCTTCACAAATTTGCTGTTGTCCAAAGTAAAAGGAAGTATTTAAAACATGTATAAAGTGTTGGTCAGCGACCCGATTGCAAAAGAAGGCATTGCGCGGTTGAAGGAAGAAGCCTCCAAAGGGCCGGGACTCCAAGTTGATATAAAGACAGGACTGCCAAAAGAGGAGTTGCTGAAAATTATCCCCGAATACGATGGGTTGATAGTTCGCAGCGAGACCAAAGTGACGGCGGAAGTCATTCGAGCCGCTACCAGGCTAAAGGTAGTCGCCCGCGCCGGGGTAGGCGTAGATAACGTGGATGTAGGAGTCGCCACCGAGCGCGGCGTAATTGTGGTTAACACGCCGAGTGGCAACACTATCGCGGCCTGTGAACAGGCTTTTCTCTTGATTATGGCGACTGCCCGCAAGCTCACTCAGGCCAACAATACTTTAAAAGGCGGCAAGTGGGAACGCAAGCAGTTTATGGGGGTCGAGCTGGCCGATAAAACATTGGGCATTGTCGGATTAGGACGCATCGGCACCGAAATCGCCAAACGAGCGGCAGCTTTTAGCATGAAGGTAATCGCTTACGACCCGTTTGTGCTGCCAGCTTATGCCGAAAAGCAGGGCATCGAAATGGTCGAGTTGGCCGAAATTTACCGCCAGGCCGATTTTATTACGGTACACTCGCCGCTATTGCCGGAAACCCAGCATATGATAGGCAGCGCCGCGTTTGCCCAAATGAAAGACGGTGTGCGTATCATAAACGCAGCGCGAGGTGGTATTATAGACGAAGCCGCATTATTTGAAGCACTCAACAGTGGCAAGGTAGCCGCCGCCGGACTGGATGTATTTGAGCAAGAACCACCGCCCGCCGATTACCCGTTGCTGCACCACGATAACGTAATTGTGACACCGCACCTGGGCGCTTCGACTCAGGAAGCCCAGATTAAAGTAGCGGTAGATGCCGCCGAGTCGGTGGTTGCCGCCCTTAACGGCGAACTCGTGCCGAACGCGGTTAATTTGCCGGGCCTGAGCCGCGAAGCCCTGACCGAATTGAAGCCTTATTTGAATCTGGCGGAAAAGCTGGGGCGGTTGGCGACGGCTCTATCCAACGGTTCAATTCAGCGAATAGAGATTTTGTGCCAGGGCGAAACTTTGCCCAACCACGCCAAACTAATCGGCATGGCAGCCTTGCAAGGACTTTTGCAGGGAACAAGCAACGAAGAACCCGTAAATCTGGTTAATGCCCGTTCTATCGCCCAGCGCCGGGGTCTGGAAGTAGTCGAGAAAGCCACCAAAGAGGAAGGCCAGTTTAGCGGCTTGAGCATTTCCTTGCGGGTGCAAAATCAGGCAAAGGTCGGTGATGCGGCAGATACATTAGGACTGCGAAGCTTTGATGGCACGCTGGTCAACGGCGAACCACGCATTGTCCGTATCAACGGCTATCCAGTCGAAGTCGCGCCAGTCGGCTATTTGTTAATCAGCCGCCACACCGATATGCCGGGGGTAATTGGCAAGGTTGGCACGCTATTGGGCAACTATCGCATCAATATCGCTTCAATGGATGTAGGGCGGCGAGAGCGTGGCGGCGAGGCGGTAATGGTACTGAGCGTAGATGACCCGGTGACACCCGAAATTATCCAGGAACTAAGCAAAATTCCCGGTGTCGAGAATTTGCGCTTCGTTAATCTAGGGGATGCCTAGCACCATTTTCTTTGATTCATGAAACTTTCCTTAGTTTTTGAAATTTTTTGCAAAAAATTTCAAAAACTAAGGAAAAGTATAAATTTAAAGGGGTAAGCAGTGGCTGAAATCAAACCATTTCGCGGGTTGCGCTATAATCTCGCCAGGGTCGGAATGAGTAATATCCGAGAAGTGGTTTGCCCGCCGTATGATGTAATCGGACTGGAAGCCCAGCACCGCTATTTGGAGCGCAATCGCTATAATATTGTTCGGCTCGAACTGGGCGAAACTTTCCCTGAAGATAATTTTGCCAACAATCGCTACACTCGCGCCGCCGCCGTATTACGCAACTGGGAAGACGAATGGCTATTGACACGGGACGAACGCCCTACCTTTTATGTGTACGAACAGGAATTCCAGCTTTACGGCGTGCGCTATCGCCGTCAGGCGCTGGTGGGAGCGCTGCGGCTGGAAGATTATAGCCGCGAGATTGTAATACCGCACGAGCTAACCCTGGCGCGGGCGCTGGCTGACCGATTGGCTTTATTGGAAGCGATTAATACTAACCTCAGTCCGATTTTTTGTCTTTACGACGACCCCAATCAGCAAATAACTCATTTTTATAATGCTGCGCTGGAACAAGCGTCCATTTATCAATTCACCGACGAATGGAACGATTTGCACCGGCTTTATCGCGTCCAAGACCCGGCAACAATTAAAGTAATCGCCCAGGCTTTCGCCCGCAAAAAACTCTACATCGCCGATGGACATCACCGTTACCAGACCGCGCTGGATTATCGGGACGAACGTCACCGGGCAGGCGACCCGGTAGGCGGCCCGGCGGACTATATTCTGGTAGGGCTAACCTCTTTTCAGGATGCCGGATTACATATCATCCCGCTTCATCGCACCGTAAGCGGCTTGACGGCGGAGCAATTAGCCGAACTGGATAGCAATTTGTCGCATTTCTTCGGTATAGAAGAAGTTTCACTGGACGGTGAAAGCGACCCTGCGCCGTTTGCCACCGAGTTAGTACGCCGCGCCAACGAAACCAGTCTGGCGGAAGAAAGCGACCAGCCCGGTCTGAACCATGTACTCGGACTATATATGCGCTCGGTTCAGGGCCAAAGCCGCTTTATTTTGCTCAAATTGAAGAGCGAAGAAAGCGCCAGCGAACTTATGCCGCCGCGCTCTGCCGCCTGGCAACGCCTGGAAGTAACCATCTTACATTCGCTGATTCTGGAAAATTGCCTGGGCCTGAGCGACCAAAGCCTCAAGGTAGAAGATAGTCTGAGCTATGTGCGGGATGAGCGCGAGTCGTTCGCTCGTGTAGATGGCGGGTTGGCCCAAATCGCTTTTCTGCTGCCGCCCACCCGTCTTGCCGACATGCGTGCCGTCGCCGATGCCCAGGAACAGATGCCGCCCAAATCCACCTATTTCTACCCCAAATTTATGACCGGACTGGTAATGCGCCCGCTGGACTAATTCTGCTATACTACATATACAATCAGGCTTTCTCAGCCACCCTAAACGAACAAACGTTAGAAATATTGTATAATAGCTCAAATTAGCAATTCAACAATTTCTAACGTTGTATTCGGTTTTAGGACAAAAGTTATTCATGCACTACTATTTTTTCGACGCAGCCGGAGACCCCGGTTTCAAGCTAAATACAGGCTCTACGCCTTTTTATGTACAGTGTTTGATTGTTACGCAGGATAAACAGGCTATCTCTGATAAACTTGCGGAATTAAGAAATCGTTTTAAACTGCCGAACAATTTTGAATTTAAGTATCAGAGAAACCTGGGTATAATAATAAGGCGACAATTCTTTATTGAAATTGCAAATTTGGATTTTGAAGCCTATATTGCGGTACTCAATAAAACTGAGAGTGAGCAAGCTTTGACTCTTTCTAAGTTAGGAGGAAACGAGCTTACCAACGAGCTACTTGCTAAATTAACCGCAACTGCTTCGGTTCAAATTAGCAAATTCTATCTCAAGATTGATGAAGCAAAGCATTTGGTAGCGGTAGCCCAAAAACTAAGGGTTCGCATATCTAATGAGTTCAGAACAGAGGGAATAAATTGTAGTTTCAAGGTTTCCCCGTCTGTTTCTCACAAGGATGATGGCTTGCAAGTTGCTGACATGATTGCTGGGCTTATCATGGATGGCTACGAAACGCAAAACAACGAGATTTTTAAGGTTTTACAAGCTAAATTAGCTGTTTGGGAAGTATAAAATTAAAAACCTCTCGGCTCGCAGGGATGACACTGACATTAGTATTACTACTAACCGCTTACACCTGACCCGCGCCCATACAGTCTGGGCCGACCCACCGAGAGGAAACTTGCGTTTTTTATTTAATGAAGCATCTGGCTTCACAATATGAATCGTAACAGGTGCAATGCCTTTTGTCAATGCAAAAATTCAGGAACTAAAGAGCAGATATATATGCAAGTTTTGACGGTAGATGTCGGGACGGGGACTCAGGATATTTTGTTGTACGATAGCAGCAGTACTATCGAGAACAGCTTTCAGATGGTGCTGCCTTCGCCAACGGTACAACTGGCCCAGCGCGTGAAGGCGGCAACGCGGGAAAGGCGCGGCTTACTTATCGGCGGGGTGCTGATGGGGGGCGGGCCAGTTGGGTGGGCGGTGCGCGACCACGCCCAGGCCGGGTTGCCCGTCTATTGCTTGCCCGATCCGGCCCGCACTTTTGATGACAATTTACAGGCCGTCGAGGAAATGGGCATTCGATTGGTGTCGGAAGAAGAAGCCCAACGCCTGACGGTCAAGCACCCGGAATTGGAACTTTTGCGCTTTGGCGATTTTGATTATGAGGCAATTGCAGCCAATTTCCGGCGGTTTGGAGTAAACTTTGCGCCGGACGCGCTGGCTCTCGCGGTATTCGACCATGGAGCAGCGCCTCCCGACGTATCTGATCGGCGCTTTCGCTTTGATTACATTCAGGAACGATTGGCAGCCGAAAATCATCTGGCGGCTTTTGCTTTTCTGGATGATAATATTCCCAACCGATTGACCCGGTTTGAAGCGGTGGCCCAAAGCGTGCGGCCTGTGCTTGAGCCAGAAACGCCCTTGTTACTGATGGATACTGGCCCGGCGGCGGCACTGGGGGCGCTAGACGATGCACAGGTAGCGATGACAGCCGAAAGTGGAACGGTGCTGATTGCCAATCTGGGAAATTTTCATAGCCTGGCTTTCTTGCTCGAACGAGGCTATATTAGCGCAACTTTCGAGCATCATACTGGGGAGTTGCAACCGGGCCAGCTTGAAAAATTGTTGACAAAGCTGGCGGAAGGAACCCTAACCAACGATGAGGTTTTTGATACGCAGGGACACGGGGCGCTCTATATGGCAGAACCAACTGAGGAAGCGACGCTACTGGCTGTTACCGGGCCACGCCGGGGATTATTGCGGGGACGGCACCTCAGATTATCCAGCCAGGTTCTAGCCCCTTATTTTGCCGTGCCACATGGCGCAATGATGTTAGCCGGAAATTTTGGGTTGCTGCGCGCTTTGCAATATCGCTGTCCTGAGCTGGATTTGAATCTGGAAGCGGCTATGAGTGGGGTCATAGGGCCAAACTGGTAAGGAAAATAAAATCAGGAATTCGCTCGTCATGCTGAGGTACGAAGCATCTCAGAACCTGTTGCAAGATTGGTAGGGGTTCGATTTATCGAACCCGATTGGGCTTGATGAATCAAGCCCCTACCGATGTATGAAACAGGTTTTAGGATTCTTCGTGAACTTACCATAGCAAGCGCAAATCCTGGTAGTAGGGAAGAATGATGTGGGGAATAAAATGATGGAGGAAGACAGTTTAGTTAAAAATCGGTACTATGTGCTGGAAGAAGGAGTTTATTGGCTGGAGAAGCAGCAAGACCAGTTCGTCAAGCAGTTTATTAAAAAGCTCGGTCAGTTGCACGAGACCAATTATTTCGCCCGCCTGCCCCAACCACAAATTGAAGCAATGGCTATCCGCAATTTCACGGGCATCTGCCACCGAGCCGGGGGCGCACCCATGCAAGGCGAAGCAGT
>JBBQXW010000198.1:0-13707 GCA_038209275.1 Chloroflexia bacterium | reverse complement strand
TTCGCCGCCGGGCGAGTACATGCGCACATCGTTGCTACCGGGTTTGAGGCGCACCAATCCCCAGTTGTTGTATTGCTGTCCGTTAATCGAAAAATCTTCCAGCTTGAACCAAAAAAAGCGGGCAATGGCGCTGCTCATGTTAGGCAGGAGCAAATCTAGCAGCGAACGCATGTAGTCGAGTTGCTTCTGCTCGGCGCTGCTGGGCGGGGTGGTCGGGTCTAAACTTGGCTCGGCTTCCCAGCCGATTTCGGTAATCCAGATACGTCCCGGCTCTTTGTACTTGGTCATCACGGCGTACATCTGCTGCAAGAAGGTGTAGGTCTGGAGGGCCGGGTCGGTACGGTTGGACAAATCGGGGTAGGGATGGATGCAAACGCCATCCCAGGGAAAATGTTTTTCGCTTTTGGTATAAAAGCCGATGGGCTTGCTGGTGTAAAGGCTTTCCAGAAAATCGGTGGTGTAGCGCGTGGTATTCTCGATTGGCACGCCCTTGAGCAAGCCGCCGATAAGTACCGGGGCGCGGTTGCCCAGCGCGTCGAGTTTGCGCCGCACTTTAGCCAGCAGCGTGGCAAAGCGTTCGGGGCTAACCTCCTGTTGCTTGCCGCCGGTCTCGTTATACAGTTCGGCGGAAACGTTCGGCTCGTTCAAAATTTCCCAGGCGGCAATCTGTCCGCCGGGGTAGCGATTGTAAATCTCGGCGATGCGGTCAACGTAGGCCCGAATGTAGGCGTTTGTCCCGTCGGCTTTATCGGCTGGCAGATTTAAATCTTTCAGAGTGTTCTTGAGCGTACCGCTTCCGACCAGCGCCAATAATTTGATGCCGCATCGGTTAGCTTCCACCACAAACCAATCGGTTTTGCGATAATCAAGGCTACCTGATGGCGAGGAGTCGCCCCACTCAACGTGAAATTCAAAGCGCAGCCAGCCCGCTCCCAGCGCAGCAATATTATTGAACTGGCTACCCAAAAAAGCCTGATTCAAGCCATCAGGATAAGCCGGATTAGTATTAAACTCGTAAGAAGCATCCCGCGCCACTACCCCAAAATAATCGGTTAACAACGCCATGTTGTCAGTTCCTTTCCAACTCCAAGAAAATTAATCACCGATGAACACAGATTAAATTTTCATCACGGAGGCACGGAGACACGGAGGTTTTCTATGTCTCTACTTTAATAAATTTGGCAACGTAGGCTCTTGTATTGGATAACCAGAGTTAATTTCTGGTGGAATAGAGCCAATCAAATTTTTAGGGTGAAATCCTTGCTCTGTGTCATAAATCCATTCATAATTCTCAAATAATAGCAAAGTGGTTTCTAACCACTTGTAGAAGCTTTCGTGAGTAATATACTGATTTCCACCGTCGCCGTTTCCTCCCGCAACTGATATTACTTGACCTGCTTTGCCATCCCATATTCCGCTCATATCGAGGCACTGTCTATTGAGGCAAACATGATCCAGGAAAGGTATCCATTTCGGATTCCACCATCGTTGTAGTAAAAGATTTGTTAGTGCTTTATGGCTCATGGTTTCTAAAGCATCGTTCATCATTTTGTGCAGACCAAGAATATTGTCCCTAGTCATAAAAACATAATTGTAAATGAAGCCTTTATCAGCTATTGGTCGGTCAGGAACGAAGTAGCGTTCTTTTTGAAAATCGTATTTTCTTGCACTGTAAAAGAAATCAGGCTCAGTACAAGATTGACCATTTTTCCACTTGTAAAAAAGTTTGAACTCAGGAGCAAGTTCTACCTGAAGCGTGTCCTCAAATCCAGCAATTTCATCGCTAGAAAGACCGGGTTGTAAAAGTTGATAATAATCAGGTCGGTTCTTTTGCAACCAGCTATCAAGTCTTTGAATTAAATCTTCCACAGCTAACTTTCTTCTTACTTCAGCAAAAATTAACCTCGGCAAGTGGTAACTCGGCACTCAAGGCCGAGCTACACAGTGTAAGTCCGCTAAAGGGACTGAAACTGCATTACTTTTAACCTATTTGCCAGCCCCTTTAGTGGGCTTTGGCTTCGTAGCTCGGCCTTGAGTGCCGAGTTACCATTTGCCTGACCTTAATCATCATTATAGTAGCAACGAAAGTCATAAGCGTATTACTTAGATAATGGAGTAGTCACACGCTCCAATACAAACCGCGTTGGCAAGGGGCCAGAATGTGATTTGTAACGAAATTGACCTTCATATCGAAACCCTGAGCCAGGAAACTCTGTTTTATTTCTTCTGTAGAAAACAAGGATTTCCAGACTACTCTTTTCATGATGAATTATTAGTTCGTCAGTACCCCTTTCTTTTGTCCTTGCCAATATAAGGAATTACCTTTGAGTTGATCAACATAATTAGTCATATCAGCAGTTTTTTCCTCGGTTATGAACAACCAAACTAATTGATACCTCACAGGTCTGAAAACACCGTTATTGAGTGCAGCAGCAGTTATATCGAATAATTTTCGGAGGTCAGCACGACTATAAACTTTATCTATGACTAATTTCTTAGACGTAAACATAACTACTCCTTCAGATTATTGATTTAAGTTTCATACTCGCTGTTAATCACCACGTATTCCTGGGTTAGGTCGCAGCCCCAGGCGAGAGCGTCGGCCTCACCTGCGTGCAAATCAACTGTAACGTAAACGGTTGGGCCTTTGAGGGCTTGTTGGGCGGCGGCTTTGTCGTAGGCTTGCGGCACGCCCGCCAGCATGAGCGGCACGTCATCAAAATAAATGTCCACTTTTTCGGGGTCGAACTTTGCACCGCTCCGTCCGGCGGCAGCAATAACGCGCCCCCAGTTCGGGTCGCCACCAAAAATCGCCGCTTTGGTCAAATTGCTTCCGGCGGCGGTACGGGCCGCCATTCGCGCCTCGTCTTTGGTGGCAGCACCGCGCACCCAGATTTCAATTAACTTGGTCGCGCCTTCGCCATCGCGGGCTACTTCTTTTGCCAGATAGGTCATTACGCTGCTTAAGGCCGCTTTGAATTTGCGTTCGTCCTCGGCAGAAGCACCCTGGCCCAGCATCGGGTTGCCTGCTACGCCATTCGCCAGCAGCAGCACCGAGTCGTTGGTGCTGGTATCGCCGTCTACCGTAATCGCGTTAAAACTATCCTGCACCAGTTCGCGCAAAGCCGCCTGCAAAAAGGCCGGAGTCGCGGCAGCATCGGTGGTCAGGTAGCACAGCATCGTCGCCATGTTCGGATGAATCATGCCCGCCCCTTTGGACATGCCGCCGATGAAAATTTGCTTCCCGCCCAGCATCAACCGGGCAACGCAACGTTTGGGCCGAGTGTCGGTGGTCATAATGCAAAACGAAGCCGCTACACCCGCCACTTCGCCCTCGATTACCTTCAAATCTTCCACGCCCTGCCGAATTTTCTCCATTGGCAAAAGATGCCCGATTACCCCGGTAGATGTCACCAGTACATTTTCTGGCTCTAGCCCGAATTTTGCCGCCGTCAACGCCGCCATTTCACGGGCATCAATCAAGCCTTGCTCACCCGTACAGGCGTTGGCAATTCCAGCGTTATAAATTATCGCCTGAGCCTGACCCCGTCCCACTACTTCCTCATCCCAAAGCACCGGGGCAGCCCGCACCAGATTCGTCGTAAAAACTCCGGCGGCGGCACACGGCGCACTCGATAGCAAAACGCCCAAATCGAGCTTGCCTTCGCCATAAGTTTTCAATCCGCAATAAACCGCGCCCGCCCGAAAACCCTGCGGCGCACACACTCCGGCGGGATGATTCGACAGAAAATCAAAATCGGCTGAATAAACAGATTCTTTTCTCATCTTATCTCCTGAAAAGGACTACTCAAATTCCCGTAAAACCCAAGTGAAAGATTGCACATCTATCATATCTCGTGCGCCCAATGGCTCTAGCTCCGGCAAAATCGCTTTAGCAAAGCGCTGGATTTCGGCATAAAAGATTGGATTTGTGCGCGGCTGCCAGACAAGCCCACTGCCAACAGCCTTCAGAAATTTGCCAATAGTACCCGGTTTAACGAAAATGTGGTCTTTCGGGTTGTGCAACATCAAGTGGTAAGTAGCGGCAGGCCAGCAAAGAACGTTATCCTTGCTTAATAAGTCTATCCAATTTTGAAACCGAATCGAAAATTTTCGCTCTCCATAAAGTAAATCGTAGAGCAAGCGCACAAATGGCTCATCCTCAGCCTTAAGAAAAGGCAGAATTTCCCAGGGTTTATACAGCAGGTTCTCTTTTTGATAAAGCGACCTTATTAAACCAGCGGTTTCTTTAAAATCGCCTGTGTCTATCATTGCCTTTAGTTTTTCTCCATTCTTGCCCAATTCTTCATGGAGAAGCTTTGAAGCATCCACCTTATAATTGCGTTCGTCTTCAAGGTAGAATTCCTCAGTGAACGACTTATGCTGCGTTTCCTTAAACCGCTCTATACGAATAAGCAGTAAGGCGGGGTTGAAAAGTTGAGCATCAGAAACGGGAGTGACGGCTTTTGAAGTAGTGATTTTGGATTTAGCTGGTTTTTCCTTTTCAGGGACAACCTGTTCCAAATATTTTGCGGCACTTACCACCCTGAGTTTATGGCTATTAGCGTAATTCAGGACTTCATCATCTTCTATATTTACTTCACTTAACCCGGTTGCTACTGCAATAATGTACTTGACCGGGTAAAAGTAAATGTGCCTATCTTTTTCACGCACAATGACAAATTCGTGACCTGGTTGTTCCTCCCATCCCTTCCAGGCTGGCATTTTTCTTTCTATTTTATCGAACCTGTCCATCGCTTGCTCAAACTTTATATCGCCAACTTCAGGTATCATAATATTTCCTCATACGGTAGTTTCCGAAATCGAGGGCGCAGCCCCCTCCTACAGAAAATTAGTGTTATTTAGCATTGCCCTTAACCTCCACGCCTAGTCCTTGCTCTTTAAGTTCGGCTTCTAAACGCTGGATAGCCGCCAGAAATTCGTCTTTTTTGATGGGTTTGACCAGCGAAGTAGTTGCGCCGAGGCGCTGGCTCAGGTCGGGATTGTTCATCAAGCTGATAATCATGACGGGAATGTGCTTTAAATGAGGCTGGGCCTTCAAATCGCGCAACACATCCCAGCCGTTTTTGTTGGGCAGCAGCACATCCATTGTGATGAGCAAAGGCAATCGGGTCATCTGCTCCAGGTAGGGCAGCACCTCATCGCCCTTGCGTATTCGCTCCATTCGGTAGCCGCCACTGCTCAGGTACAAGCCGAGCAACTCGGCAAAATTATCGTCGTCCTCAACTACCACTACCACCGACCCGGTAGCGACGGCTTCAAGGTTTTCCTTTTCATCTGCCGAAATTTCGGGCGGAGCAAGAAAGTCCGTTTCGCTGCGTCCGGCGACCCGCTCAACTTCTTGTGCCACCTGTTTTTCAAGCCGGGTCTGGGCGTGTGCTTCCAGCAAACGGTCAATCGGGTCGGAAGGAGTCAGGCCCAAATTGGAGGGGCTAACCTCGACCATTTCTAGCGGCAGGGTAAAAGTGAACGTGCTGCCCTGCCCCAGTTCGCTTTCAACCCAAACCTGCCCGCCGTGTAACTCTATCAAGCGGCGGCTCAAGGCCAGACCCAGGCCAGTTCCCTGATATTGGCGCGAATAGCTACTTTCAACCTGCCGAAACTCCTCAAAAATTTGTCCCTGGTCTTCTTTGCGAATACCGATGCCGGTATCCTGCACCGCAATTTCGATAAATGCCCCAATCCCCCCTTTATTATTGGGCTTTTCTATCAGCCGCTCCAGCACGGTAATCGAGCCGCCTTCCAGCGTGAATTTTACCGCATTAGAAAGCAAATTATACATAATTTGCTTGAATTTGCTCTTGTCGGCCCGCAGCGCTTTCAGATTGGCTTCAAATTTGTTGGAAATAGTTAACTTCTTTTTGGTGGCGATGCCGTTCACAATCGCCTCTACATCGCGAATCGCATCGTCGGGGTTAAAGTCTTCGGGGTGCAATTCCATGCGTCCGGCCTCGACCTTTGCTAAATCCAGCACATCGTTCACCAGCGCCAGCAAATGCCGCCCACTCACCAGAATATTGTTGACATAGCGGTCTTGCTTTTCGTTGAGCAAACCAAAAACCTTATCCTGCAACAATTCGCTAAAACCGATAATAGCGTTGAGCGGCGTGCGTAGTTCGTGGCTCATATTTGCCAGAAATTCGCTTTTGTGACGGGTAGCTTCTTCCAGTTCAATGTTAGCGCTCTTTAGCTGCATTACAATTCGGTTTAGCTCGGTGTAGAGCCGGGCGTTATCCAGCGCAATACTTACCTGTTCCGCCATCGCTTGCATGGTCGCCAAATCTACCTCGTCAAAGCCGTTCGGTATCGTGCTGGCAATATCGAGTACCCCGACCACCCGCGCCCCGCTCCGAATCGGCACGGTTAGCTCCGAGCGCACCACCCCGGCATCGGCATATTCCAGGTAGCGCGGGTCTTTGCTCACATCGGGCAGCACTGCCGGTTCGCCATGTTCCCCAACCCAGGGAATAACGCCCTGATTGCCCATGTAGAGCCGCAAGCCAACCTGAGTATCCTGATGCCAGCTAGTAAAAGCCTTTAATAGCAACGAACGCGGGTCTTGCGGGTCAATCAGGAAGATGCAGACACTATAATAGTCGAAAGTTTGTTGGAGCAACCGAGTAATAAAGGGCAACAGTTCATCCACGCTCAAAATTGAGCCAATCTTCCGGCCCAGTTCGGCAACGGCCCGCAATTGCTCGGCCCGGCGATGTTGCTCGCGGTAAAGCCGGGCATTTTGAACTGCCAGCGAAGTCTGGTTGGCAATCGTAGTCAGCAACCGCAACTCGCTGTCGGGCGGCGGGGTTTTTTCGGCGCTGTAACAGCCAATTACACCCACGTTCTGCCCCTGCAAACGCAACGGCACGCTGATAACGGTATTCCAGCCCGCCTGTTGCGATTCTGTCTGAAAAACCTCCACTAAAGAAGTATTCATCCGGCCTTCCAGCCAATATTTAGATACGGGCGTTACCACTGGCGTGGTGCTGTGGAGCGCCTGAAACAGCGGCCATTTCTCGATTTCGTGCTTGTCGTCGCGCATTGTTACGGCTTCATTGATAGTTTTGACAAATTTTTCGGATAGCTTGTGCGTGCCAAAGCCTTGCAGCATATGTTGTTCGGGGTCAACCAGATAAATTGCACAACCACGATAGCCCAAATTGTTGCCAATAATCTCGGCTATCTTGTCGAGGGTTTCGCTCTGGGCTTCCGAAAGATTAATCGCGCTGGCTATTTCCGCCAGACAGGTCAGTTCGCGCACCTGATTGAGTGAAGTACCGTAGAGCCGGGCGTTTTCAATCGCTACCGCCAGCCCGTTGCCAATTGAGACCAGCAAATCCAAATCATCCTGGGTAAAGGCGTTTTCTTCGTGGCTAATCAGGCTTAGTACGCCCAAAATTCGGTCACGGGTCTTAATTGGGGCAGCGGCAAAAGCTTTCAGGCCCATTTCGCGGACGGTACTAATTGTTACGCGCTGATCGGTGGTCATATCACCAATAAGCATAGGCTGCCCGGTAGCGGCGACTTCGCCGGTCAAACCTTCGCCTTCTTTCAAATTGCCGGGACTAACCGCCCGCACCACCATATCGCTTGCCCCTTTGTAAGCGCCTACTTTCAAGAGGCGGGTCTCGTCTTCAATCAGGGTAATACCCGCTACGTCAGCGCCCAATACATCTACCAGCGTTGTTACCGTATCGTTCAAGGTCTTGTCCAGTTCCAGCGACTGAGTGGCGGTGCTGATTACTGCATTCAGGGCGGTTAAGTCGCGGTTGCGCCGCACCATTTGAGCGCGCATCCGTTGTTGTTCGGTGACATCGCGCGCCACCCCAACCCAGCCCCGTCCGGGCGTGGCAAAGGTCTGACCTTCGCGAATTTCACTCTCGGTGAAAAGCGAAGTATTCACTTCAATCGTCACTTTTGCACCGTCGCGACGTACCAGTTCAAGTTGCACCACATCGTCGGGGGTATTCTGGTCGCGTGCAGGCGAATTCCGCAATCGTTCACGGGCCAGGGTACGGCTCTGAGCGCTTAAAACTGAAGTAAAATGCTTCCCGATTAGCTCCTCTGCGGCATAACCACTCAGTTCAGACATTTTAGGATTGACAAAGCTAAACCGCCCCGAACCATCGAGAATATAAATCGCATCGTTGGCCCGGTCTGTCACCTGCCGATAGCGCTCCTCCGAT
This sequence comes from Chloroflexia bacterium, assembly GCA_038209275.1. Taxonomy (GTDB): domain Bacteria; phylum Chloroflexota; class Chloroflexia; order Chloroheliales; family Chloroheliaceae; genus L227-5C. Next base: position 5,503 of record JBBQXW010000198.1, on the reverse strand, counting down.
CTTTGCAATTCCGCCAGCGTCTGCACCAATCGGGCGTGCTGGCGACTCTCGCGCACCATAAAGCGGGCAGTCATAGTGGTAAATATAAGCGGCAAAGTCAGCATGAGGGCAATAATTACAAAGTTGGTGCGTACTCCACTACTCTCGCTGCTGTAAATACAAATCACCAAAATCAGCCAGATAAGGCCACTCAAGGGCAGAGCATAGCGCATCCGAAACCTGACCTGAATATGGCCGACCACCACATAAAGCGGCAGCAGCGAGAAAAACATGCTGTTATTCAAGCCCGCCACCAACACTGAGGCAATCAGTAAAACCGTCTCTAAAGCTACTGCGCCAAGTTCAACTAGCGGCGGTAAATGCCCATTATTGCCGGTAACGAAAAAGACCGCTGTACCACCTACCACCAATAGCAAATACATCAGCAGCGTTTGCAAGGGCCAATCGCTTACTACTATCGTACCGATAGTGCAAAAAGCGATAAAGCTAAGGGCCATTGCCCGAATTACCCCGGCGGGTTCCAGCGAAAGCACCGAACTGAGTAACGGCGATTGGCTCAAACGTTTAAAATCTTCCTGGTTAAGTTCATCCAGCCCGTTTGGTATAGCCTCGGCCCTTTGTTCGGGCGAACGGGTGGGCGGGGAAGAAGTTTGACCAGGGGATGCTTTGGACATAAAACACCTATCTACTTTATGTATTAACCTCGGCAAAATAGTTGCTAATAGTATAAACGGCGTAGAACTGGATTTGTAGCGCCAGGATTGCAAGGTTTAAGAAGACAATTATGATATGCTAAGTATAATTGAAAACTTCCAAAATTGTTATAGTCATTGGGTCTAATCCAAGTGACTCTGGTGGCTTATTTTACTCCAATTCGGTCAACTTAACCACTAAACCAGAATTACTTTTTAGCTTTTGCAAATTTTGCAAAAGCTAAAAAAGCCGGAATTTTCGCTTGCACTATATTATATGTAGTAGCGAGGTGGACTGCTTGCTTTAGCGGAAGGCCGGAGTAGCGCGCTGTCGCTCCATATTCCAGGCTGGATTCTGGTATTTTTCATGATAAAGATGTTCAGACAGAATTTGCTGGGCAGAAGTAGGGTGGCTTTCGATTAGCTTGGTGTTAAAATAATCGGCGAAGGCACGGGCAAAGGCGGCTTCGGCTTCCTCGAAAGAAACGGCTTTGCTACGAGCTTCTTCGATAGAAACCAACCTGTCCCTGACCTGGGCAATCGCTTCTTCGCGGCTGCGACGGGGCGGCGGCTTGAGGACACTAAACAGGCGCTCTACATCTATCGAGAGCAAAATCGTACCCTGCTGCAACAGTGCGCCACTCCGTCGGGCCTGGGCGCTGCCAATAAGTTTGCGGCCCTCAAAAGTAATTTCGTAGGCGCTGGGCGCATCGAAACAGGCGGCAGTAGCCGCGCCCTGTTCGCCCCGTGCTTCTTTAGCGGCGGTTTCGGCTTTTACGTCCAATCTAGCCAGACCTTCGACCAACGCTCCGCTAATTTTGCGATAGGATTCGAGTACACTCCCGCCAAGCCGGGTATCGTCTTCACAGGCGGTCAGGCTATAGGTGAGTTCGCCCAGGTCGTGCAGAATCGCCCGCCCCCCGGTAGGTCGCCGTACCCAATCTATACCTGACCGACCACAACTTTCAAAATCTACCTCGCGCTCGGCACGCTGGGCATAACCCAGCGAAAGGCAAGCTGGTTGCCAGCCGTATAGCCGCAGCGTTGGAGCGGGTCGTTCGCCTTCTTTGATTAAACCAACATAACTTTCCAATAATGCTTCGTCGAGGGCCATATTGTATGGGCCGCTCTGTCGCCCGCTACGCAATAAGCGCCAGTCTGGGACATTCCAGGTCATTTTTAATCTTTCCTCCTGGTACTATCCTAATAGGTCTGTCAGGTTTTAGCAAGCTGAATTGAAAGCCGATGTAGCCTAAAGACCTAGTTTAAATTAGTATGATTGGCACTATTTTTGATAAAAAGGTGTATTAAGAATTGGACTAACGACGGAAAGCTATCTGGTAGAAAGGCATATTCAAACTAGGTCTATAGTCTCATTCATGCTTAGGTCTTATTATGTATAATACAGTCATCATAAGAACTAGAGAGAAAATTGGAACTATATGAATAAATAACACGAAAAACGTGTTTGAAAATACTTCGCCACCAAATAGTCAGTGCCTAGAAAGCTGAACTGCTATCAAGCTTTGCTCCTCTGCTCAAATTGGTTCGTTCCTTAATTGATGAATATTAGGTCACTATAGTTGTGTGATATTTTTCACTTCACTTTAGCTTGTTCTGACCTAAAATTAAGCTATTGCAGGAGAGTTAGATTAAAAGCGAAGTACTAGGAAAGGAGTACCGGTTAAGTCATGCTCAACGTTTTAGTAGTAGACGATGACCCTAATTTATTACGTGTAATGGAACGTTTGTTACGAACCAAATCTTATGAAGTAATGACAGCAGCTAACGGACTAGAGGCTATGGAAAGAGCTGCTAATGAAGTACCCGATATTCTGATAACAGACTATAATTTGGGTGGGACGATTACTGGCCTGGATATATGCCGACTGTTTACGCAGGATGTTAAACTGAGCCGAGCGCGCCGCATTGTTGTTTCAGGCCAGATTGGTAATCTGGCTGGAGAAGGTACGCTGTTCGATATTTTCTTAGCCAAACCTTTTACGGCCCAGGAATTTTTCCAGGCTCTCGAAAAAGTGCTGCCTTCTTCACCCACCAACGAAATTGCTGGATAAGTGATTGTTAATCCAAATCCAGCTAGGGCAGAGGTTACGATAGACATCAGTCCTGCTTCTACTGGTATATAACTTGCTTTAGTGCTAATCAGACTAGAGAAAATCAAGCAAGTATAATTCTGGGAGGTAAGGCAAGCAATGAAATTTAGCGAATTGAAAGACCGGGCGGTGGTAGATTTGGAGCGCGCCAGCAAACTTGGTAGTCTGGATAATTTGATAATTGACCCGGCTAGCCGTCAGGTAGTGGGATTAAAAATAAAATCCGGCCTTTTTAATGCCGGGAAGGTGCTGCCTTTGTCCGATATGCGTAGCGTCGGTCATGATGCAATTACGGTCAGTCAGGCCACTTTGCCAGAACCGGACGGAGCAGTCGCGCAGGAAGAACATCCTATGCAAAAGTTCCCTGACCTGAAAACCATCATTGGCAACTCGGTGGTAACGCAAGCCGGAAAATTGCTCGGCGAAATAAGCGACGTAATGCTTGATGAGAATACGCTGGCAATTACTGGCTATGAAGTAAGTAGCGGTGGTATTTTTGCCAAAAAACATTCCATTTCTAATAGCCCCGATTTAAATTTTGGTGCTAAAATTTTAATCGTCCCAGACCAGATTGCCGCCGAACTACATTAAATAAAGTAAAAACAAAAGCCGGATATTTTGAGAATTTCTTGCAAGAAATTCTCAAAATATCCGGCTTTTGTTTTTGGTAGGTGATAATGCTGCTCTAAATCAAACCCGAAAAGCGATTAGGCACGTGTGATATAATTCTTAAGTTAGATGAGCGATTTTAGCTAAAGAGGAGTTTTGGAAGAGCATGGGAATTAACCTGGCGCGAAAAATTTTGGGCGCGCACCTTGTTTCGGGCGAAATGGCAGTTGGCACAGAAATTGGTATACGGATTAACCAGACTTTAACTCAGGATGCTTCCGGCACAGCGGCCTATCTTCAGTTCGAGGCTATCGGACTACCCAGAGTGCAGACCGAGGTATCGGTCAGCTACGTTGACCATAATATGCAGCAAACTGGCTTTGAGAACGCCGACGACCATCGCTTTTTGCAATCTACCGCCGCCAAGTTCGGGCTATATTTTTCGCGACCCGGCAACGGCATTTGCCATCAGGTACACGCCGAGCGCTTTTCCGTACCGGGCAAGACTTTGCTGGGCAGCGATAGCCACACCCCCTTGTGCGGCGGGCTGGGCATGATTGCGATTGGCGCGGGCGGATTGGATGTTACCGTCGCGATGGGTGGCGGGCCGTTTTATCTGGCGATGCCGAAAATTGTCGGGGTGAAACTAATCGGACGGTTGCAGCCCTGGGTGAGCGGCAAAGATGTTATTCTGGAACTGTTGCGGCGCTTGACGGTCAAAGGCGGGGTAGGCCGGATTATCGAATACTATGGCCCTGGCGTGGATAGTCTGAACGTGATTGACCGCACCACGATTGCCAATATGGGCGCAGAACTGGGGGCAACCACCTCGCTTTTCCCAAGTGACGAGCGGACGCGGGTTTATTTGCGGGCGCAGGGGCGCGAAGAGGTCTGGACGGCGCTCTCGGCAGACCTAGACGCAAGTTATGACGAAGATGTAGAAATTGACCTGAACACGCTAGAGCCACTGATTGCCCAGCCACACAGCCCCGATAACGTGGTGAAGGTGAGCGAGGTAGCCGGAATTGCGGTACAGCAAGTTTCGGTCGGGAGTTGCACCAACAGCAGCTATCGCGACCTTTCGGTGGTGGCGCAGGTGCTAAAGGGGAAAAGTGTCCACCCTAACCTGAGTTTTACGGTCAGTCCCGGTTCGCGGCAGGTCTATACCCAGGTAGCTCGGAGCGGCGGGTTGGCCGATATGATTGTGGCGGGAGCGCGAATGTTAGAATCGGCTTGCGGCCCGTGCGTCGGCATGGGAATGTCGCCACCGAGCGGGAGCGTGGCGGTGCGAAGCTTTAACCGTAATTTTGAGGGACGGAGCGGCACGCCGGACGCAAAGGTTTATCTCGCCAGCCCCGAAACTTGCGCCGCCACCGCCATAACTGGCGTGATTACCGACCCGCGCACCCTCGGCGAATACCCGCAAATCGAATTGCCGGAACGCTTCGAGATTAACGACGCAATGATTATTCCGCCAATCGAGGATACTTCTTCTATAGAAATTATACGCGGGCCAAATATCAAGCCCCTGCCGCGCTTTGGCGAAATTGAAGATAATTTGAGCGGGTCGGTGATTTTGAAGGTCGGCGATAATATTACCACCGACCATATTTCGCCCGCCGGAACGAAAGTGCTGGCGCTGCGCTCGAATCTGCCCGCGCTGGCGGAATTTACTTTTGAGCGGGTAGATAAAACTTTTGCCACTCGTGCCAAAGAACTGGGCAAAAGCTTTGTGGTGGGCGGCTCGAATTATGGGCAGGGCAGCGCCCGCGAACACGCCGCGCTTGCCCCGCGTTACCTGGGGGTACAGGCGGTGCTGGTCATTTCGCTGGCCCGGATTCATCGCTCGAACCTGATTAATTTCGGAGTTGTGCCACTCACCTTTGCCGCGCCCGAAGATTACGCCAAAATTGAGCAAGGCGATTTGCTGGAAATCACTGGGCTAAGGGAACAATTGAAGGCAGGACAGGGCGTGGTCGTCCGAAACGTGAGTCAGGGTAGCGAAATCAAAATGAACGCCACGTTGAGCGAACGCGAACTGGCAATTTTGCTGGATGGCGGTTTGCTCAATCATATCAAGAAATTAGC
>JBBQXW010000197.1:0-13787 GCA_038209275.1 Chloroflexia bacterium | reverse complement strand
CGCCGTGAATTTTTATCACAAAACGTTGGGCCTGCAACTGCTCAACGCCGAGGAATACGCCGCCGGAACGCGCTCGTTTCTATCGGTGCGCCTCGGCGAAACTTTAATTGACCTTTTCCCGGCGAAACCGGGTACGCCCGCGCCGGAGCAACACGGCGCGCTCAACCATTTCTGTCTTCATCTGGCTACCAACCTGAACTGGGAAGACTTTGTCGCCCACGTCAAGAGCCTCGGTCTGCAAATTGTGACCGAAGCAAAGCACAACTGGGGTTCTTTCGGCTTCGGCGATTCGGTCTACGTTCTCGACCCGGACGGTAATTCGGTGGAACTGAAGAAATATTAGTTTCAAGTTCCAGGTTTCAGGTTTCAGGTTAAGAGGAAATGATTAGTGGAATTGAAAAAATATTGGTTTCAAGTTCCAGATTTCAGGTTAAGAGGACGTGACCAGAGGTTAGGGATTACCCAATTAGATACCGAACGCAGAAAACCCCAACTTGAAACTTGAAACCTGGAACTTGAAACCCTAAAAAAGGAGGAAGTATGTCGCAACTACAGGAACGGGAAGCTGGTTTGGCTGCGCCGGGAGAGTGGACGGTGGTGGCGAGTGCGGCGGAAGTTTTTGCCGAAAAGCATAAGACTATTCACGCCGGGGGCAACGTTATTGCGCTGTTTACTTTTGATGGGCAGATTTACGCGGTGGATAATCGCTGCCCGCACATGGGTTTTCCGTTGGATAAAGGCAGCGTGCGCGACGGAATTTTGACCTGCCACTGGCATCACGCCCGCTTTGATCTGGCGAGCGGTGGTACGTTTGATTTGTGGGCGGACGATGTGCGGAATTTCCCGGTTAAAATTGAAGCGGGGCAGGTCTGGCTCGACCTTGCCCCGGCGGGCGATACACGGGCGCGGCAGCGCAAGCGTTTGACCGATGGGCTGGAACGAAACATTCGGCTGGTAATTGCAAAAGCCACGCTGGGCCTGATGAGCGGACAAACCGACAGCACTGAAGCTGCCCGCGACCCCTTCCGCATCGGTTTGTTGTTCGGGGCGCAGAATCGCCGCAACGGTTGGAGTACGGGCGAGACCATTCTGGCGGTAATGCTGAATTTGTTGCCGCACCTGGACGAAGAAGACAAGCCCAGAGCGCTTTATACGGGGCTGACGGCGGTAGCCCGCGATTGCGACGGTCAGCCCGCCCGCTTTGCGGTTGACCCGTTGCCCAATCAGGCCCGCGATTTGCCGAGCTTGAAGCGCTGGTTTCGCCAGTTTGTCGAAGTGCGCGATACCGAAGGGGCAGAGCGCTGCATTGTGTCGGCGGTGCGGGCTGGCTACACTGACCGGGAATTAGCCGATATGCTGTTTGCCGCCGCTACCGACCATCGCCTGATTGACACAGGCCATCCGCTCGATTTTACCAACAAGGCGTTCGAGGCGCTTGACCGGGCAGGCTGGCAACCCGAAATCGTTGCGCCCGTACTCGCCAGCCTGATGCCGAATTACACCGAGGCCCAGCGCATGGAAGAATCGAACCAGTGGCGCAATCCGATTGATTTAGTGGCCTTGCTGGAAGCTTCTTTTGAGAAATTGGGCGAGGCGCAAGCGGCAGGCGCTGACAAGCAATGGCAGTGGCAACCCGATGATGGTCTGGTAGATACGCTATTGGGCGACGACCCGCAGGCGATTATCGAGATTATCCTGGGCGCATTACGAACTGGAGCGAGTTTGGAGCAACTTGCCGGAGTAGTGGCGTACACGGCGGCGCGGCGGGTGGCCCATTACGGCATTACCAACGAGTACCCGGACTGGAACACGGTTCACCATACTTTCACTTATGCCAATGCGGTTCACCAGGGAATGAGGCGTGCGCCTTCGCTGGAACTGATGCGGGGTGTGCTGGATGCAGCCATGAGCATCTACCTTGACCGCTTCTTAAACACGCCGCCAACCCGTCTGCCCGTACCCCGTCCCGAAGAAGTAGCGGCGGCCCAGGCTCAACCTGATGATTTGCTGAAGCAGTTGTTGGGCTTGCTGGACAAACAGCAGCAAGTGAATGAAGCGGGCGCGCTGGTAGCGCTTTATCTTGAGGCGGGCGGTTCGGTGGCTAAATTACGCGCTACGCTCGGCAAGGCGCTTTTGCGCGAAGATGCTGGCTTCCACCCGATTCAATCATTGGAAGCGGCTTACCGCCAGTACGATTTGCTCATGCAAACACCGGGAACAGAAGAAGCCGCCAAACATGTGTTGATTGCGGCAGCGCGCTACCTCGCCGCCCATTCGCCAACTGCCCGTAGCGCCAACCAGACTTATCAAATCGCCTTGCGCCTCAACCGGGGCGAGAAAGTGTTTGAAGAATAATTTTGAGTTTTGAATTTTGAGTTTTGAATTGAAGGATTAAACAAGGGCTTGCTAACGAAATGAAGGGTTAGCAAGCCTTTTTTGTTATAGGACAAAAGAACTAGCGCCTATTTTTGAGGAATATGTTACACTAACTTCATAATACTAACTTGTGGGTCGAAATAACCAACCATCTTGTAAGCACGTATAATTATTAGAAAGAGATATGACAGAGCGAAAGCGGTTGCAAGAAAAATGAGCAACTGCTGCGTTTAAATTAAGTGGGCTATTAGCAGAGTTCGCTTTACTCAGGAAACGAACCCGAAGCGAGACGTAAGGAAATGATGATGAAAACTGAAGAGCGGACGTTGAGTGTAGGCGAACTCAAGCGTCGTTTTAGCAACCTGCTTAGAATTAATGAAGCGCTGGCTGCCGAAACCAATCTTGAGATACTGTTGCAGCTAATCGTTGGCAAATCCAGTGAATTACTCGATGCCGAACGAGCCACGCTTTATTTGCTGGACGAAGCTCGGAACGAATTATGGTCGCGGATTGCGCTGGAACTAAAAGTGAAAGAAATACGGCTGCCCGTAGGCCAGGGGTTAGCTGGTTATGTGGCTGCCACTGGCGAAATTCTGAATATCCCCGATGCTTATAGTGACCCCCGTTTTGATGCTTCTACCGACCAGCATAATGGCTTTCGTACCCGCAACATACTGGCTGTCCCCGTGCGTGACCGACAGGCCCGTTTGGTCGGGGTATTGCAAGTAATCAACAAGTACGCCGAAGACGAAGCGTTTACGCCGGATGATGAAGAATTGCTGGTAGCACTTTCTTCGACAGCAGCGATTGCAATTCAAAATGCCCGCTTGCTCGAAGAAGTTGCCGAAAAGCAACGGATGCAACGCGACCTCGAAATTGCTGGACAGATTCAGCGCAGCCTCCTGCCCCAAAGTATGCCGGAAATCGAAGGCATCGAGATGTACGCGATTTGTCGGGCCTCAAAAGAGATGAGCGGCGATTATTATAACGTGATGGATTTTGGGCATAAAGTCGGCATGATTGTAGCAGACGTGTGCGGCAAGAGCGTTCCCGCCGCTTTCTTGATGGCGCTGGCCCATAATACCGTGCGGATGGCGATGCACCGGGGACAGTCGCCCCGTGAGGTGTTGCGTCAGGCTAATCGTTGGCTCTTTGAACAGGTCGGAGACCGCTATATCGCCGTTACTTATTTACTGTTTGACCAGAAGAAACTCAAGCTGACCGTCAGCAACGCCGGACAACCAACCTACCCGATTATTGTTCGCGACGGCAAGTGTATCACAATTGAGGTGAGCGGCATCCCGTTGGGCCTGGATGATGAGGTAGAATATCGTCAAACTACGCGCCAGCTTCAGCCCGGCGATTTAGTGCTAATCTATACCGATGGGGTGGTCGAGGCGTTTAACCAGCGCAAAGAGCTTTTCAGTTTCGAGCGACTGCACCAAATTGCCGTCGAGTGTACTAATCTATCGGCCCAGCAAGCCGTCGAGAAAATTACTGCCGCCGTAGATGAATTTGCAGGTGAAATGGAGCAGGCCGACGATATAACTATTCTGGCGCTAAAAGTAGGCGATACACTGTTACCAAATAATCTTCTTGAGGAGGAAGAAGGAACACAGATTAGTCCAGAGGAGAAGAGTTTATGACTGATTTTAACGGGCTGGGCATGGGTCTGGGCAATCTTTCGCGCCTTTCTAAAGCTAAATCGCGTTCGATTAGTGCCGAGAATTTTAGCGGCGAAAAGGGCAAGGGCGGCCTGGCTACCGACGGAACAGGCGTAAACTATGCCCACGATTTGGGGCAAGGCTGGAAAATATCGCCTTCGGTCAATCTTGCCCCTAAAAGCGTCTTTACGCTGGCTGAAATCGAAGGGCCGGGCGCAATTCAGCATATCTGGATGACTACTTTCCCGGCGAACTGGCGCAGGCTGGTACTGCGGGCTTACTGGGATGGCGAGGCCAATCCTTCAATAGAAGTACCCTACGGAGATTTCTTTGTCAACGGCTGGTGCGAACGCTGCAACGTCAATTCGTTGCCGGTGGCGGTCAATCCGGCGGGTGGTATGAACTGTTACTGGGAAATGCCTTTTCGTCAATCGGCCCGCTGGACAATTGAAAATCTGGGCGACGAACCCGCCGTTTTATACTACCAGATTGACTATACTTTGACTGAGGTTCCTGCCGATGCTGCTTATCTGCACGCCCAATGGCGGCGCACCAATCCGTTGCCCTACAAAGAGGTTTACACTATTCTGGACGGAGTGCAAGGGCAGGGGCATTACGTTGGGACTTATCTGGCCTGGCAGGTCAATAATACGGGCTGGTGGGGCGAAGGCGAAATCAAGTTTTATCTGGATGGCGACCAGGATTTCCCGACTATCTGCGGAACTGGCACGGAAGATTATTTTGGCGGAGCATGGAATTTTGAGCAGCCCAAAGGCGAATACGACGTTTTCTCAACTGCTTTTTTGGGGCTACCCCAGGTCATCAAGCCGGATGGCCTTTACCGCAGTCAGGCCCGCTTTGGTATGTATCGCTGGCACATTATGGATCCGATTCGCTTTGAGCAAGCTTTAAAAGTGACCATTCAGGCACTTGGTTGGCGCAGTGGCCCGCGCTATTTGCCCTTGCAAGATGATATTGCTTCGCTGGCGCTCTGGTATCAAACCGAGCCGCACCTCTCACATCCGCCTTTGCCTGACAGGGATGGCCTGGAAGTAATTTAATTTCTGGTGTCTGGCTTGTGGAGTAGCGTTTGATTGTGCCTTTGAGCTAGGTTATTTTACTTATTCTTTTGCTCAAATGGCCTAACTTTCCCCGGCCTAAATAAGCATCGAAGTAGGCTAAGGATGGGTCATTATGACGATGTGCAATTTAGGGCTGGAGTGTAAACTATTGATAAGGTTACAGTGTGAAAAAATTTAACGCTTGAGACGTAAAAAGGAATGTTATGAGTAGCAATTCAACCAAACAATTTGTGGACTTGAGCCATACGGTTGAAGACGGAATGATTACCTACAAGGGACTACCCGCCCCGATTATCTGCGATTTTTTGAGCCGGGAGCAATCGCGCAACAGCTACGCCAACGGCACCGAATTTCAGATTGGCAAAATTGAGATGGTGTCGAACACTGGAACATATCTGGATAGTCCGTTCCATCGCTACGCCGACGGCAAAGACCTGTCGGAATTAGCCCTAACTTCGCTGGCAGAACTGGAAGCAGTAGTGGTACGAGCGACGAAACGGGCCGGGCGCGCTATCGCGGCGACGGCTTTTGCCGGGCTGGATTTGCGCGGCAAGGCGGTACTGGTACAAACGGGTTGGGAAATTCATTGGCGCACCGACCAATACTTCGAGGGCCATCCCTTTTTGACCACCGACGCTGCCAAATATCTGGTAGAAGCGGGCGCGGCGCTGGTCGGCATTGACTCGTACAACATTGATGATACCACCGACCTCTATCGCCCCGTCCATACGGCGCTACTCGGCGCGGAAATTCCCATCGTCGAGCATTTGTGTAATCTAGCCCAATTGCCGGATAGCGGCTTTCGTTTTTCCGCCGTCCCGGTAAAAGTAAAAGGCATGGGGACATTCCCGGTGCGCGCCTTTGCCTCTATCGAATAATAACACCTCAATTTATAACGCCTCTTTTCTTCAAGCATCAAGCGTTGAAAGGGCTGGTTATCACGAGACCGGCCCTTTTTATTTTGCCATCCCTGCTAAAAAATTTTAAGTTGAAAAAAACGAGAAAAGGAGTAGAATTAGGTATAGAAAGTTTTGGAGCGAGTCTGAAATTATATTTGATTTGAGAGAAGGAGAAAAGAATGTCACAGGCTACTAACGACAAGCCAGTTAGTGATGAATTACTGGCGATTTTGGTTTGTCCGAAATGCAAAAGCAAAGTAGATTTGAGCGACGATAACACCAAATTGATTTGCCAGAACCCCACCTGCAAGCACGAATATCGGATTGAAAACGGGATACCTGTAATGCTGGTCGAGGACTAAAGTGAGCCAGTCGCTTTTAGTCGAGGATGCGTCCAAACGTGGTGAACTTCCGCCGGGTCGCCACTTTGTCTTTATTTACCCACAAATAAAGAAACTGACCGGGGCGCAACGGCTAATTCTGGCTCTGGCGGGGGCGGTGACGGCATTGCCGGGCAATCCGCCCAACCGGGTCACGCTCTTAACTCACCGTTTTGCGCCGGAGTGCCTTCCGGCTTTGCCGCCGACAGTGCAACTTATTGAAAGCGGCAAAAATTTGAACCGAAGCGGCAATCACTATTTTGATTCGCTGCTCGAATATGGCGCAGTGCCATCGCTGCTCAAACGTTTGCCTGCCGATACCGATGCGATTTGTTTTTTTGGGCCGCCGAGTTTGCCGGGCTTGTGGTGGGCCAAACGAGTGCGCCATCTCAAAAAGCGCTTACTTTATTTTTGCTACGAACCACCCCGCGCCGCCTATACCGACCGGGCCGAAGTTAGTCGCCGCATGGGGCTTTTCGGTTGGCTGGCCCGACCACTCTTGTGGGCCTACCGTCCGCTCGATAAATACTTAGCGCGGCAGGCCGATGCGGTGCTGGTTAATGGCGAGTATGGGCAGAGCCTGATTCGTCAGACTTACGATTTACCTTCTGCTATTATTACGCATGGGGTGGAAATTGCGCCGCCTTCCAACCTGGAAGAAGCTGTCACCTGTCTGCGCGAACGTTATGGGCTGGGCGACCAAAGAATTGTCCTGACGGTAAATCATTTGCATCCCCGCAAGCGTCTTGATTTATTTTTGCGCTCGTTCGCACTCATGGCAAAGGAGCAACCCAACGTCGCCGCCCTTATCGTTGGCACTGGGCCGGAAGAAGCAGCACTGCGTAATCTTGCTACTTCTTTGGGCCTCAAAGTTTTAGATAAAAAGAACCCAATGTCTGAACTTCGCCCCCAAAAACTATTCTTCGAGCAAAACTCAAAACTCAAAACTCAAAACTCAAAACCCTACGTCATTTTTGCCGGGTTTGTTCCCGAAGCTGACCTTGCGGCCTGTTATGCTACTGCCGAAGTCTACGTTCACACGGGTCGGGCCGAAAGTTTTGGGTTGGCGGTGCTGGAAGCGGGCGCGGCGGGTTTGCCAGTAGTAGCGGTGGATGAAGGCGGGCCACGCGAGATAATTGTGCCAGATGAAACTGGTTTTCTTGTGCCAGACCATCCGTTTGCCTTGTGCCAGAAAATCGGTTGGCTGCTATCTCATCCCGAAGAAGCCCAGGCGATGGGTCAGCGTGCCGCCGAGCGTGCTGCCGCTTGCTACACCTGGGAGCGCGGGGCGGAAGCTTTTGTTCGTTCGTTTTAGCTTGTTTTAATTGTCGGGCCAGAAAGTAGCCTGGATTACAAAACTGAAAGTTATTTGGCTTTATTATAAAGCAAAGAATTTGTTGAGCGCCAAATTTCCATTCAGAATTAAAAGGAGAAAGTAATGTCTGAAGATTACAAACCTCTGAGTAACCGTTGGTTCAATCTGGCAACCGATGTCTGCCGCACCTATATTAAAGGGCTGGTGATGGTAGAAGAACGCACCCTCGACATCACCCGCGCCATGTTGCATCAGGTGGATGCGGTTCAGGAACAAGTGCCGCACCTGCTGGAAGAAGTTACCAGTGAGGTACGGCGTACTCGTTCGCTGGTACAAGAAACCGTCGAGCGCACTCGCACTATTAGCACTGGCAACCGCCCTTCTGTTAGAAGGCTATCTAGCCGCTACCGAGAGGTAAATGAGCTTCCCGCTCCTAATGAACCATTAGACAAAACCGACAACGAGCAAGATTAATTAAATCTGAAATTGCCTGATACAAGAAATTAGTGACCCCGTTGGGGCTAATTACATTCGCCCTTCTGACCTATCGCTGGGCTAGAGGGCGAATGCTATGAGCCAATACCAAATTAATCCCCTTTATTTGCTATTCCCCAATTACTTATCAGGCATTGCGTAGCGATGACTCCAGCGCTACATCCAGCAACGCGGGCGCATTGGAGGCGAAGGCGGCTTCGATGGCGGGTACAAGCTCGGAAGCCTTAGTGATTTGCCGCCCGGCCACGCCAAAACCTTCGGCAAGTGCTGCGAAATTCAGGTTGGGCGGTGTGAGGCCAGTATACTGTTTAATTCGGTCTACTCCGGCAGCCGCCAGCGAACCTTGCGCCCGTAAAATTTCGAGCGTGATAATATCGTAGTTGCGGTTGCTGCAAATAATTGTTACTACCGGCAGCTTGTAGCGGGCCAATGTCCAAAGCGCCTGAATACTATAGAGAGCCGTGCCATCACCGATAATTGCTAAAACTGGACTGCCAGGTGCGGCGAGTTGCACCCCAATCGCGGCGGGAATGCCGTAGCCCAGAGAACCGCCCCGCCCGGTTAAGATATGCGAAAGTTGGTGGTTGCCGTTGACCAGTTCAGGCCAGATACCGCCGCCCGATGTAATAGACTCATCCACAAAAATAGTTCCCGGCGGCAAACTCGCCCGTAGCGCCCGCCCCAAGACCGCAGCACTTAGCGGTGTTTCATCATTGGGCCTGAATTCGGCGGGCGGTGGTGCTTTGGGCGAGGCGGATTCGGTTGGGCAGGGTTCCGTTTCCTTGCGCAATTGCTCTTGCATCTGTAAAAGCGTTAAATCTACATCGCCCAGCAAAGGCAGGGCGCTTTTGGCGTTTTTGCCCAGTTCGCCTAAATCAGCGTCCAGGTGGATAACCGGGATATGGTCGGGAACCAGTTCGATGACCGGGTCATCCTCGTAAAGAAAGTGAGTGGTGAAGCCGCTCACTCCCGCCAGCAAAATACAATCGGCATTCTGGAGCAACATCCGGCGCTGCTTGGGGAAGTAGGGCAATTTATTGGTAGAAGCAACCATTAGCGGGTCGGTAGGCGGGTCAAGCCGGGTGGGGAAAGGTTCGCGCCAGATAGCGGCGTTGGTGCAGCGGGCCATATCCAGCAAGGCGGCGCGTCCGGCGGCACTGGAAACGTCGCCCACCACGAAAAGCGGTCTGGTGGCCTTCTGCAACATTTTAACCGCTTCTTTAATCGCCTGGGGATGCGCCGGGCCGGGCTTAGGTATATTAAGCGTCGGAATAGAGACAGGTCGCATTGCTAACTGGCTCATAATATTATTGGGTAGCACCAGGCAGACCGGGCCGAGCGGCGGAGTCAGGGCTTGCAGCATTGCCCGGTGTAAAGCGGCGGGAACTTCTTCCGGCGCAGTCACGGCGTAACTCCATTTACACATGCTACGGGCCTGGGCGATAATCTCGCCGCCCAACGCCGGGTCTTCCAGGCCAAAAGCGGTATGATGTTCGCCAACCGTGACGATTACTGGCATTCGGGCTTTCTTGGCATTGTGTAAATTAGCCAGCCCGTGTGCCAGTCCGGGCGCAAGATGCAGATTGACAATGGCGGGCCGTCCGGCAATGCGGGCAAAGCCGTCCGCCGCCCCGGTTGCTACATCTTCGTGCAGACACAGAAAAAACTGCATTTCGGGTGTATCCGCCAGCGCCCCCATAAAATGCACCTCAGTTGTGCCGGGATTGCCGAAAACATGGGTCAAGCCATATTGTTGGGCCGCTTCAAAGAAAAGCTGCCCCCCGCTTCGTTGCTCGTTCCTGCCTGCTTCTGTCATCTTTGACTCCCTTCTTCTCCCTTTGCTTTTTTCTTCCCTATTGCCCAAACAAATTTATTGATTTATTATATGAGCGCCGACGAGTAATTTTATTCTAATGGCTATTGTCCCAAAGCTGGCCTAAAAGGTCAAGGTTATATCCGGCTTCATCGCAGCAATGTCTGAACTAGATAAGGAATTCAGCCCGAAATTGGTGATTTGGGCAGACCCGCCCTGGACAACCCTACGGGCCGAACTCCGGGCTACGCAGCTCAAGTGGATTAAAATCCACTGATTACCAAAGGGTTAACCAATGTTCGGCCCGTAGGGTTGTCCAGGGCGGTCTTCACTCGCGTACTAACTTCGGTCTATCGGCTCGGCCTGGTTTGCGAGAGCAATAAAACGCTACCGACCAGCAGCCCCATTCCAGCAATCGTTAGTAGCGTAATATTTTCGCCCAGCCACCACCAGGCCAACAATGCCGCTACCGCCGGTTCTAGCAGGGTGACGATAGAGGCGTTGGTGGCGCTGGTATGACGCAAAGCTACTTGAATCAGGTAGTAGGCCAGCCCGGTTGGAACCAGTCCCATGTAGATAGCGATGGCCCAGACCTGCCAGTTTAGCTCTAGCTGCCAGCTTCCGCTCAAACTGACCAGTGGTAGCAGCACCAGCGTGCCAAAAGTAAAAGCCAGTGCGACCCCCTGAATACCGCCCGTATCCGCCCGCTTGCTTGCCACTTTGGAGAGCAGCATAAAGCTGGAATAGGCGAAACCCGAAACCAGCGCCGTCAGCGCCCCCAGCAAGTACTCCGCTTTAAACAATTCGGTGCTACTGGTGCTGCTACTCAACACCAGCCCTATTGTACCAATTATCGCCAGCGCGATTGCCACGATTACCCTGACGGTTATTCGTTCTTTTAGTAACGGAATGGACAACACCGCCACAATAACCGGCGCACTACACAGCGATATTACTACCACCAGCGTAACACTCGATATAGGAATCGCCACGAAAAACAAACTTTGACAGGCCGCCATCGCCAGTCCCATTGCCCCGAAAAGCGGCAAGTTTCGGCGGGCCGTCCTGAAGGGGTTGCGCCCGGTGCTGAACCAGGCCAATCCCAGCAGAAACAGCGCCGAAAATCCCAGCCGTAAAATTGTCACCATCAGGGGCGGTGTAGCCTGCGCCCGGTTGAGCAAAGCCGAGGCTACTCCAACTGTACCCAGCATTACGGCTGCCGCTACCAGCAGCGCCAGGCTGCCAATTGTTGTTCGCGCCGCCCGTTCATGGTCTTGCCCGACCTGGCTTTCTTGCACTTCTTGAACTTTAGACATATCTATACCTCCACGCTCACTCCGTGAGCCAGCTTAGTAAAACCTATCCTGGTAGGGGCGCAATTTATTGCGCCCAATTTGGGTTTGATTTATCAAACCCCTACCAGGACAGCCTCTAAAATTAATAAAAAAGGAATTTGCGGAGAGAAGCAGGGAGGTACAACAAACCAACGGTTTCAAAAACTTTAGGCGTTGAAACCGAAAAACTAGCTATTTAGACTGAAGGTGAGAAATCCCCTGCTGCTCTAGCGATTGACAGAGCGCGGAGGAGGGGTTACGCCATACCGAAATTTGCCTGAAGTTAACATTTCCAACTCTCTTTAACTGGTCTGAATCACAATGAAAATACTAAAGTTTCACCACCCCAAAATAGCATAATTTTGACAATCTGACAAGGTCGAAAAATTGCCAAAGTGCGCTCAACGGGTTACTATATTAGCAACACCAGCCGAATTATGAGAAAATTTGGGAGAGAGAAGCGCTGTGGATACACCTGATTTGAAAAATGGTAAATCAATTTACCTGATTGGCTTGACCGGGAATATTGCCTGTGGCAAAAGCGCCGTCCTCGGAATGTTACAGGCACGCAGCGCGCAGGTAATTGATGCTGACCGCATTGTTCACAAGCTGATGGAGCCAGGCGGCACAATTTACGGCCCGGTAGTCGAAGCTTTTGGCGAGAGCATTCTGGCTGAACCAGATGCTGACGGAAACCGGGCCATTGACCGCCGGGCGCTTGGCGCGATTGTTTTTGCTGACCCCGAACAATTGCGGCGGCTTGAACAAATCAGCCATCCGCGTGTGCGGGTTGATATGTTGCGCCAAATTCAAGCAGCTACCGCGCCCGTCCTCGTTATTGATGCGATTAAGTTGATTGAAAACGGCATGTCTGCCGCCAGTGACGCAGTCTGGGTCGTCACTTGCCCGCCCGAAATTCAACTCGAACGGCTGATGAAGCGCAATAACTTTAGCCGAGAAGAAGCCCAACTTCGTATTCAGGCCCAGCCCCCCCAATCCGAAAAAGTAGCCCATGCCACCGTCGTGATAGACAACGGCGGCTCTCTCGCCGAAACCGCGCAACAGATTCAGTCTGCCTGGGAGAAAATTGGGTCAAACGGAACATTGCGGCCTTGAAGTGAAAACCAATCAAAAGCATAAAATAATTTACCCCTCCTAAAAGCCTTAAATACCCTTACAAACAAAAATTCTGACTACTTTGTATCTGCTATGCGGTTGTTAATGCAAGTTGCTTTTATTAGGGGTGTTTTAAGCAAGTTTTGGCCTACGATTTGCTGTACTAAGCAGAGTAGCATCCATTTTTCCAAGAGGATATTGTAGTGGATTATAGAAGAAGGGAATTTCATGAAGAAGAACTCAACAAATGGTGATGGGCAAGGCAAAGTTGCCAATAGCAATATGTCCGGCAAAACCATAACTAACGGGAACGGCACGTCCAGCAAAGACCTGGATTTGGAGACAGTGCGGACAGAAGCCGGGACAGAATTGACTACCGAGCAAGGCATAAAGGTGAACGATGACCGCAATTCGCTGCGGGCGGGAGTGCGTGGCCCTAGCTTGCTGGAAGATTTTATCTTGCGCGAGAAAATTACCCACTTCGACCACGAGCGCATCCCTGAACGGGTAGTTCATGCGCGTGGTTCTGCTGCGCACGGCTATTTTCAGGTTTATGAGCCAATGGCGGAATATACTTCCGCTAAATTCTTGCAAGACCCCGGCGCTAAAACGCCCGTGTTTGTCCGTTTCTCTACCGTAGCCGGGTCGCGCGGTTCCGCCGATACTGCCCGCGATGTGCGCGGTTTTGCGGTCAAGTTTTACACCCAGGAAGGCAATTTTGACCTGGTGGGCAATAATATGCCAGTCTTTTTCATTCAGGATGCGATTAAATTTCCCGATTTGATTCACGCCGCCAAACCCGAACCGAACAACGAAATACCGCAAGCCTCAACTGCCCACGATACTTTTTGGGACTTTATTTCGCTAACGCCGGAGTCAATGCACACGATCATGTGGGTGATGTCTGACCGGGCGATTCCGCGCAGTTTTCGGATGATGGAAGGGTTTGGAGTACATACCTTCCGACTGGTCAACGCCGAAGGCAAATCGCGCTTTGTTAAGTTCCATTGGAAACCAATCTTAGGGGTACATTCGCTGGTCTGGGACGAGGCCCAAAAACTGGCTGGCAAAGATGCCGATTTCCATCGGCGCGATTTGTGGGAGACGCTGGCGCAGGGCGATGTAGTTGAGTACGAATTGGGTATTCAGGTACTAGAAGAGGCCGACGAATTTAAGTTCGATTTCGATATTCTGGATGCCACTAAACTATGGCCCGAAGACCTTTTGCCAGTGCGCCGCATTGGAAAGCTGACACTAGACCGCAACCCGGATAATTTCTTTGCCGAAACCGAACAGGTGGCTTTTCATACCGC
>JBBQXW010000196.1:0-13828 GCA_038209275.1 Chloroflexia bacterium | reverse complement strand
CCAAAAGCGAAAGCCGCTTCAACTTTAACATTGCTTTTCCTTTTCTACTCAAACTTTTCAACGCATTGGCTGACCAGGAGTACTTGCTATACTTGTCCCTAAGTCAGAACTATTGTTTTCTATCAGCCCGACTATTCATCTGGCTAAGTAACCGCAAACGCTTAATATTAGTATACACTAATATTAGCAGAACCTGCCCTTTCTTGTCAACTACCTAAAACAACTTAAATCGCTACTTCTTGCTTTTAAAAGCACTTGACAGAAAGAAAATTTGTTTGTATTCTGATGATAACAATCTTTTTGTAGTTTATTAAAGCTTTGAGGCTAACTGGAAGGATGCGTTGAGACGATGAGCGATACAATCGAAGGGGCTTTGAATAGCTGGCGGGGAGTAAGTACCGAATTTTTGAGCATTGTGGAGGAGCTTACACTCGCCCAGTGGCAAACCGTTTGTAATGCCGAGGGCTGGCCGGTTGGGGTGACAGCCCACCATGTTGCTGATGGTTATAATAACGCGATTGCCTGGATTGGCTCAATTATTAATAATAAGCCAATTATTCTGACTGCCGATGCTATCCATGCCGCCAATGCTCATCATGCTATCAGCGCTGCCGATTGCACCAAAGCTGAAGTACTTGATTTACTGAAAGAGCGGTCTGCTGCCCTGGAAAAGCTGGTACTTGGCCTCACTATTGACCAGCAGAACCGTGCCGTGCCAATGGCCCTGCTCGATGGCAGCCCGGTCAATCCCCAGTTCGTGATTGAAATTCTGTTGCTATCGCATACCAAAGGTCATCTCAAAAGTATTCAACAGGCTTTAAGTTCAATAGCGTTCAAATAAGGGCAAAATCGCTGTAGGAGGGGCTGCGCCCTCGATTTTTTGAGCGGTGGTAAGGGTAAAATCGAGGGCGCAGCCCCCTCCTACAGACGTTATTTGAATGGTATTGAAGCTAAATTATGACCGAACTATATTTAATCTGGTATTTTTTTGCTAGTTTGAGTATCTGGCAACCGCCCGCTTTTGGGCTGCATCCGGCCTATACTTCGCTCACCCACTGGCACAAATCCGACCAGCCCGGTACTCATTGGTTGTTAGAGCAATACAACGATGCCTTCCACTTGCGCTAATTTATAAATTTCAACTCAGAATTTTGGTGCGCCTGACGTTAAACGGCGGCTCCTCTGCTATAATTAAATCAACTTTGAACTTGAAAGCTCGGCCCGTAGGGGTTGCCCTGTGGGTGAACTTGAAACTAGCTGTAAGGAGAGTGCTTATGACGCAGCGAGTGCTGCCTATAGTTGAAAATGGGCCAGTGACGAAGCGGGTGGTTTGCCCACACGATTGCCCCGATACTTGTATGATGTCGGTGACGGTGCAGGATGGCAAAATAACGAAGGTGACGGGCGACCCTGATCAGCCTTTTACCCAGGGCTTTTTGTGCATCAAAACGAATTATTATCTGGAACGGCTCTATAGTCCGCAGCGCATTTTGCATCCGATGCGGCGAGTTGGGCCGAAAGGGTCGGGCGAGTTTGAGCAGATTAGCTGGGACGAGGCGCTGAGTCTGGTGGCAGAGAATTTCAAGCGAATTGCGAAGGAGTACAGCCCCGAAGCGATTTTGCCCTATAGCTACATGGGGACGATGGGCTTGTTGAATACTTCTTCGATGGACAGGCGCTTTTTTAATTATCTGGGCGCGTCGCAGCTTGACCGCACGATTTGCTCGACTTCGGGTGGCATCGGCTACCGCTATACGATGGGTGCAAGTATCGGAACTGACCCGGAGAGCATCGTAGATTCAAAGCTGATTGTGGCCTGGGGAACGAATATTGTCTCGACCAATGTTCACCTGATGCCGTTTATAAACGAGGCCCGCAAGCGCGGCGCAAAATTGGTGACGGTAGACCCGCACCGCAGCAAAACGGCGGAGCAGAGCGACCTGGTAATTCAGCCTTACCCTGGAACAGACGCGGCGCTGGTGCTGGCAATGATAAACGTGATTATCGAGGAAGGGCTACACAACCTCAAGTTTTTGGAGCAGCACACGGTAGGCTTCTCCGAACTGGCGGAACGGGCGCGAGAGTATTCGCTAGAACGGGCGCAAGAAATAACCGGCGTTCCGGCCCAGCAAATTCGCGATTTTGCGATTTTGTACGCCACCACTAAACCGAGCGTTATTCGGCTTTCTTATGGCCTGAACCGCCATACCAACGGTGGCATGATGACGCGCACGGTGGCCTGTTTGCCCGCGATTGTGGGGGCGTGGGGAGTGTCGGGCGGTGGGGCGCTGCTTTCGTCCAGTTCGACTTTTGGTTTTAATAATGCGGCGCTGGAGCGACCTGATTTTCTACAGAGGCACGCCAGAGTGCCGCGCATTATCAATATGATTAAGCTGGGCGAGGCGCTGCTCGATTATAAAGCGCCGCCAGTGATGGGCTTGTATGTCTACAATTCTAATCCGGCAGTGGTCGCCCCGAACCAGCAGCGCGTACTAAAAGGGCTGGGCCGCGAGGATTTATTCACGGTGGTGCATGAGCAAGTAATGACCGATACGGCCCGCTATGCCGATGTGTTGCTACCCGCGCCAACCGCCTTCGAGCAACTGGATTTGTACCGCGCTTATGGTCAGCTTTATGTGCAGATGACCGAAGCGGCAATTCCACCACTGGGCGAGGCGTGGCCTAACGTTGATGTGTTTCGGGCGTTAGCTCAAAAGATGGGCTTTGACGAGTCGGCTTTTAAGGATAGCGACGAAACGCTGGTGCGGCAGGCGCTCAACTCCAAAAACCCGGTGATGGCGGGGATTACTTACGAACGGCTGAAAGAGGAAAATTTTATTCGGCTAAACGTGCCAACCCCGTTCATACCGTTTGCCGATGGCAAATATCCGACTCCTTCCGGCAAAATCGAGCTTTACGCCGAGCGGATGATTCAGGATGGCTTCGACCCGTTGCCAACCCATAACCCAGCAGCCGAAAGCGCCGACGGTTCGCCAGAGCTTTTCATGAAATATCCGCTTCGGCTGGTTACGCCCGCCGCCCATCATTTTCTCAATAGTAGCTTTGCTGACATGCCGACGATGCGCCGCAAACAGCTTTACCCGGCTATTGAGCTAAACGAAGCTGATGCGAAGGCGCGAGGAATTGCGCCGGGCGATTGGGTACGGGCTTACAATGACCGGGGCGAAGCTTATTTCGTGGCCGAGTTCAAAGAAAGCGTAGTGCCGGGAGTAGCCTGTCACCTCAGTTTGTGGTGGAATATGTACAGCCCCAAAGGTTGGAACTGCAACACTCTGACCAGCGATGCCGAGGCCGATTTCGGCGGCGGCGCAACTTTCCACACCAACCTGGTGCAGGTAGAACGCGCCGACCTGACCATGAGCGCCGCCGAAATGCAGGAGTTGGGCGAAATGTATCATGTCCGGCGCTAATTTAATAACAGGAAATTCGCAAAAATAGTAGCGATTTCAATCGCTTTGGGGGTGAACTCAAGCCAAAGCGATTGAAATCGCTACTACGTTTAAAGTCTCGGCACTATATTTTATCCAGACCTGATAATTATCCAAAATTTATCAACCCTAAAGGTCTTTATCAGGGTCGTAGCCATTTTGCCGCAACAATTCGGCTAATCGCTCGGCCCGATGCCGCTCCCGTTCGGCGGCTTGTTCGGCGGCTTCGCGTTGCCGCCGTTCTTGTTGGGCAATTTGCTCCGCCGCCAGACGCTGTTGGCGTTCGGCTTCGGCCCGTTGCTCGCTCAAGCGCCGGGCTTGCTGTTCTATGGCGATTTGCCGGGCATCCAATTCTTCTTTGGTTAACCGACGCTCCCCTTCGGCTGAGTACAAAACCAGCAGTTTGCCTTCCACCACCAGCCAGCTTTGCACTTCCTCGCTCCATATTCGCCCATTTTGGTCTTTTTCTAGCTCAATATACTGTCCATCCGCTCCCCTGCGCCAGCCAACTAAACGCCCTTTAGCCCGCCATTGGTGCTTCCATAAGGTCGGTATATTTGGGTCAAACACGAAATATTCCTCAATACCCATCGTGGCATACTGGGCTGGTTTGTTCTCCAAATCAATCCGCCAGGTTTTTTCGCTGGATATTTCAAAGGCCAGACGCGGCGGTAGCCCATCTTGACCGATAGTGTAATTGGTTGGCTCCTGTCCTTGCTTGTAAGGATCACTCTGCCAGCCATCCAGCAGGGCAATATCGGGACTTTTGGGCTGTTCCAGCGCATTGTCAGTCAGATAAAAATTGACGTTGCTAATAACACCAGCCAGTTGCCCCTGAAGATACCCTTCCAGCACGGCAATCAGGTAACGAATGATAATGTAGTGAAGCCTACTTTGGGACACTTCTTCCCCCTCTATTTCGTGGCTATCGTAGTAGCGCTCGATACGATTGGCTCTGGTCGTCATTCTTTTCACCTTCTTCCCTGCTTGTTCGCCTCAGTCTGAATTATAGCATATGCCTTTGCCCCTGTCCGCTATCAACCCATTTTGGGATAAGGCTATTGCAAAGTCGGTTTTCAATTGTAGGAGGCCGCAGCGCCCTCGATTTTTCCCACGGCCCAATCGGTGTAGGAGGGGGCAGCGCCCTCGATTTGGCGCTGGCTTAACCAAAAATCGAGGGCGCAGCCCCTTCCTACACCGATTTTTGGCGACTTTGCAATAGCCTTACATTTCGGGAGTGCCTGTTTTTGCAGAGGTGAATTTTGGTAGGGGCGAATCGTATACGCCCTTGAACACTGTACCGGGTCAAAGAGGGCGTATGCGATTCGCCCCTACTTCGGCTAATTTCGGTACTCCCCCATTTCGGTAGGGGCGCAATTCATTGCGCCCAATTTTAGGGTTTGCCCTTTCAAACCCCTACCGAGATAAGCCCAATTCGAGGGTTTGCCCCTTCAAACCCCTACTCCTACTAAGATTGGTTCTTAATCCGTTTACACCTTTCAAAAGATTAGAAATAGCTCCAACACAATACTACTAAAACTGTCTATAGCAAAGTACGAAATTCGTTTACCAATTTATGTTATAAAGTGCAACCACTGAAATAGAGAAACGTTACAATATAGAATACACATTTTGAAATAGTTGACCTATAGTAAAGGAGCAAAGACAATGGGTTACAAAGGTACAAACGACATTAACGACTATTTGGACGATTATGAGCAGTCAGCCCAGGATTACGCCGAAATGGGGCCAATGTGGGCTGAGTTAGTCTTCCCGGACGATTTCGACGCTCTACGCGCCCTCTGCGGTGGCCGTAACGACAACGACGACAATCGCAACAACAGCAACGATGACCGCGACAACAGCCGCAACCGCAGATAAGAATTTTGAATTTTGAGTTTTGAATTTTGAGTTGAAGTTACTGCCTGGTTTGGGTAGTGAGTTTGGCGCAAAATCAGTTAGATAAATTAGCGATTATCTATAGAATGTCGTAGTAGTAATCAGGCTAAAAGTAGTAACTACGTTGCACCATTTTTTAGCAGGCAAACCGAGTCGTTATGACTCGGTTTGCCTGGTTTAAATTCAATAGCATTCACATAAGCCTCTGTGGGAGCGAGCTTCCGCTCGCGATTTGTGCAAGCAAGAGAAATCGCAAGCGGAAGCTCGCTCCCACAGCAAATGTGGCCTTATTTGAATGGTTGTTGGTTTTAAATTAAATTTTGCAGTTGTTTGCGTACAATCTCAATCGCCTGGGGTAGTATTTCGTCTTCGGCGGCATGAACTCGGTTAGTTAACATTTCAAGGGTATCGTCGGGCAGGCGTGGTACTTCGCGCTTCAGGATGATTGGGCCGACATCCATTTCGGTGGTAACGTAGTGGACGGTGCAGCCAGTCACCAGCACATCCGCTTCCCAGGCTTCTTCTAGCGCATGGTTGCCCCGAAAGACTGGAATATGCCGTCCGTCTTCCAGCGCCACCTCATCCGCTATCTGGTCGGTCAACAGGGCCGGATGTACATTTATTATTCGGTTGGGAAATTGAGTCAGGAACCTGGGCGATAATAGTAGACCCCAGCCAGCCAGCACTACCAGCTCAATAGCGTGGGCGTGCAGTAGTTCCGCCAGCGCCGCGTCAAACTCCAAACGGCTGTGGCCTCGTGCTTTCCATTCCGACCAGCGCAAATATTCCGTCGGTATTCCCTGTTCTCGCGCCCACTCCAATCCTGCCGAGTGGCGCTTAAAACTCACCACCAGCGCCAGTTCGACCCCGGCATCCGGCACTCGCGTTCCCGCCTCAATCACCTTCAATCGTCCGCCGCCACCAATTAGTGCGGCAATTTTAATCAAGTTATCAGTCATCAGTTATCAGTCGCCAGTTATCAGTCGCTAGTCATCAGTTAAAAACTGACAACTGACAACTATAATTTTTTCCTCATCTCAAGTGTTACTTCTTCAAACTCGAAACGGCGGTAGAGACGCATGGCCGGGAGGTTGCTGGGGTGAACCTGGAGGCCGATGGTGCTGCCGTTGTTGCGTTTGCAGTAATCCAGCAGGTAAGCCATTAGCTTTGTGCCAATGCCGTGATGTTGGAAGGGTGGTGCAACCGCGAGACCGAGGCTATAGTGCAGGGCCGAATGTTCGCCGTGTGGTTGCAACCAGGCCGCTCCAACTGACTGCTTATTCTGACGAGCGATAAAAGCCAGATTGCGTCCGATTTCCCAGCTCATCAATTGCATACGGGCCATTGCCTCAATTTCCAGAGTTGGTCTAATGGCAACGTGCGGCAAGCTCTTGATTGAAAGCAAAATCATCTCAAACAGAAAAGCCCTATCGGTGGTTTGGGCGACCTCAATCTCGATTCGACTCATAATTTTAGTCCTGACAGGTTGCGTTCGATACGTTGTTGCGGCGTGATTTCAAGCTTGGTTTCAAACTCACGACCTGTGATGCGTTCGTAGCAACCGATGTAACGTTGGCTCATTTGCACAATAATATCGTCGTCAAGGGCGGGTGGTTCGCCTTCGCCGCCGTAGCCCTGACCGCGCAACCAGAGTCGCAAAAGCTCTTTGTCAAAGTTTTCCGGCTCTTCGCCGCGTTCAAACCGAGCCTGATAGGTTTCAGCCAGCCAGAAACGGCTGCTGTCGGGCGTGTGTACTTCGTCGGTCAGGGCGACTTTGCCGTCAATCAGGCCAAATTCGTATTTTGTATCTACCAGTATCAGTCCCGCCTTCCGGCAAAGTTCTTGCCCGCGCCGGAATACCGCCAGCGCCGCCAGTTCTACCTGTGCATAAAGCTCCTCACTCACCAGCCTTTCGGTTATAATTTCTTCTCTCGATAAAGGCCGGTCGTGTCCGCCGACTTCGGCGTGGGTGGTAGGTGTAATGATGGGGGCGGGGAGGGGTTGATTCTTACTCATTCCATCGAGAAAATCCAGGCCGTACATGTTGCGCTGACCTTGCTGGTACATTACCCAGATGCTCGTGTCGGTTACGCCCGTCAGATAGCCACGCACCACGATTTCGACGGGGAACATTTCGGCTTTGCGGGCCAGCATCACGTTTGGGTCTGGTACACTCAACAGATGATTTGGTACGAGGTCGGCGGTTTGCTCGAACCAGAACTGGCTCAACTGGTTTAATACCTGCCCCTTGAACGGTATCAGGCCCAGATTGCGGTCAAAGGCGCTCTGGCGGTCAGTCGTTATTAGTAGCCGACGGTTGCCCGGTAGTTCATAAAAATCGCGTACCTTGCCGCGCCCGCGTGGGCCAAAGCCTGTCAGGTCAACCCCACCCAGCGCCCGTTCTTTCTGGCGCAAAATTGTTTCGGCATCTACCATAAATTATTTTCCTCAGCTTTGAGCCGCAAATTCAACCGCGTTTCTGAATATTTTAAGCCCCTCGCCTTCGGTCAGGGCCAGCCCGCCTTCGTGTCCCTGCAAGCGCGTCCAGCGCGGATGCTGTAGCGGTGAGACAAAACGCTCCGGGTGCGGCATCAGCCCGAAGACCGTCCCACCTGGGTTACATATCCCCGCGATATTTGCTATTGAACCGTTCGGATTATAAGGATACTCAGCCGATACACTTCCTTCGGCATCACTATATTTAAACACGATTTGCCCGTTATCTCCCAGCGTCTTTAGCGTAGCATCGGTATTTTCGCCGCCGAGCGCCACCCGACCCTCGCCGTGCGCTACAGGTAGATAAATTTGCTCGATATTTTTGGTAAAAAGACAGTTGTTGCCACCCGCGTTTTGCAACCACGTCCAGCGACACTCAAAGCGTCCCGAAGCATTGGGCAAAAGGGTTACTTCGCCAAACAGCCCGGCTTTTGCCAGCACCTGAAAACCGTTACACACGCCTAGCACTGGCTTGCCCGCCTCGACAAAACGGGTGAATGGCTCTTGCAAGCGATAGAGTAAATCGTTCGCAAGCAGTTTACCTGCGCCTAAATCATCCCCATAGGCAAAGCCACCTGGTATTGACAGAATAGCGTAGCTTTCCAGTTCTTCATTCGCCTTCGGCCCGGCGATTTCATTAATGTGGCGCAATTCGGGCGCTGCCCCGGCCTTTTCCCAGGCCGTCATCATTTCGGCATCGCAATTTATCCCGGCGGTGCGCAACACCAGCACTTTTATTTTTTTCTGTAACACTTTACCTCTTCCATCTTCTATAGATTAACCGCCAAGACGCAAAGAACGCCAAGAAAAATTTAAAAATGAATTTAACTCCGTGTTTCTCCGTGCCTCCGTGGTGAAATTGTATGCTTTAATCTCCGTGTCTCCGTGTCTCCGTGGTGAATTTCTTCTTACTTCAAATAACCTTTGTAGAAAGCCATGAGCAGGGCGGTGAGGCTGAGGCCATCGGGCATCAGGTTTTGGTCAATTAGAGCGCGGACTTCGGGGACGCTGAACCAGCGTGCCGCGATAATTTCGTTGGTGTCCTGTATCGGCCCGGTTTGTTCAACGTTTTGGACCAGATAGAGTACGAAAAGCTGGTTGGTGCTGCCGATGCTGGAACGGTAGCGACCCAGATAGCTTAGTTCGCCGCCACTACAACCGCTTTCTTCCAGCAATTCACGCCGGGCCGCAACTTCAAGGTCTTCGTCGGCATCCACTCCACCCGCCGGAATTTCCCAGCCGCGCTCCTGACTGATGAAACGGTAGTGGTCTACCAGCATCACCTGGCCCGCCGCGTTCAAGGCCACTACGCCCACCGCCGGACGGGGATAATCTACCACATGATGCCCTTCGATAACCGAACCGTCCGGCAGTTGCACCCAATCCTGATGCAAATTAATCCATTTGCTGGTGTAAATCGTTTCGCGCCGCAACACTTTCCAGCGCACCCGCTCTTCTTCTTCCTCGGTCATGTTTTACCTTATCTACAGCTCAACTTACTCGAAGGTATAACTTTTGTCGGCGGCGGCGGGGCCAGCTTCTTGCCGGGCGAAAACAGGTGGTGGCGTGCGTTGTTCGGGCGTAATCCCCTGGCGGGCAGCGTTGATGGCCTTCCAGAGGCGCTCCGATTTCAACGGCATATCCAGATGTTGCACGCCCAGCGGCGCAAGGGCATCCAGCGCGGCGTTGACGATGGCGGGTGGGCCACCCGTACAGCCGGCTTCGGCTACGCCTTTTGCACCGAGCGGATTGGTCGGCGAGGCCGTCTCGACAAAGGCAGTGGTGAAATTGGGAATTTGCAAAGCGGTTGGCATGGTGTAATCCATCAGCGTGCCGCTCAAAAGTTGGCCTGTTTCATCGTAGACCAGTTCTTCGTACAGCGCCTGCGAAATGCCTTGCGCCAATCCGCCGATGGCTTGTCCTTCCGCCAGCAATTCGTTTAGAACGCGCCCGCAGTCGTCTACGGCGACATAGTTCAGGATTTCGAGGTCGCCGGTTTCGGTATCCACCTCAACTACCGCGATATGTGCGCCGGACGGGAAAGTTGCCCCGCTTGGTGAAAAATCGCGCCACTCGCTGATAACGCCGCTCTCTTCAGCCGCCGCAATCGTGGCGTACTCTACCGAGCGCCCCGGCACGCCGCGCACCGACACATGACCATCCGCCAGTTCCAGATCGGTTTCTGCCGCTTCCAACATTCGGGCTGCCCC
Organism: Chloroflexia bacterium; assembly: GCA_038209275.1. Classification (GTDB taxonomy): domain Bacteria; phylum Chloroflexota; class Chloroflexia; order Chloroheliales; family Chloroheliaceae; genus L227-5C. Next base: position 3,774 of record JBBQXW010000196.1, on the reverse strand, counting down.
GCTCAATAAACGCGCCCGAACGCCCTCCGCCGCCATAAAAATGGCCGAGCCGGAGACAATCGTGGTGCGACTGCCGAACGTACCGATACCATAGGCGGGTAAATCGGTGTCGCCCATCACCACCTCAACTTTATCTATTGGCATATTTAGCACGCCGCCGACAATCTGGGCGAAAGAAGTAAAATGGCCCTGCCCGTTGGTCGCTACGCCACTTTGCACCAGCGCCGTGCCATCTGAGCGCATCAGCACCGTTGCGGCTTCCTGTGGCATACCTGGCCCGGTTGCACCGCCGCCCCCGGCAATTTCAATATAGGTCGAAATGCCAATGCCGATTTGCTTTGGGTCGTTTTGGGTGCGCCGGGTACGCTGTTCGGCCCGCCATTTGTCGTAATCTACTAATTCCAGCGCTTTTTTGAGGGCGGCGGCATAATCGCCACTATCGTACACCACCCCGGTCAGGGCCGAATAGGGGAAGGCTTCGGGCGGAATAAAGTTGAGCAAGCGTACCTGAGCCGGGTCAAGCTCTAGCTCAACCGCAATTCGGTTCATTGTTCGCTCCAGAATATAAGCCGCTTCGGGGCGACCTGCTCCCCGGTAGGCCGAGCTTGGCACTTTGTTGGTGAACGCCCCAACCACACGGGTTGAAATCGCTTCCTGAGCATATGGCCCGTTGAGCATACGCGGCGTGCCAGTTGGCACCATTGCGGTTACTCCAGCCAGCCAGCCGCCCAGGTCGGCAATCGTATTTACCTTGAGGCCCAAAAGTTTGCCGTCTTTTCGTACCGCCGCCTCGATGTAATTGGTTTGACCGCGCCCGTGCGTCTGGGACTGCAAATTTTCGCTTCGACTCTCGATCCATTTCACGGGTTGCCCGAACTGTTTAGCGGCCCAGGCTGCTACCAGTTCCTCGCCCAACCAGCCCGTTTTAGAACCAAAGCCGCCGCCAGTATCCGCCACTTGCACTCGTATCTGGGAAGGTTGCAATTTTAACGTTCGCGCCAGCACATCTTTTGCTCGAAACGCCGCCTGGGTTGAAATCCAGGCATTGTAGCGTTCGGTTTGCGGATTATAGTCGAACAATACTGCCCTGGGTTCTAGCGAGGCCGGGGCGAGACGCTGGTTTTCTACCCGCAGCCGCACAATCTTGTCGGCTTTAGCAAACGCCCCTTCAACATCGCCAGTATTTACATCGTACACAAAAGCGGCGTTGCTGCCGAATTCCTCATACAAAAGCGGCGCACCTTCTTGCAGGGCCGCTTCCGGGTCGCTGACTGCTGCCAACGGTTCGTATTCAATGTGCTGGCTCAAAGCCTCGACTGTATCTTCTGCCGCCGCCCGGCTATGGGCCAATATTGCCACTACCGGGTCGCCCGCATAGCGTACCCGGTCTACCGCTAACGGAAAGCGCGTCGGTACTTTCAGGCCAGGGACAGGAAAAGTTGGCAGCGGACTAAATTCTTTGGCTATATCTGCCCCGCTAAAAGCGGCCACTATCCCAGGCATTGCCCGCACCGCTTCGAGGTCAATCCGTTTAATTTTGGCGTGGGCGTAAGGGCTGCGGGCCACCATCATATGCAGCACAGGCCGTCCATCGTGTTCTCGAAAATCATCTACAAATGCGCCCCGCCCGGTCATCAGGCGGGCATCTTCGCGTCGCCGATAAGATTTACGGTCAGCATCGTAACTCGCTCCTGGTTGTCCAACCTGCTCTTGTAAACTGCTCATTTTTTATCTGTTCTCCATATTTATTAATAAACCGGGAATCTCAGTAAAGCGGCACTTTCCTTTTTGGCAAAGCTTGATTATTTACAACTCAGTTTAACGCGATTACTGGATTCATGTCAATCGAAAATGCTGGTTTGGGTTAGCGTCCGGGTTTTGCAAAAACCTGACGCTCACCATGCTGGTTTACTCTTGAAGTATAGAGCTAACCGATTAGAAAAAGGTTGTTTCGGCCCTGCTAAGAATTGTCATTTTACAAATATGTCACAAACGCATTAAAATAGTGCCTGATTTAGTTAGATGTGTTAAACTTCATGCGAAATATTATCAAGATTTAATATATGTCGTTAACCTGGTGAATGTACTCAACACACCAGTAAATAGCATATTATTTAATATCGGAAAAATTTTAGAAAACAGGCGTTCATCACCTCTTAGTGGGGCAGGATGTGAAAATATGTTAAGAGCAACTCGTCCTTTTGTGTTAGGTTTTGGTGTTAGTCTAGCAATTGGGCTGGGCCTGGGCGTGTTGTCCTTGCTGCTGTGGCCCGACCTATTACAAAACCTTTTTGCTTCCAATTTTGTACCGCACGCTCAATGTTATTTATTAGACCCGAATCTGGTAAGCCTGCATGGTTTTTCGGATACCACGATTGGTTTCTCCTATGTCGGGATTTCCATGACCCTGGTGTATTTTGTCTACAAAACCCGGCGGGATATTCCATTTCAATGGATTTTTCTGGCTTTTGGTCTTTTCATTATTGCCTGTGGTTCTACCCATTTTATGGAAGTTTGGACACTTTGGTCGGCAAATTACTGGCTTTCGGGCGGGCTTAAATTAATTACTGCCGTCGCTTCGCTGGGAACTGCCCTGGCTCTACCACCTTTACTTCCCCAGGTATTTCACCTGATTAAAATTACCAAACTTTCGGAAGAACGCAAAGTAAAACTAGAGGAAGCTAACCGGGAACTTGAAGTGCTTTATCATAAGAGCCAGGAACTTGATCGGCTTAAAACTCAATTTTTTGCCAACGTAAGTCACGAATTACGCACTCCCCTGACCCTCATTCTTGGGCCGACCCGCCAGATGCTGGCGACGAATGAACTGAACCTCAAACAGCGCTATAATCTCGAAATAGTCGAGCGCAACGCCGGGACGCTGCTTAAACAGGTTAACGATTTACTCGATTTTTCTCGGCTCGAAGCAGGCAAGCTCGAACTGAACCGAACTGAAGTGAATCTGGCCCAACTGGTACAATTTATTGCTTCCCACTTCGATTTATTGGCCCGCGAACGCCGGATTAATTTTGTGGTAGAAACCCCGGCTTCGTTGCCCACCGAGGTTGACTCCGAAAAAATTCAGCGCGTCCTGTTAAACCTGCTTTCCAATGCTTTCAAATTTACGCCCGATGGTGGCACAATAGGCTGTATTTTGAACAGCGAAAGTGACCGAGCTACTCTTACAGTACAAGATAATGGCCCAGGTATACCACCAAAAATGCGTGAAGCCATTTTTGAGCGTTTCCGACAGATTGAAAGCGGCACAAATCGGCGCTATAGCGGCACTGGCCTGGGTCTTTCCATTGTCAAGGAATTTGTAGAGCTGCATAGCGGCAAGGTCAGCGTCAGCGAAACACCGGGCGGCGGCGCATCTTTCAGAGTGGAATTACCCTTGCACCGTGCTAACCCGCCCGAAAATTTAGTCCACTCAAATATAGCTGAGTTAGTTGTAACCAACTTGACCACCGAAATGATTCGTCCCGTAGTGGAACAATTGCGGCCCGATGTTACCCCAGCCCGGTCAATTGAGCCGCTTTCGGCTGAAAAGCCGCTAATTCTGGTAGTTGAGGATAATCCACAAATGAGCCGTTTTCTTACCGAAGCACTATCCACCGACTATCAGGTTGCTGCCGCTTTTGATGGCGAAGCTGGCCTGGATAAGGCGCTTGAATTACAGCCCGACCTGATTTTGACCGATGTTATGATGCCTCGGATGAGCGGAGACCTTTTGGTGCAAACTTTACGCACTAAACCGAACTTTGAAAATGTGCC
>JBBQXW010000195.1:0-13878 GCA_038209275.1 Chloroflexia bacterium | reverse complement strand
GTAGCAATTGTTTTTTATTTTATCTGGGGGGCCTATAGCGACCATCACCATCCCATAGTGGTAACTTTTATCACTTTTGTGCTGGCGATAGTCAGTTTTGTAGTTTACCTAATTGCTTCCGACCCCCTCTTTTTAATTATTCCGGCAATTGTAAGCGGTATCACGAACTCCGGCGGCGACCTGGCGACAATTAATAACGCCATCCGTTTTCCCAAAGAGCGCGAGGATATTCCGCACTACCTGGCACTTTACACTTCCCTAATTGGAGTACGCGGTATTATTGCTCCGTTCCTGGTATCGCTGCTACTGCTATTTATGGCTCCCCGGTTGGCTCTGGGAATAAGCCTTGTTTTGCTCTTGATTGGCGTAATTAATTTCTACGTGGTTATGCGCCGTCTGTTGCGCGACCCCGAATTTGCCGACCCGCTAGATACTCCCAGCCCTCAAAAGCGGCGCTTCCCGTCTTTCCGCCGCCGCTCGATTAATTAGGTTGTTTCACGTGAAACGAGTAGAAGCCTGTTTCACGTGAAACAACCACAATTCCTATTCAGGTACTATTCAGCTGTTTCACGTGAAACCGCTATCAGCCTCAACCGTTGTTATTATTGAAGACCTGGGACAATTGCAAAAATCCATTGGCGGAGCAATGTCCCACAAGACCAGGCCGGATTGTAGGATGCTGCTCCGTCAGCTGATTTTCCATTGGCGGAGCAATGTCCTACCTACGTATAGGCGACTTTGTGCAACTACCCCAAAGGTCAGGGCTGCGTCCGATCCTGGCAAGAGCTTATGTTATAATAGCGGAGCTTTGACGGCGCATCGAGCAGATTGAGGTAGTAAAGATTAAAAAACTATCTGGGCATTATTTTATACTTCCCGGTATACCTGAAAGGAGAACTGGAATTTTGACAGCGCACAACTCTCACAAACAGACCAGAAATGTTTTGCCTAAAGCAGCTCTGGCATTTGTCCTGATAATGCTGGCACAATTGCTGGCAGCAACTATTTTTGCAACTTCGGCTATGCCTGCCGAGGCAGCTCCGGCGGCGGCTATTCCCGATACCGATATTAATCCCTATGGCGTGAATACCTTTTTTTCCAAAGAAGTCGAAGATTGGAAAAAAGAGCGTACCATGCAGATGATTCAGCAAGCCGGCATCGGCTGGATTAAGCAGGAGTTTGAGTGGGATCAGATTGAATTCAAGAAGGGCTATTTCTACGATGATAAATTCAAGAAATCGGCCTGGCAAAAGTATGATCAGATTGTAGATTTGGCGGCGAAGTACAATGTTAAAGTCGTCGCCAGAGTTGACCGCGCTCCCGAATGGGCGCGTCCGGCTAACAGCAATCCCGGCGCACCCGCCAAGAATTACCAGGACTACGCCGATTTTTTGGGCGAGTTTGTCAAGCACTACAAAGGCAAGATTAGCTATATCCAGGTCTGGAACGAGCCGAATTTACACGACGAGTGGCTGGAAGGCACCCCGGTAGACCCCAAGAAATACACCGAAATGCTCAAGCTGGCGTATCAGGCCATCAAAAAGGCTGACCCAACTGTAAAAGTGATGAGCGCACCTCTGGCAATGAACGTGGAGAATTTCCCGGATCGGCGCAACCTGAGCGAACTTATTTATCTGGACGAAATGTATCAGGCTGGCGCGAAAAGCTTCTTTGATATTCTGCCTGCCAACGGCTACGGTTTAGAGTTTGCGCCCGATGCCAAGCCCGACCCTAAAGTTTTGAACTTTCGCCGGGTCGAGTTGCTGCACGACATTATGGTAAAATATGGCGATACCAACAAGGCAGTCTGGTTCAACGAGTACGGCTGGAATGCTTCTCCGGCAGATTTCGCCCCCGACAAGCTTATCTGGCGGCGCGTTACCGAGCAGCAGCAGGCCGATTACACGGCGCAAGGTATAAAATATGCCAAACAGAACTGGCCCTGGGCTGGTGTCGTCTTTATCTGGTACTTCCGGCAGGTCGGCGATATTCCCAAAGAACGCTCCGATTACTATTTCCAGATGGTCACGCCGGAGTTCGAGCCGAAGCCGGTTTATAACACCGTGAAGCGCGATGCCTTTGCCTGGTTAACCCAAAATGGACAGCCGACCCCTCCGGCGGCTACGCCTATCCGCGCACCGCAACCCACTCCTGTCGGTAACACTAACGCTACACCCGCGCGTGGCACTAGCCCAACCGCCGTAGCCGCCGCAATCACGCCGCCGACCACTGGCACATCGCCTGGTGCGAGTCCTGCCGCGACGGTCTTCCCGACTGCGCCCGGTAGTTCGCCAGTTGCAGCAACCCAAAGTGCGGCCACCGCGCCAACCGCTACGCCTGGCCCGACCACCGCAGCAACCCCGGCAGCCACGCCAACCGCTACCACTACTGGCATATCCGGCAGTAGCAGCGATGGTGGCAGCCTTATCCCGATAATCATCGGTGGGGTACTGGCACTGGGCGCTGCCGGAGGATTGGGCTATTATCTGGTTAATCAAAATAATCGGCGACAACCATAAAACGCCATTTTCGGTAGGGGTTTGATAAATCAAACCCAACCGGGCGCAATAAATTGCGCCCCTACCAAAAATATTGCATTTGCAATATAGTTGTTACAGAGTAACAGTTATATTGCAAAGCGCCCAAACCTGTTAACTTTTGAAGCGATTAATCGTATTATTCACTGGGAATGTGGCACTTGCGGCATTCCTGGTGAATTATTGTTTTAAGCTGTATTACCCCACCAAAAAGGCTGTTGCAGATTATGATTGAAGCAGTAGAGCTTGTTAAGACTTTTGGGGACTTCACGGCAGTACGTGGAGTTTCGCTAAATGTACCACAGGGACAGATTTTGGCGTTGCTCGGACACAATGGGGCGGGCAAAACCACTACTACCCGAATGTTGGCGGCTATTCTTGCCCCCACCAGTGGTTACGCCCGCATCGGCGGTTATGATACCGTGACGCAGGCGCTGGACGTGCGGCGGGTGATTGGACACCTGACCGAATTGCCCGGCCTGTACAACCGAATGAAAATTATCGAGTATTTAGATTTTTTTGGCGAATTGCAATCGGTTCCCAAGAAAATTCGGCGCGAGCGCATCGAAGAAATGATGCACCGCTTCGATTTGTGGGATACGCGTGCTTTGCGAATTGGCGAATATTCCAAAGGGATGCGCCAGAAAACCGCTCTTATTCGAGCCTTGATTCACAACCCCCAGGTATTATTTTTAGATGAGCCAACCAGCGCCATGGATCCCCATAGCGCCAAGATGGTGCGCGACGCTATTTACGAACTCAAGCAGGCCAATTGCTCGATTATCTTGTGTACCCACAATTTAGCCGAAGCCGAAATTCTAGCCGATAAAATTGCCATCATCCGCAAGGGCGAAATTATCATTGAAGGAACTTCGGATGAGTTGAAACGCCGTTTGCTGGGCGTGCCACATTACAATGTGCGGTTCAATCAGGCATCAAGCGACGGTGTGCCAGAAACCATCACCAATCTGGTGACAGTAGTCGAGCAAGACGAACGCGGCTTTACTTATTTGACCGAAGAAGCCGAACAGGTCAACCATCGGCTCTTGCAAATGCTGGCACAAGCTGGACGACAGGTGATTACCCTGAGCGAAGTGCCGCGCAGTCTGGAATCGGTCTACCTCAAAATTGCCGGACAACCCCAGGACAACCATGACGAAATCGAACAATCCATGCTAAAGAAAGAACGGCCTGCCAAAAAGCTGGATGGAGTAGCCGCCGACGCTTTCGACCCCGACGAAGAACTCGATTTAACCACCGAAAAGAAGGGAGCGGTAAAATAATGCTAGGTTCACAACTTCTACCTCGCCAGAACGGATTTATGCCATCCCTCGCCCGTGCCATGATTGTCACCCGACGCGAGATAAGGGACAGCGTGCGCGATTGGCGCATCGTTACCCCGATTATTTCTCTGACCATAGTATTGCCCACCGTCCTGATTATGGGCTTGCGGCTCAGTCGGGATTTGGTCGAGCGGCTCGGCCCGGACACGCTCAACAACAAGATTTTGCCTTTTTCGGTGCTGGCGGTGGGCTTCTTCCCGATGAGCTTTTCGCTGGTCATCGCCCTCGAAACTTTTGTGGGCGAAAAGGAGCGCAATAGTCTGGAAGCCTTGCTCACTGCCCCGCTAACCGACCTGGAACTATTCGTCGGTAAATACGTGGCGGCGGCGGTTTTGCCCATCCTGACCAGTAGTTTTGGTATGTTTCTCTATGTAGCTCTGGTGGTAGTAACGGGCGGGCCGATGCCGGTTTCTATTCCAGTGCTGATTGTCTTCTGGATGCTAACGGTCACTCAGGCGCTGGTGATGGTAGCCGGGGCAGTGATAGTCAGTAGCCACACTACCAGCGTGCGGGCATCCAACTTGCTTGCCAGTTTTATCATTTTGCCAATGAGCATCGTAGTCCAAATCGAGGCGGTGATTTTGCTGATTGGGCAGAAGGTCGCCATGCTCTTTATCTGGCTGGCCCTGATGATTGTGCTGGTAATCTTGTTGCGTACTGGCGTAAAGATTTTCAACCGTGAAGATATTGTCTCCCGCGAAGGTGATAGCCTCAATATCAAGGGCATTTTCCGCAACCTGGGCAATTACTTCAAGCGCACCCCCTACGAATCGCTCAACCACCAATCTACGAACCTGAGCAAATTCACTATCTGGCGGCTCTACCGCCGCGATATTCCACAAATCCTGGCCTATAACCGAAAAGCTATGCTGATGGTCTGTATCGGGATTTTCGCCGCGATTATTCTAAGCTGGTGGCTCAGTACCTGGCAGCCCGTTCAGGATGTGCTTCGCAGCCCAACGAATAATCTGGTAGCCGGAGCGGAAAATCCGATTTGCACTGGCAATTTGCCTGTCACCTGGTACGGCCTTTTCATCAACAATACTGTGGCGGTGTTGTTCGGCAGCGTTGCGTCGCTATTCTCGCTGGGCATTGCCGGAATTTTGCTGCTGATGGTTTCGGTTGGGCCAATTGGTTTAATTGGTGGCGTATTCTTCCAGCTAAACCTGAATCCCTGGCCGCTCCTGGCTGGCTTTATCTTGCCGCATGGCATTATCGAGCTACCCGCCGCCATCTTCGCTATCGCCGCCGCCTTGCAGATGGGCAGTTCTTACTTAGCGCCGCCCAAAGGATTTACCATCGGTGGCAGCTTGCAACTGGCAATCGTTAACTACATAAAATTACTCGCCCTGGTCATCCCAATGCTGCTAGTTGCCGCTATAATAGAAGCCAACATCACCCCCGCGCTAGGCTGCTGGCTCACGGGCGGGAGATACTAATTTTGAGTTTTGAGTTTTGAGTTTTGAGTTTTGAGTTAGGAACACAGATGGACACAGAGAACCACAGATGGACACAGATTTTTTGAAACTAGAAACTAGAAACTAGAAACTTTGAACTTTGAACTACTAAGAAAGGCAAAAAATGGTAGAGCGAAGTAAAGTAAAGCTGGCTCCTTCGATTCTTTCGGCTGATTTTACCCAGCTTGGCAATCAGGTGCGCGAGGCTGAGGCTGCTGGAGCAGATTATATACATTTCGATGTAATGGATGGTATGTTTGTGCCGAATATCAGTATTGGGCCATTGGTATTGGAAGCAGTGCGGCGAGTAACTAAATTGCCGCTCGATGTCCACCTGATGATTGAAGCACCTGACCGCTACCTGGATGAATTTGTTAAAGCGGGCGCAAACGTGCTGATGGTGCATCAGGAAGACTCGCCGCATTTGCACCGCACCATCCAGCATATTACCGGGCTGGGCGCACGGGCGGGCGTAGTCTTGAACCCCTCCACGCCAATTGGGACACTTGAGGAAATTTTACCCTATCTCAGCCGTATCCTGATTATGAGCGTCAACCCCGGCTTTGGCGGGCAAAGCTATATTGAGACCAGCACCGATAAACTAAGGCGCTGCCGAAAAATGGTAGAGGCATCGGGCTTTGAGATCGAAATCGAAGTGGACGGCGGCGTAAAAGCTGGCAATATTCGGGAAGTAGTCGAAGCCGGGGCGGATGTAGTGGTAGCCGGGTCAGCCATTTTCAATGACAAAGAAAGTGTTGCCGAAGCGATTGGTCGCTTGCGAACGGCACTGCAATAATTGGAATAATTGTGCTATAATCGCAAATAGCCCGTTTGGACGAGTGGTTAGCTCAAAATCAAAGTAGTAAAAGGTAATAGCTCAATGGTTACTGAAACAACTTTAAGTACCAAAAAAAGGCCAGGTACAAATGGTTCTCATAATCACGCTAACGGAAATGGAACTACCAGTTATAAGACCAGAGAAAATTGGCCGCTTGACTTTGCGGCGGCTTACCGTCGGGAGCGCGGGCCGTACACCATCCGCAATGCCATTACCCTGCTCTCGGAAGAACCACTGGAACTTTTTAACGGCTGGTTGGTGTGGCAACCAATGACCAATCCAGTAGAGCGAGGAGTTGCCGCCAATATCCAGGAAATTTTGTCAATCGTCGCCAGAACTCAAGGCTTCGGACGGGCTTACCCCGACCAAATGGAATGTGTGATGGTTAATGAGGACATGTACAAGCCGGATGTGTGCCTTATTTCCAAAGAACGCTTTGAGCGCCAGGTGCAACCAAACGAACCGGGTAGCGAACATCTGATTCTAAAAGGTAGCCCTGAATTTGTGGTTGAAATTCGCTCTCCTTCCAATCGCCGCACCCAGGAACGCAAGAAGCGTAAGAGTTATTTTGAGAGCGGGGCTATGATTATCTGGGATGTAGCTGACAAAAAGCGCAAGATTTGGGTATACGAAGCTTCAAACCCGGATAAATTTCAGGAATACGGCGAAAATGATGAGATTAGCTGTGAAGCGCTATTACCCGGCTGGAAGCGAAAAGTAGCTGATTTTTTCAACAAAGACTTGAGCGCCGAAGAAGTTGTCGGGCAAGCCGCTGTTGAGTGGCGGGCAGAAAGTCGGGCTGAGGGCAAGTTAGAAGGCGAATTAACGGGTTTACGAAAAGTACTTCTAATTCAGGCGCAAGCCCGCTTTGGAGAGAACCTGCCAAATAACCTGGAAGCACGCTTAAATCGTTGCGAATCGGCAAAGCTGGTGGAGTTAGCTGCTTTATTTGCTATTGCCACCGATTTAGCCGATTGGCTGAAAGCGCTACCCGAATAACCCAAACTGCTTTAAGGTTAACCTGTCTGCTGAATACTCAAGGTAATCATCGTAACGGAGAGAGAAAAAATTGGGTAAACTAATTGATTTACGAAGCGATACCGTCACTAAACCGACTCCGGCAATGCGCGAAGCAATGGCGCGGGCCGAGGTGGGCGACGATGTTTACGGCGAAGACCCCACCGTAAACAAACTGGAAGAAACCGCCGCCGAAATTATGGGCAAAGAAGCGGCGGTCTTTGTACCAACTGGCACGATGGGCAATCTGGTCTCGATTTTAAGCCACTGTGCGCGGGGGCAGGAAGTTATTCTAGGCGACAACTCGCACGTCTTTTACTACGAACGCGGCAACGCTGCCGTAGTAGGCGGATTGCCTTATCACATTGTGCCGAATGACCGCTTTGGTATGATTGACCCACAGGCAGTAATAAAGGCCATTCGCGGCTCGGATGTACATTTGCCGCCGACGGGAGTGCTTTGCCTGGAAAATAGCCACAATCGTTGTGGCGGCACGGTACTTTCAGTTGAGCAAATCAATAGCCTTTGCGAGGTTGCCCACGAATACAAAATCCCTGTTCACATGGATGGAGCGCGTATTTTCAACGCTGCGACTTATCTTGGTTGCGAAGTGCGCGAAATCGTGGCGCAACTGGACTCGGTGCAATTCTGTCTATCAAAAGGATTGGGTGCGCCAGTTGGGTCACTGGTAGTAGGTAGCCAGGAGTTTATTGCTAAAGCGCGGGCCAACCGCAAAATGCTGGGCGGTGGTATGCGCCAGGCCGGAGTGCTGGCGGCTGCCGGACTAATCGCCCTGACCGAGATACCAAAGCTACTGCACGAAGACCACCTGAATGCCCGCCATTTGGCCGAAAGATTGAATTTAGTGCCGGGCATGAGTGTAGACATGGACACCGTCCAGACTAATATCGTAATGGCGGATGTAGACTCAAGCGGGCCTGCCGCCGCAAAATGGGCCGCTCGTCTGAAAGAAGCAGGGGTGCTGGCAAACGCGATGGGGCCATATCGCCTGCGTTTCGTCACTCACCACGATGTAGACCGTACCGATATAGAAGTTGCCTTAACCGCTATCGCTCATTTAGTTATGTAGTTTTGAATTTTTTGCAAAAAATTCAAAACTACATAACTTAACAAACTAAGCTTCGAGAGCGTTATAATATTTAGCATAAAGCTAAATATTATAACGCTCTTAGCTATATATAAACGCCATGAATAAACTTTAAGTGAATCTTGTGTGAAAAAAGTATTGACAAACTGCCCAAATAGAGCTATCATACAGCCACAAGGGAAAGAAAAAAGGCAATATAAAAAGACCTTAAAGGCTTCCCTGGGGCAGTATAATTAAATATTGCTTTTGCTCGATAATCAAAAAACTTGTAATTTTTTCCAAATAGGAGGTGCAAAAGGGGATGTTTAAACCTAAACCACATGTACTATTTGGTGTCTGGCAGGAAGACACGTAAAGCCTCACTTTCACTGTTTATTCTCGGCTTCCGCTCTTAGTGTTTTGTGATGTTTGTGGGTAGGTACGTTTCTACCACGAGCGACAAGCCAGCATTACACAGCGCCGCAATTGTCTCTACCAGCATCGCGTCCAGCGTGATAGATGCATGAAGAGCAGCGGTTACTCTGGAAAATACTTAGCTGAGTAATGTGTTTAATATTTTGGGGCATTTTTAAGCATTTAGTTAACAGTGAAGGTCGGGGCAGTACAGAGCAATTCCTGGAGCTCGGTATCTTGGCGGATTAAACGTTTGCAGCCTCAGTGCTGCTCGTAAGTCCAATAGTCAAGCAAAGGTTGCTGAAAAACCTCTACCGCTCCTTGAAATGCCGCAAACTGGATTTTAACTGTAAAGGAAGTTAAAATCGCCAAAAAGTAAATAGAGATAGAAAAATTTAGAAGCCCCGCTAGTCGGGGCTTCTTTTATTTAATTCTACCTTCCAGTAGTAGCAATTTCAATCGCTTTGGCCTATATTCAAGCCAAAGCGATTGAAATTGCTACTACTGTTTTTAAAAACTACGCACTGCCGTCATGCTGAGGAACGAAGCATCTCTGGTTGCCGAAGTAATACCAGGTCTTAAAGAGTTGTCACCATTCGTAGGGGCGAATTGCATTCGCCCAACTCGCTTGACCTTCAAGACTTGGTATAAGGTGCTTCGGGTAGCGCTGAGACCCTTCCTTCGTCAGAGTGACAGTTCTGTCGGCTGAGTTGTTAGGTTCTTAAAGTGTTTGGAGTAGGTAAAAAGCGATTGAAATCGCTACTACTGGGGTGAAATTGTGTGATTCTTAACAAAAGCGTTTGGATTAAGTGAAAATGGCGACTTGTGGCATACGAATTGATTTAATAACCATGTTACATATTTTACACAATGCTAAATATGTAACACAGGTGCGCGGAGATAAGGGCGTATTTTAGGATAACACCCTCAGTTTTCTCCTTTCCTGACAAAGTGGGCGCTGTATTAAAAATGCAGCGCCCACTTTGTGTTTAAATTTAATACCGTTTTAGGTCATCGAGGCTGGGTGGCGGAGCATAGTTTTGTTTGACACTTTCAAGCGGCACGCCTTTAATTGTGATTTTGTCCTGGCTCATCACGCCCTGGCCCAACCAATCAGCATACCAGATGTGCTTGATTTGGTCACGGGTTGGCTCAAGGCCCATTATCCGGCAGCAGGTTGCGTCCACTGCCACCAAATCGCGCCCGACTACCAGCACCTGAGTAGATTTAGCCCGACCAAATAGCGGCCCGTCTTCTTCCATGCCCATAATACCGTCTACAATCGCCACCTGCGGCGCTATCGTTTCGTATAGTTCAACAATATTGGCCTCGATGCCAGTGACGTGCAGCGCGTTCTTGGGCCAGCCATAGCGTAACCCCGGCACAATTCCGTACAAATTCTTCATACTGAGAGTTGCCCCGGCCCAGTGATGGGTTTTTAGTTTGGGCATCGAAACCAGCAAATCGGCGTTGGCAATCGTTTTGGGTAGCCACAGCGCCTGACGGCCCGAATAGCCACCTTTGTTTTGCACCTTGACAATATCGTCGTGGTTCAAATCTACAAACGGCACATTGTTGCGTTCCAGCACATCTTGAATACCGCTCTGATAGAGCAAATCGGTAATATCTTGCTGGTAGGCTGTTCCTTCGGCGACGATTATTTCCTTTGCGCCTTTTTCACGCATTAGCTGAATCGCCGCATCAATGACCGAAGGATGGGTATTAATTACCCGTCCCGGAATGTTGTAGATAATATTGGGTTTTAGCACCACTCGCTTGCCCATCACTTCGGGGCTATCCACCGAGTCCCAGGCGGTGCGAAGCTGGTTCAAAACCTCGTTTACGTTGTCGTAGGAAGGCGCGTTTACAATCGCCACCTGTGAGGCTTGCCCGAAGCCCCGGTTGACCCGCCGCCAGTTGACCCCAAACCATTTGATAAGCCCAAGTGGACGGCTGGCAAGTTCGGTGACAACGACAGCGCCGCCAATAGCGCCAGTCAGCATCAGGCGAGTGAACTGGCGGCGGCTTAAAAGCTTCTTCTTTTTCGGTTGATTGCGCGTAATCATATAATTTATTAGCCCGGTTGAATGTAATAACGTGTGTCGCTCAAAGCCAGTGCTGCCAGCGCGGTGGTATAAGGGCTATTGGCCCAACCCCCGGTAACACCATCCTGCCCTTTGGCGGTTTTTTTCTTGATTTTCTCCGGCCCAAATTCGCGAGTAACACCGCTAATCATTGTATCCAGCGAAGCCAGCGAGTCGTCGAACAATCGTAGCGCCAGCGTGCCAAGTACAATCGTCTGGTCGGAATTGGAATTGGTTACGAAATCGCTCAAGACATTGAGAGACTTTTGAAGCTGGTCGGTAGTACCAAAATCGCTGGCAGTCAGCAGCAAGCGCCACGCCAACAGCGCAAAAGAAGTGGCATCGGGCGTGGGCGGTAATTGCTTACCAATCATCCAGGGGTTGCCCACATTCCAGCCACCCACCGGGCAAGCCCGGTCTTTCAGGTAATTCTTGCCATTTTTGACCAGCTCGTTCTCGACCATTGTGGCCGGGTCGCTGATAACAAGGCTAATCAAGGCCAGCGAAGTGGGTATAACCCAGCCCGCCTCACCCGAACCCCAACTCCAGCCCCGAAAATTGGAATCTATATTAAAGAGGCGGCGCACCTGATTAAAGACGGCATCGCTCTCAATGGCGGGTTCGCGACCACGCTCCACTATCCATTGCTGGGCGCGATTGCGGACGGCGGCATCTTCAGGTTTGGCGTAGGCGGCATAAAGCTCAGGTATTTTGAGCATTACGGTGAGAACCCAGGTAGCGGGATAAGTCATCCAATTGCTAAATTCGTCGGCGGGGAAAACGCCCCAGCCGCCATCGGCGTGTTGCCCTTGCCGCAGCCAACCCAGCGCTTTCTGGACAGCGTTGTAACGCAAATCTCCGGCGTTGGGTTTGATGCCAATATTGGGGTTGAAAAGGGCGAGTAGAGCAAAAGCGGTTGGCTCAAGATAGCTCATTCCGTCGCGGTGATAGCCCCAGCCACCATCGGGATTTTGACTAAGCGTTAAAAAATCGAGGGCGCTTTGTAGATTCTTGTCGTAATTTCCCATTAAACTTGTAAACGCTGGGCAATTTGCTCAACCGTACCGCCGCTAATCGGCTCGGCGACTACTTGTGGTAAGTTTTGCAGCACATTGCTCTCAATAAAATTTTGGATTGACCACAATTCAACTACCGGGCAACTGGGGCGCTTGCTTGTTCGTAATTTGCCCCGGCTCAACACTACTATCGGATGCACTGGTACAAGCGGCAATTCGCGCACTGATAACCAGGCTTTAACTTCGCGTCCGGCCCGAATAGCGGCCCAGGTCGGGCTATCCGGCATACGGCGACGCTTTTTCTCGGCATCAAGCGAATTAGGATTGCCATTGTAGCGAAACCAGGTATCACCTTCCGAAGCAAATTCGCCCCGGCTCTGCTCTATTTGTAGCACCAGCGCTCCGTGCGGCCCAAGCAGCACACCATCAATCGCCCCGACTGAGCGCGTCCCCGGCAAGGTCAAATTGCGAAAGTAGATAAATTCCTGGCCCAAAAACTGATTCAAATATTGGTAAAGCTGCTCCTCACCGCGCCCGGCATCGAAATAAAGCCAGACTAAGCGTCCGAACCAGATACTACCCCCCACTAATCCCAGCCCGACTATCGCAGGCAACCAGAAACCCCAGCCATCCTGTACCACGTTGGCCGGTAGCAGTCCGCTCAAAGGCAGCAGCAGCAAAATCAGCCCACCCCCGGCTAACCCTAAAGTTAGCGCCAGGTTACGGTGAAATTGCTTTTGTTCATTTGTAACGATAGAAGAACGTACTATCTGCACTTCTTCAAAGTCCTTGTTGATTAGAAACTAACACAGTCATCGGGCAAAGCGTTGTTCAATTTGCTGGATGGCTTCCGCCGCCGCTTCCTTGACCTTTTCTCCATAAAATTCGCCCTGGTCATACTGTTGCACGTAAGCCAGAGTAGGTAGAACCTGTGCATCCCCAACTTTAGCTAGAGCATAAACTGCGGTCTGTCGCACTTCTGGAGAAACATCTTTGAGTGCAACAATTAAAGCATCCGTAGCTTGCTTATCACCAAGCTCTCCCAAAGCATAAGCAGCTCTGGAACGTATATTATCAATTTCATCGGTTTTTAACAGCGCTACGAGCGCTTGCACGCTACGTTCATCCCGAATCTGACCAAGAATTACCGTAGCACGATAACGGGCTTTGCGGTCCCCATGCTTGATTACTTCGATTAGTGGTAGTACGGCGTTGCTACCAATTTTGCCTAATTCGTCAGAAGCATTTTTACGTACTTCAGAGTCTGTGTCGCTGAAGGCTTGAACAATAAGCTGTTCAACCTCTTGCTCAATATCAAACTGGTCTGACTTATGCGAAAGGCTCTTCATACAAATCTCTTAGATACCGTTCTCGTAAATTTATAATTGCCCACTTCCTTGTACGTACTGGTTCATTAGTGGTCTCATCCACTATACAGCAAGGGCAAGAAACAATGGAGGCGACTGCATTACCAGCAGCATCACCATAGGTTTGATGTGTTCCCCGCTCATAACCACTAACTGCGTTACATGGGCCTTCATCGGATTCGTCCGGCTCGGCCTTTAGAGGCGTTGCTACGATACTGATTACTCTTTGCAAATCTATAACAGCTTCTCGCTCTGTGTTATAAATGTAACCAGATGACCAGACAAAACCTTTACCACCTTTAGCTTCGTACTCGTTAGCTCTCTTGAGGACGGTAGAGCTTGCATAAGGTAGAAACTCTGGAAATACTTCAGTGCAATCAGCTTGTTTATCTGACACAGCAATTAGTTCGGGCGCTTTCTCCACATCTACTTCCACTAGCTTTTGCAATACTTACTCAATCAAGTAAATCTGATTTCCCTCAAACTCATCTACCAGTTTCAGGCCCGGCCCTTGTTTGGCTAGATAAACCGGGTGCAGTGCATCGTAGTGCTGAACGCCCAGAACGAGGTATTTTGCGCCATAACGTTTGGCGGCGGCAAGGTTAGCTTCTAGCCCATCACTGGCCTGCCCGATTACGGGCTGACGGTTAGCGTAATAATAGCTAAGTGGCTCCCCGACTATTATAACACTTTCTGCCAGATTTCTACTACGAAACCA
>JBBQXW010000194.1:0-13885 GCA_038209275.1 Chloroflexia bacterium | reverse complement strand
CGCACAATTTTTATGTAGTAGTTGAGGAACAACAAGCCGAAGGGCTGCTGGTGACACTGCGGGTGCGGCACGAGCGCGATGTGCTGAACTGGGTGCTGGGCTGGGGTAGTCGGGCGCAAGTGCTAGAGCCAGAGTCGTTGCGTAACTTGTTGGCGGAAGAAGCGGCAAAATTAGTTGAGCAATATAAAAACAGCTAAACGCTGCTGACATAATGTTGTCACTGCCGGGCGTTATAATCAGGATGTAAGTTCAGTTTGATTAAATTGATAGACAAACATTATTGAAAGGAACATTCTGAAATGGCTAACGCAATTAACTGGTTTGAAATTCCGTCAGTAGATTTTGAGCGAGCGGTCACTTTTTACAACACGATTTTGGGCATTGAATTGCGCAAAGAGCTTTTTAACAGCGTGCCGAACGCTATCTTCCCCGGTAGTGAGACCGAAGTTGCTGGCGCGGTCATCCAGGACGATAACGTCCGCCCTTCCACCAGTGGCGCGGTTATCTACCTGAACGCCGGAAACGCCGACAACCTCGATAACGTCATAAGCCGCATCGGGACTGCCGGAGGCAAAGTGTTGCTGCCCAAAACCGACATCGGCGACCCCGGTTTTATCGCCCTCCTCCTCGATACCGAAGGCAATCGTGTCGGGCTACATTCGCCCAGAGGATAATCAGTTCAAGCTTCTACTCTTCCCTTTTTCTTAGCTTTGGAAAAGTTTCTTTGCAAAGAAACTTTTCCAAAGCTAAATAATCACCTTTAAGGAGGGAATTTATTATGGCAGCTACACAGACGTTGCGTGGACTCACTACCGTCACTTATCAGACAAGTGACCTGGCGGCGGCGAAACGCTGGTATACCGAGTTATTGGGTATCGAGCCGTATTTTGACCGCACTGCCTATGTCGAGTTTCGCCTCGGCGACTACCAGCACGAGCTGGGTTTGCTTGACAGCCGCTACATGGGTGAGTTGGGCGGTGCCAGTAGCGCGGCGACTGCTCCGGCGGGGACTATCGTGTACTGGCACGTTGACGATGTACCAGCGACCCTCGCACGATTGGTTGCGCTGGGAGCCAAACCGCACCATCCGCCCAGAGATTTTGGCGAAGGCTTCATAGGTGCTTCGGTAATTGACCCCTTCGGAAATATTTTGGGCATCATGTACAATCCGCATTATTTGGAAGTTCTAGCTTCAACCAGAAAAGCATAAGTCGCTAAAACTTGATATTATAGCTTTTGAAATTTTTGCCAAAAATTTCAAAAGCTATAAATGAGGAGGTTGAGTTTGGTCAATGAGTGTGAGCAGGCGACGGGTTTTTTGGCGGCTTTGCCGCCATTTGATTTTATTCTGAGCTTGCGTTTTTTGGAGGGGTTTGCGCCCACTAAGAGTGAGCAAAAAGTGAGTAGTAATCAGATTACGAAAGCGGTCAGTATCGCGCGGCGGGCGCTGGTCTTTAGCGTGGCGGTGGCAGATAATGAGAAAGCGCCGGGAGTGCATTACCAACTTTACGGTGCAGGGCTGGATGCTAATCTGGTGGCACAGGCAGAACGAATCATTGCGAATTTTTTGGGACTGCAAGACGATTTGGAAGAACTTTATCGGGTGGGCGAACAAGACCCGGCTTTTGCACCAGTGTTAAAAAAATTATTGGGCTACCATCAGGTGCGCTTCTTGACCCCGTTCGAGAACGCCGTCTGGTCGGTGCTTTCGCAACGCACGCCGATGATGGTAGCAGTTCAACTCAAAGGACGGTTGGCGGCGCAGTACGGCCCGAAATTGAGCCTGCCTGATAAGGATAACGAGCCAACCAAGTATCAGGCTTTCCCTGAGTCAGAAGCAATTGCCCAGGTTAGCGAAGCTGAATTAAGCGAGTTACTCGGCAATTCGCGCAAAGCCAATTATGTCTTGAACGTAGCTCAAGCCTTTAGTACAACGCTACGGATGGACGAAACCGATAAACTGACACGGGAAGCGCTCAAAACGCGATTACTGGCGATAAAAGGTATTGGCGAATGGTCGGCAGAATTTATCCTGATTCGGGGCTTTGGACGGATGGGCGGCTTGCCCAAAGGCGAAAAACGCCACATGGAAATAGTCAGCCGCCGCTACGCCAAAGGCCAAAGCGTGACCGAAGCCGATATTGAGCGCTTTGCTAAACCTTATGGTGAATCCCAGGGCTATTGGGCGCATTATCTGCGGGTGGCGGGCTAATCTGAACTAATATTATGTAGGAGGGGGCTATGCCCTCGATTTGTTCCTCAGCCCAACAAATCGAGGGCATAGCCCCCTCCTACATAATATTCGGGTTATTTCTGGAACAAATATAGTGCGAAGCCGAAGGTGTCGCGACCCCAGCGCAGATACAGATTGCGCCATTCTCGGATGCGGGTTAGTAAGGCTGGCACATCGGGGTCGTCGGGGTGCTGGCGGGCATAACGCTCGATGGCCCGGCTATGTAGCCATTCGTAAGTATCCCAATCATCGTCGCTGCTGACGGCAGAATAGTAAGGAATGAGACCTTGCGCTACGCCGATAGCCACATTTTCGGCATGGCTGACGTATTCATCGCGAGGGACACCAAAAGCTTTGAGGTAGGCTTCTTCTGGCTCACGTTTCCAGTAAGCTTCGGCAACTAAAATTTGTCCGCCAGGCTTGACATAACTAGCAAGGTGCTGGAGTGTGCCGCTATAGCCGCCGAAAACTTCGCTTGCGCCCATACAGATTGCTAAATCGAATGAGGCAGGCTCGGCTTGAAAATCGGCAACATCTATTTCAAGTAATTGCAAATTGCCGTCGGGAATACGCTTGGCGGCTTGCTCCCGCGCAATCTGAAGAAATTCGGTATTGCGGTCAACTCCAACCGCACTGACCCCATAGCACTCGACCAGCCGGATTAGCAATTCGGCCTTGCCCGCGCCAATATCGAGAACCCGCGAGGCCGAATCGAGTTCCAGCACCGCGATAAGTGCTTCCATTTTGGCGACGCTGAGTGGGTTGCAATAAACAAAATCCTGGTGCGAAATGACCGAGTATTTGTAAGGGTTCAAGCTTTTCTCCTGAGTTTTAACTTGACATAAAATTGAGGGTTGAACAATCTAGCTAGATTGTTCAACCCTCAATGCTTCACCTGGTTAGCTCTGGTAGCGCCAGCGATAATAATGTTGACCAACGTTGCCCATTTCGACGCGCCACTGGGGAGCGTTGGAAGGGGTGTAGGTCAGTACGCGGCGCTCAAACGCCTGTACCAGCACGTCTTTGACCTGTCCGCCAACTTTCACTTGTGTCCAGTAAGGTTCGCTAATCGGTAGGCCAGTGGCGTAGAAGGTTGGGTTGAAAAGCGCCCCGTTGGAAGTACGGCCATCTATTCCAATCACCGGCCCCTGACTGTTCAGGTAATCCCAGAAAGGTTGGGCGACGGTATGATTGGTTTCTTTGATGAAAGCGATTGCGCTGATATTATATTGCCCAAAGTAGGGATTTTGGCCTAAATCGCCGTTGCGGTTCAAAGTCGCGTAAATCACTACATTTAGCGGATTGGGGGCTGCGCCCAGGTGACGGCTCAGGTTAGCGTAAGTAACGCCAATTTTGTCGTCCGGGTCGCCTGCCACGCCAATATTAGCCGGGGCTTTGTTCTGGAAATTGTTGTTGCCAAGCTGAATCTGCCCGCTAATCATTTCTTTGGTAAGCAAGCCGTTGCTGACGTAGTAAGGGTTATTTTTGTCGCCCGCCGGATTGTTGATTTCCATCCGGCTTTTGTCAAAATATTGTACCTGACGTTTGCCTTCGGGCGCTTCGGCGTATGGCTCAGTGACCGAAATCAAAGGCTGCTGCCCCCACACCCAGGTACGAGCGACTGCGCCACTGGCTACCAGCTTATCGGTGCGCGTCCAAACTGTACTGAACGCAGTATCAGCGAAGCCCGCCGGATTGGGCGTGAGCGGCGGAGCAGGGTTCGGGTCGGGAGCTGGGTTAGGATTTGGGTCGGGGTTGACCTGACCACTACCCAGGTTGCGGGCAATATTAAAAATATCGGGCGTACCGAGGCCAGTCGCCATATCGTAACCAGGCGTGGCGGGATAGTAAAGATTATTGCCGCTCACGATGTCGCGGTACGATGGGAAGGGCTGTGGTTGGGCCGCCAGTTCGTACAGTTTGGGCAGCGTAACCGCCTTTTTATTAGTATATTGATTGATGAGTAACGCCGAAGCCGCCCACAAAGGGGCTGCCGCGCTGGTGCCGCCTACTCGCAACCAGGGACGGTTGGGCGAACAGTTGGGCGGGGTGGTGCAATAAATTGCAAAGCCAGTTGCCGGGTCGGAATTAGCCGCAACGTCAGGTAACTGGCGCTTGCCGTTGCTATATTGGTTTTGGGTGCCGGGGGCATTTTGCCACGCTGGGCGCTCCCAGTGAAGGCTCAAGCCGCCTCCAGAGCCGGAGCCAGTGGCGGAGCGAGATTTATCCGAACTATTAGACCAGGCCGACTCGCCGCCATAAACCCCATTGCCATCTACCTGAAGCGAAGTGCCGCCCACCGAGATAGAATTGGGGTCGGAGGCCGGATAATCTACCGCCCGTTGCGGGAACTGGTTGGCCGGGTCATTGCAATCGAACGCGCCGCTATCGCCACTGGCGTTAAAGAATTGCAGGCCCTGTGCGCCGCCCTGGGTCAAAATGGAATGGAAAGTATCGCGTTCGGGGTCATCATAATACGATTCGCAGCGTCCCCAGCTGGAACTGGCAATCACGGCCCGGTTATCATTGATGATGCGGCTGTAAATCTGCATAAACTGGTTGACATTATTGCCTGCTTGATAAACCAGCACGGTTGCTTGCGGGGCAATACCAATCGCAATTTCTATATCGAGGGTCACTTCGCCCGCGCCATTGGGCGAAAGGCGGTTGTTACTGACCACAATATCTTCCAGCTTGTAACCGCTAATGCCGTATTGCTGGGCGTAAGTATTAACATCGGCTTGATTGTAAGTACTCAACTGGACAAAAGCGATATTCTGGCCCTGGCCCTGCGTTCCGGCATCCAGTAACGGCTGGACATTATAGGCCCGGCGGAACTGATTGGGGCTGAGACCATTAGGTTTG
This sequence comes from Chloroflexia bacterium, assembly GCA_038209275.1. Taxonomy (GTDB): domain Bacteria; phylum Chloroflexota; class Chloroflexia; order Chloroheliales; family Chloroheliaceae; genus L227-5C. The sequence goes on along the minus strand of JBBQXW010000194.1, from coordinate 8,787 downwards.
GGCGGGGTAACTGTCTGGGCCAGCGTACTGGACGAATTAGCCAGCGAAAGCGAAGCCGCATGGCGCAGCTGACGGTTGTGCAGTTGCACCGATTGAACATAGGGTTTTAGTGCGTCGGCAATCAAAGCGCGGCGGTCAGCCGAAAAGAACTGCTGTAATTCACCGTCAATTTTAGCACCATAATTATTAATTTTTACATTAAAAGCCTGCTCAAAAGTGGCAACATTAGCTTTGAGGTTGAGTAAGAGACCGTTGCGCTCGACTTCAAAGCCTTTATCCTGATAAAAAGCTTTGACCTGGTTGGTGGTGGTTTCGTCTGGCCCAAAGCGCTGCATAAACTGAGCGGGAGTGAGATATTGCTGGTAAAGCGGCGAGGATGAATTGTTGACTTCGGCAACAAATCGTTCTGCTCCGGCTAAATCGCGCAGCTTTAACGCCACCAGCCCATCTGAGATTATATTTTGACCATCAACATGGTTCTCATAACTGGCATTTACGAGGGTAGCCGGAACAGGTTGTTCCGAGCCAAAGGCCAGCGCCTGCGACGGTGGCAGGATAAGAAGCAATTGGAGGAATAACAGGGCAAAGGCGGCGGATAGGCGTAGTTTATTCAAGTTGCTACTGACCTTAAAATTATGCAAAAACATTTAAGAAGAATTCCTTTCTGCAATACGCAAAAAAAAGACGTTGGCTTTCGCTTTCCGATATTCAGGTAAAGTATAGCTATTATAACGTATTTTGCCCTGTTTGGTTACACTAAAGTGTTAAAACTTTGCTAAAATAAAATCGGCGCGTGGACACAACCACGCGCCGATTTTATTTTAGCAAAAAGCCTGTTGCGGTAGGGGCGCAATTCATTGCGCCCACGTTCGGGTTTGCCCCTTCAAACCCCTACGGCTTTAAGAAGCTTTGGTGACATTTTCGACGATAAGGTAGCCGTTGGGCGAAGCCTTGAAGCCGTCAATTTTGCTGCTGCTGGCGAACATCTCGAAGCCATAATAGAGCGGGATAGAGGCGGCATCGTCGTCCAGGACTTTGTTCATCTGCTTGATTAAGTTTTCCCGTTTGGTTGGGTCAATCTCGGCGAGTGCCTGGGCATAGAGCTTGTCCATATCCTCGTTTTTGTAGCGGGGCGTAGAGAACTGGTTGGTGAACCATTCCATCGCCAGCGTACCATCGTTGGATGGCGCGTAAACTCTGGCGATTATCGCGGCTGGGCCAAGCTCGTTGTTGTTGAAACGCTGGAAATAAGTGCCGGAATCAAGCGGCTGCCCGGTCACTTTTACACCGATTTTGCTGTAGTACTGACTCAGGGCTTCGACAGATTCTTTACGGCCCACCGCTCCGGCAGTGTAGGCAATCGAAAGGCTCAGGTCGCCATCTTTTACGCCCGCATCCTTGAGCAAGGCTTTGGCTTTCTCGACATCGTAGGTTTGCCCTTTGATGCTGGCATCGTAGCCGAAGGAGACCGGGCTAGGCATCTGTACCGCCGGAAGTGTGAGCTTGCCAAACAAGCCTTCAATCATTTCCGGCTTATTGATTGCTAGATTGAGCGCCTGTCGTACCCGCTTGTCGGCTAACGGCCCGCCTTTAATAGTTTCCAGGTCAACCACCACGGTTGAGCCGATAGTAGTATCGTAGACCTTGAAACTTTTGGATTTGAGGTCGTCGTACTGGTCTTTGGTTGAGATAGCAATCAGGTCAATCTCGCCCGCCTTGAGTGCCTGTACCTGCCCCGCTACATCGGGTAACTGGCGGAAAACCACTTCGCCAATTTTAGCCGGGCCGCGCCAGCTACCGGGAAACGCCTTGAACGTCACCGATTTGTCGCGCTCGTAGCTGACGAACTGGAACGGGCCAGTGCCAACCGGGGCGGCGGCAAAACCCTGTGCGCCTTTCTCGGCGTAATATTTTGCCGGAACAATCGTAATCTGCGAAAATTTAGCCGCCAGCAGCGAGTCGGGTGCTTTGGTTTTGACGGTGAAAGTTTCCGCATCGGGGGTAGCATAGCTCTCTACCGTTACCAACCGGACGAAAACGGCTTTCTGGGCGCGGTAGGTATCCATCGAGAATTTGACCGAAGCCGAGTCAAAATCCTCGCCGTTATGGAATTTGATACCTTTGCGAAGCTTGAATTCCCAGTTGAGCGAGTCAATTTGTTTCCAGCTAACCGCCAGCCCTGGCCCAACCTTCGCCCCGTCCATGCGGGTGATGGTATCAATATAGGCGCTGTGGGCGTAATTTTGGGGCGCAAAGCCAAACTCGCCACCCGCAATCGGGTCGAGGTTCTGCGGGATAGCCCTGACACCGACAATCAAGCGGCCCGCCGGGGCTGCACCCGCCGCCGTAGTCGCGCTGGCAGCAGTAGTGGCGGCAGCGGCGGTGGTGGCACTGGCAGCAGTGGTGGCAGCCGCCGCTGTAGTCGCCGGGGCTGCGGTAGTAGCTGCCGCCGCAGTGGTAGCACTGGCGGCAGTAGTAGCGGCGGCGGTAGTTACCGAGGCAGGTGTTGCGGTGGGGTCGCCGCAAGCTACCAGTAGCCCAGCCAGCAACAGACCTAATAGCAAGTAGCTCAGAGGCAAATAACCCTTGCCCCAGGTAATTTGTTTTTTCACAAAGTTTTCCTCCTAAAGTGATGAGTGATGAGTAATGAGTAATGAGTGATGAGTGATGAGTTTATTCACCACGGAGGCACGGAGAAACACGGAGTAGAGCTATAAAAATCTCTGCGTTCCCCTCTGCGTCCTCTGCGGTTCAAACTCACTCATTACTCATCACTCACCCCTTATTCAACGTTGCGCGGTTGGGTCAAGTACGTCGCGTAGCCAGTCGCCAATAGTATTAATCGAGATTACGACCAGACTGATAATTAGACCGGGCCAGAACGGAATCCACCAGGCATTATCCAGATAGTTGCGCCCATCGGTCAACATTCCGCCCCAGCTAATCGCCGGTTGGGGCAAGCCCAGGCCCAGAAAACTAATGGCAGCTTCGGCGAGAATAATAATTCCAATAAAGAAAGTCCATAAAACAATAATGCTGGCAAAAATATTGGGCAACACATGGCGGAGCGCGATTTGCAGACCTGGCACGCCTACCGCTTCGGCGGCGTGGATGTAATCGCGCTGGCGGATTGCCCGCACCTCGCCCCGCGTTATTCGGGCGAAGAAGGCCCAGCCCCCGATAGACAAAACCACAATCAAGCTAAACATAGTGGGCTTTAGCACCGCCACCAGCACAATCGCCAGAATCAGAAACGGAAAAGAAATTTGAACATCTACCGCCCGCATAATAATTGTATCGGTCAACCTGCCGCGAAATCCAGCCAGCATCCCCAAACCCACCCCGATAATTGCCGAAATGGTTGGTGCAAGCAGCCCGACGATTAAAGAAGTACGCGCTCCGTGAATAAGATAGGTCAGAATATCGTGGCCCGCCGAGTCGGTGCCGAGCAGAAAGCGCGGGTCGCTCTTTTCCATCCAGAAAGGCGGTTTCAGCTTGGTCAAAAAGGACAAGCCTTCGGTCTTTATTGGCACAATAAAATCTGCTAACAATGCCGATATTACAATTACCGCTAGAATCAGCATTGAAATAACCACCAACGGGTCGAGCTTTAGCCGTCGGCGACGCTTAGGCTCGAAAGCTTCTTCAGGAGCAGGGCTGGGACTGGCAAGCATCCGGGCGGTCTGGCTGGCTGCGTCGGCCTTAATACCTTCTATTACAGGTGTCTCTATTTTCTCTGTCATAGGCGTTAGCTAAAAATTCCTATTTCCCGCGCAAGCGGGGGTCGGCGAATTGATAAAGATAATCTACCAGTGAATTGACCGTAAAGACAATCAGTGCCACAATAAAGACCCCCGCCTGGATTACCGGGTAGTCGCCGTTATTTATGGCGGTGAGAATTTTCGCCCCCATGCCGGGCCAGCTAAAAAGTTGTTCAATTACCACCGAACCGCCTAGCAGCATCGAAAGATTCAGGCCGAGTATGGTAATTATGGTGAGCCAGGTATTGCGGAAAGCATGGCGTGACAGGACAATCGCATTTGCCAGCCCTTTGGAACGAGCGGTACGAATATAATCCTGGTTCAAGGTTTCCAGCATGTTGCTGCGTACCAGTCGGGTTAGCTGCGCGATAAAGCCCAGACTGAGGGCGATAGTGGGCAATATTAAATATTGCGGCCCTTCTTGCCCAAACGACGGCAACCATTTCAGATTGACTGCAAAGACGAAAATCAGGAGTAACCCAAACACAAAAGTTGGGACGGATTGACCCAGCGCTACCACTACCGAAATAAAACGGTCAATAAACTTGCCCCGATTAACTGCCGCGATTGTGCCGAGCGGAATAGCGATAAGCAACGCCACTATCAGGGCCGAAAAAGCCAGAAGTGCCGTCGCGGGCAACCGCTCCAAAATAAGCTGCATGGCCGGTAGGTTGCTATAAATCGAGTTTCCAAAATCCAGATGAGTGACATTCCAGATAAAGCGGGCATATTGCACCACAATCGGGTCGGACAGACCATAAGCCTGCCGAATGCGCTCTTTCGATTCGGGTGTACCATTTGCGCCAGCCAGAAAATCCGCCGGGTCGCCAGTCAATCGAATTAAAAAAAAGAGTAAGGTTGAAATAATCCACAAAACCAGCACGAGCTGTAGCAGTCGCCACAGTAGCCCGGTCAAAAAATAGGAACTGGATTTTGTTCTACCTGGACTTGCAATTACTGCCATAGCTCAGTCACTCTTACTTTAATATAAACTTTAAGGTTTGCGAAAGTGCGGATGTGTGTTTGAATCTGTAGAACCTGGTTCCACGCTACAGAACAATAAGTTATCACAAAAATTGTTTTTGCGCCAGATGAACATCTATTCTACAATAGTATCATTGTACTTTAGTTCTTTTGCTTGAGTCAAGAATAAAAAATTTAAGACCGGGTATTAAAAGTAGTAGCGATTTCAATCGCTACTACTTTTAAGGTGGTTAGCGAAAATCCTGTTTCAAAAAGAAAATCAATTTCTAACGCACGCTTGCTACTGCTGCACTAAGAATCGGTTTGATGGTAGCAATAATGGCGTTTTGCTCCTGCTGGCGAACGGAGGCCCGGCGCTTTCGCAGGTAAGCCAGCAGTGCTGTTTTGACGACTGGCGCTAATTTGCCAAGTGACTGTCCACGTCCCTCGAAAGTTGGATTCACGTCCTAGAAATCCTTGAACCAGCCGGACATCTGGCTGGTAATTTCGGCGGGTCGCTCGATAAACACGCCCAGCTCTTCTCCAGCCTGGTTGAAGAAGACGTAGGTCGGGATATGGTTATGTCCGTCCGGGTGCGGATAGGCCGCCACAATATCCAGATTATCGGGGTCGCGGGGGAGAATATGCAGCCTGAGCTTGCCCGTTTCGGCCTCGATTTTGCCGAAGAGCGGGGTGTTGGCTACCACATCGCCGCACCAATCGTGCGCCAACACCAGCACGTCAATTGGCTCTGGCAGGCTGGCAAAGAAAGCTTTGTCGGCCTCGCTCAACTGGTAGGCGGCGTAATTCGCCTGAAAAGTCTTCTGGTTCACTTGCATGGAGTCCACAAACTCGGCAAAAGTAAACGCCTCGGCGAAGGCACGCTTCCGTCACTCGGTGCTAATAGTCATAAATTTGTAAGCCTTTCTTAATATTCTTTCGCTTATTATAATTTGGCAGTGCTATATTTTGAGCAGTCTCGTTGCGAGACTGAACTTATACTAACCAAGTCTATCTACTTCGTCAAATCAATCTGTAGGAGGGCGTGAGCCTCAGTTTTTTGCAAAACCCAGACGTGAACGTCCGGGCTAAAAATAAATGAGCCGAAATTTTTAGCCCGGACGTTCACGTCCGGGTTGGCTTGACTAGTGCAAAAATTATTGGCGTTATGGGTCTCTTTCTTGCTGGTTTATCTTCTTGACCTCGATAGGCTATAATGCAAAGCGAAACGAATAGCAAATATTGAAAGGAGCTACAAATGACTGCAAGCCTGCCGCCTTTGAAACAGCGTCCGGCCTGGAAAGCGCTGGAAAGTCACTTTGAGAAGATTCAGAATGTGCATCTACGCGAACTTTTTGCCGCCGATGCCGCACGCGGGGAAAAGCTGACCCTGGAAGCTTCGGGTATCTATTTTGACTATTCCAAGAACCGCCTGACCGACGAAACTCTGCGGTTGCTTTTGCAACTGGCCCAGGAATCCGGCTTGCGAGAGCGGATTGAAGCCATGTTCAAGGGCGAGAAGATTAACGTAACCGAGCAGCGCGCCGTGCTACACGTTGCTCTTCGCGCTCCTAAAGGCGAGTCTATTATCGTAGATGGCGTGGACGTAGTGCCGGAAGTGCATGAAGTATTGGACAGGATGAGCGATTTTTCTAACCGGGTACGCAGTGGCGAATGGAAAGGTTTTACAGGTAAGCCGATACGTAACATTGTCAATATCGGTATCGGTGGCTCTGACCTCGGCCCGGTGATGGCTTCGGAAGCTTTAAGGCATTATAGTGACCGCAACTTGACGTTACGCTTTGTTTCTAATATTGATGCTACCGATTTTGTCGAAGCCACCCGCGACCTGAACCCCGAAGAAACCCTGGTTATCGTCTCCTCTAAAACCTTTACCACGGTGGAAACTTTGACCAACGCATATTCAGCCCGCGATTGGCTGCTTGGGGCGCTGGGCGATGATAAAGCGGTTGCCAAACATTTTGTCGCCGTCTCGACTAACGCTCAAGAAGTATCGAAGTTTGGCATTGACACGGCTAACATGTTCGGGTTTTGGGATTGGGTCGGTGGGCGCTACTCTTTCGATTCGGCTATTGGTCTTTCGCTGATGATTGGGGTTGGCCCGGACAATTTCCGCCGGATGCTGGCTGGTTTTCACGAAATGGACGAGCATTTCCGTACTACCCCCTTTGAAAAGAATCTGCCGGTTCTGCTGGGCCTGATTGGTCTCTGGTACGACAATTTCTTCGGGGCGGAAACCGTCGCCATTTTGCCTTACGACCACTATTTAGGGCGGCTCAGTGCCTATTTGCAGCAACTCGATATGGAGAGCAACGGCAAACATGTCACGCTGGATGGTCAAACCGTAGATTATCAGACCGGGCCGATTATTTGGGGGCAGCCGGGAACGAACGGCCAGCACGCCTATTACCAGCTTATCCACCAGGGAACGAAGCTGATTCCGTGCGATTTTATCGGCTTTACCCACAGCTTGAATCCGTTGGGCCGTCACCACGATTTGCTGATGGCTAACTTCTTTGCTCAAACCGAGGCACTGGCTTTCGGCAAGACCGAGGAGGAAGTAAAAGCGGACGGCGTGCCGGATTTCCAGGTAGCGCACCGCACTTTCGAGGGCAATCATCCGACCAACACTATTTTGCTGGAACGCCTGACCCCTGAAGCACTGGGCAAGCTAGTGGCCCTGTACGAGCATAAAGTTTTTGTGCAGGGAACTATCTGGAATATCAACTCATTCGACCAGTGGGGCGTAGAACTTGGCAAGGTGCTGGCTAACCGCATTATCCCCGAACTGGAAAGCGCCGCCGACCCAAAACTGGCCCACGATAGCTCGACCAATACCTTGATTGAGCGTTATCGCCGCGCCAAGAACGAATCGGCGAAATGATGGGGGAGAACCATCCCACAAATATTGAAGCTTCTGGCGAAATAGCCAGCCAGAAGCTTCAATCAACCTTTGTCAGTCAGCAAATGCTAAAGGCCAATCGGCAATTTGAGTTGCATCCACGCAACTGGCGCGAGTTCAAATTGTGCTACCCGGTGGTGTCGCGGCGCTCGAAAGGGCTATCGCTGGGGGTTAACTTGAACCCTGACCGGGTGTGTAATTTCGATTGTATTTATTGCGAGGTAGAACGAAGCGATTTCCGGCCCGGCAATGGCAAAGTACGGTTGCCTCCGGCAGGCCGGATACGCCCAAAGGTAGACCTGAACGAAGCCCGCTACGAACTAGATCAGTTGCTAACTATGGCGCGAGACGGACAAATCTGGCAGGAAGCCGAATTTAAGGACGTGCCGCCCGCCTTGCGCCGCCTGAACGATATTGCATTTAGCGGCGATGGCGAACCAACCACCTACCACCGCTTTGATGAGGCGGTACAGATGGCAATCGAGGCCCGCGCCGCCGCCGGATACAGGCCGGAAGAAGTTAAACTGGTGCTGATTACCAACGCGACCCAGTTTCACCGCCCAAAAGTACAGGCTGGTTTGCGCTTGCTGGACGAGGCGAACGGCGAAATCTGGGGCAAGCTGGATGCCGGAACGCCCGAATATTACGATTTAATTGACCAGAGCAATATTTCGTATGAGCGGGTGTTGCGTAATTTGCTGGAAGCGGCCCGTGAGCGTCCGATAAATATTCAAACCTGTATGCTGTGCTTGGAAGGCGAAGGCCCATCCGAAACGGAAATCGAGGCATATTGTGGGCGGCTCAAAGATATTTTGGACGAGGGTGGACAAATCAAGCTAGTGCAGCTCTACACCGTCGCCCGCCGTCCGCCCACCGAAGCCGTCACCAGCCTGCCCGATGCCGCCCTCGACGCTATCGCTGCCCGCATCCACCAGCGCACCAATCTGCCCATCGAAACCTACGGCGGCAACGTCGGACTTTAAATCAATGTTTGAATTCTGAATTTTGAATTCGATGCAGATTGCAAAAGATTGGCTTAGTGGTAGGGCTAATTGCATTCGCCGTGTACATCAAGCTAATGTATTAAGCCTGAAACGGTACTTAGCGGAAGTTCGCCCTGGAATGAATTCCGGGCTACGT
>JBBQXW010000193.1:0-13965 GCA_038209275.1 Chloroflexia bacterium | reverse complement strand
GTAGAAGCTCATCTTGGAACGGCCTACCAAAAATTAGGCGCGAGTAGACGAACTGATGCTATAGCAAAAGCTATAAAAGTTGGCTGGATAAAATTAGAGTAAACTGAACCTTGTTTACTAACAGAAAAATGGTTACTTACTTTTTGTATTTGCGGGAATCCACAATAGACAAATTTTTAATTTTCCCTATACTGAAATCAATCAAACCTGTTAAAGAAACTAATGATTATAAATTTATGTGGCTAGAAAGGAGAATGGCTCTTATGTCGAAAAGATTTAATCCGCTACGCTACTATAATACCTTTTCGTTCAAGAAGTTGTTAGCAACATTTGTTCTGTTTAGTATGTTAAATATCGTTCTAATATTATTACCAACTCAAGACGTTCTTGCCTATAACCTCACGGGCTTACGCTGGAGCGGTCAACCTACCAGCGGCTGTTGTGCAACACTTTATACATACAACGACTCCAATATGTATACGAGTTCTGCAAATGCTTGGGATAGTGCGAGAAATGCCTGGACTAACAGCGCAGCTAACTTGATTTACTATACAACTACAAGCAGTACTACTATTTACCTTACTGACGAATACAGCACCCAAACTTGGGATGCGTTATCAACCTGGTATGATGATAGCACTCATACTTATTATACCTCTGCTAGAGGAAGTATTAACACTCGTAAATCTCCTAACTATTCAGCCGCACAACTTAAAGCCGCTGCAACCCACGAATTAGGCCATATTGCTGCTTTGGGGCATTACGGTGGGTGTGTAATCATGAACGCTGATCCAATTGCAATGTACAACTCTTGCGGCTACAACACTCCACAGCAAGATGATATTAATGGGATAAACGCTGTATATTAGGGAGAAAAGGAGAGTGAATCGTGCATAAAACCTTCAGTTTAAAAAAGCTAATTAGAATTGGAGGCGTAGCCTTCATTCTTTTAGCCTTGACGCTACTCAGTGCCTGTGGTGAGGCTTCCCAGTCTACGTCAATTTCACAACCTGAGCAAACGGTCTATATGGCGGCAAGCTGGCCTACCTACAAAGATATAGGCAGCCTCAAACGAGAAGCAGACGTGGCTATCGCGGGAACAGTCACTAAATTGAACAGGTCTTTTGAAAGTACCAAAAAAACTCCATACAGTGATTTTGAGTTTGCTATCCGTGAGGTAATTTGGGATCCAAACCAACTTCTGCAAAGTACTAATAGTCTTGTTATTCGTCAGACTGGTGGCACGATTAATAATACAAAGTTCGAGCTGCATGAAGACCCATTATTTAAGCCGGGCGAAAAGACCCTGGTTTTCTTGAAAGTTTATAGTCTTCAAGAGAGTGTTACACTTGGGCCATCGGGGAGGTTTACAATTGAGAACGGTCTTGTTAAGCCGATGAGTGACGCTGGGGTAAAGGTTACTAATCCAAAATCGGAAGTGGCCTTCATTACCGAGATCAAAAGTACTCCAATAGCATTGCCTACTATAGTAAATCCGCCTTCAATTGCGTCTTTGCCTAAAGTAGTTGTCGGCCAAACAATTAACCCTGCCCAACTTTATGAATTGAATAAGGCCCAAACAATTTTGGTCAAGGGTGAGGCAAAGCAAGCAAGTATTAGTGATAATAGCCGGATTAGGGCTATTGTAGCTGCTTTAGACAAACCAAATATTGCTTTAGCAGTCCCATCACAACCCGATGAGATGCAGCCGGGAGACGGAGTATATCTTGTATTCATCTTTGCGGACGGAAAATCAATAAGTTTTCAGTTCAATCGTAAGCTGGGCTACCTTACCACTGGTGATTCACCCGACCTGGTGAGAATTACAGCCCCTTCTGAACTACCCCAACTTTTAGTTTAGGTTGAAGCTTCAAAAGTGGAAGCTGGCAATTACGGATGCTGTGACCTTATTACGCCTAATCCAGCGAACTGGTGTAATCAAACACAACGGCAAACTGTCAGTTACGTGTGGAGCTGCTGCTCTGGCACAACAGTATATGACTGTTACGAAAATTATAATGTGCCTTGTTCTTGGGCGTATAATTATCCTGGCTGTTGTGGCGGACGAGCTGGTGCAATAGCACCTCAAGGTAAAACCATCTCAGTAGGTGTAGACCACAGACCTTTGTGTTAAGATTTACAGATAGTCCACAATTTATGTGGTAAAATTTTTTAAGCAAATCCATAGGTTCAAAGCATAGTTTGGATTAAATAATGCAAATTTGCTCTTGAGCTTATACCACATAACTTGTGGATTGTCCGTATTTTGTCCATTATGAGATTTTAAGAAGGAATTATAAATGCAAATATTTTGAACTTTATTTTTGAATACAATTTTTCTTTTTGTGCTTACTGGCTGCTCACAATCCTCCTCTAAAGAAATAAATCCTACATCTACGCATTTACCAAGCATACCTGATCCAAAAACAATTCCTTCTTCACATTCATCTATTTCTGCTAATTCGCTAACACCAAGTAATACTATTCTTGCTACAACGCAACAAGCTTCATCAAAAGTTCTTTTGGGACATACAGATGCTGTAACAGTACTTGCATGGTCGCCTGATGGACGTATTTTAGCCTCTAGTGCTGGGTCACTGAAATCAAACGACACATCTGTTCGCTTATGGCGACCAGATGGTTCATTAATCGTAGCACTTAGTATACATACCGCCCAAGTTGCGAGTCTAGCGTGGTCGCCCGATGGGACCATCCTCGCATCAGGGTCGTATGACCAAAGTATTCGGTTATGGAGTCAAGATGGTAAGCTTCTCCAAACGCTGCCGAATAACGCGGGAACGGTCTTCGGCCTAGCTTGGGCACCAGACAGCAAAATATTAGCTAGTGGTGCAACAGCGTTGATAGCACCTTCCAAGCTCGATAACACTATCCGCTTATGGCGACGTGATGGGACAGCAATCGCATCACTTAAAACAGAGGCAAGCGGTTATAAATTTTATAATGTTGCGTGGTCATCCGACGGTGCATATTTAATCGGCGGGGCATGGGATTATATAATCTGTAAGCCGGATGGTCGCCTGGTTGCAAATTTGTACGGACATTATGCACCAGCTTGGGGTCTAACCTGGTCGCCAGATGGCACGCTTATAGCTTCGGGTGATGAAAACGGCAAAATACTTATTCGGAACACCAAAGGCCAAGTAATGAAGACATTGACAAGCGAAGAAGGGGGGATTCATAGCCTCACTTGGTCGCCTGATGGAAAGACTCTGGCAATCGGTTCGGCCCAGAGTGATGTACAAGTATGGGAGCCAATGACTGGGACATTGCATAAACTTACGGGAAAATTAAAAGGTGTTCGAGATTTGGCATGGTCGCCCAATAGCTCGATGTTGGTTGCAGCAGCGAATGATGGTCAAGTCTGGTTGTGGCGCGACAAAAATAGTGTGGTTACTGCATTAAGCGGACATACGCAGAGGGTGGAACGTGTTGTATGGTCGCCTGACGGAAAGATATTGGCCTCAGCCTCTGATGATGCGACAATTCGTTTATGGTCAGGGTTGCAATCTTGATCGAACAATTCATGTCAATAATGGCGCTATGATAGGTAATTGTCTTACAGTCCACAAAGGTTTTGGAAGCGCAACCTTTATGGTTGCCTTTTTGTTTAGGATTGATATTTTTGATTCGGGATAGATTCGGTGGCGGAATGAAATGTAGGCCGAAAGATTCGACTGAATCAGGCCGAATCAAAAATTGACATAAAAATTCGTGTGAATCTGAGCCGTTTACCTCTTTTCTCGTTTGACATAATGTGCTAAAATAGAAGCAAATCTAGCCGCGCGTTAAAAGAGGGTATAAGAATGCAGAAAAGGATTGACGCTTTCCTGAAGTTCCTCTCGGAGGACAAGGACTTTTCTGACAACACTTTAGCGGCCTATAACAATGACCTGACGCAGTTCCGGCAGTTCCTTCAGGGCGAATCAATCCTGGTGGGCGAGGGGCCGGTAGGCGCAAGCACCGAAAGTGAAAACGGACACGAGACAGTTGACTCTACCAAGCGCAGTCGCGGAAAAAAGCGGCGCAATGGTGCGGAAGAAACTGCGGCAGTGTCGTCGGCTAACGGCGGGCAAGTTAGTCGAACTTCTCTCCTGGTTAATGGACATGCGCTCGAAAGCGATTTCGGGCCAGAACTGGAAGCCAGCGACGAAGATAATCGCTCAGGTGGACGAGTTGTTAATGGGAATGGTCACGCCAGGCAATATTTGCCTAACGATGACTGGTCGCGAGTGGGGAAAGAACAAATACTGGCCTACATATTGTTTTTGAAGGAGCGAAATTACGCTACCTCGACGGTTGCCCGTAAAATCGCCGCGGTTAAGTCGTTCTTTCATTTCCTGACCGCTCAGGGCGGTTTGGGGTACGACCCGACCGAAAACCTGGATTCCCCGCGAGTCAATAAATACCTGCCCAAAGCAATTTCGGTCAACGATATTCATAAATTGCTTGAGCAACCGCTACGGCATGGTGGCCCGGAAGCTCTGCGCGACCTGGCGATGCTGGGCTTGCTCTATGGCACTGGTATGCGTGTGACCGAACTGGTCTCGCTCAATTTGGATGATGTAGACCTGACTACCGCTAAAGTTCGCTGTGCCGGTAAAGGCAATAAGGCGCGGATGATTCCGATTCGGGCTGACCAGAAACTATCGCTGGCGGCTTATTTGAATCAGGCGCGACCTCAACTGGTCGGTAATAACGGCGAAACGGCGGTCTTTGTCAATCATCGCGGCCATCGCCTGACCCGGCAAGGCTTCTGGTTGATTCTAAAAGCCTATGCCGATGAAGCAGGTATTTCTGATATTACACCCCATACCTTGCGCCATTCTTTTGCCGCTCATATGCTGGGCGAAGGCGAAAATTTGCGCCGGGTGCAGGAATTATTGGGCCACGCCAGCATCAGCACCACCCAAATTTATACTCAGGTAAATGCTAATTCCAAGCGTACCGATGCCAAACGCACCGTTAAAATTGGGCGCGACGAAGTAGCGATTAATTCAATCGAGAATAAAGCGCCTGAGCCAAAAAGCCCTCTTACGCCTACGCGCCGTCGCCGGGCTAATCAATCCGCCTCGGCTTGAATTTTCAAAGTACTGCTGCAATTACTCTTGCAGATTAGTTGCAGGAACAATTGCAGCAGTACTTTGAATTTACTAACGCTAATTTATGCCAAAACCCCACTTACTACTTTAAAGTACTATTGACAAAGCTAAAATGCTCCTCTAACATGAGGATGTATAGAAGGGTCACTTTCAAATAAAGTGGTTGTTTAATTACACTAAAAAGTGTAAACAGATAATAACATTTTAATGTATTGACAAAGCAATTAATAGCAACCCTATTTGTCCCCTGCCTGCTGTTAAATTCGGCTTTATAAATGGCTGGTGTCTTCTCCAGCCAAAGGGTGAAGAGCGCACCTTCAGAATTTGACCTTAACCGAGAGAAACAATGCTGGATTTATCAACGATTGAATTAAGGCCGGAAACGCCCTCAATAACTGTTCTGGCAGGCGAAAGTACCTCGCAGCGCATTAGCTTGTTCAATTTTAGTTCAATGCCGGATAATTTTGACCTGACCATGGAGGGCTTGCCCACCAGCTGGTTCAATTTTTCCAGCACCAACTTGAGCCTTTTCCCCAATTGGAGCGAGGCAGTCACCCTCACTATCGAAATTCCAGTCAAGGTTCGCCCCAACCAGTATTATGGACGGATTGTTGCTACTTCACGCAGTCAAGCCGGAATCCGCACTGTTTTTGAATTACAGATTGATGTGCTTGCCCCTCTCAAAGCGGAGGCTCGGTTGCAGCCACGCCGCGCTAACGGCTTTAAAGCCAGCTATAATTTAATCGTTCGCAACCGCAGCCAGTGCGAAGGCATAATGACCATGCAACTGAGCGACGCTAATCCCTATTGTCAGGCCCAATTTTCGCCGAGTGTAGTGCGCCTTGGGCCGGGTCGGTCAATGATTGTGCCGCTCAAAGTTCAGTTGCGCCACAAAACTCCCCAAGACCAGGCCATGCAAGCGCAAGATTTTGAAATTCAAGTACAGCCTCAATGGGTTGTCAATGGTCAGCTAGTTGATACTACCGATTTATTGGTAGAAGGGCAATATGTCTCGAAATCGCGCTGGTCGTTTATTGGGCGGCATCCCCGAATTTTCGTAGCGCTGCTTGGCTTTTTGTTGCTGGCTCTCCTTATTTGGGCTTTTGTGTTGCCCAGCTTTAATGGGCTGGTCGGTCTGGTGGTGGGCCAGATTAATTTCCCTGAGACTAACCCCCGATTAATCCAGATTGAGCAAAATGCGCTGAATGAACGAGTCAAAAATAATTTGGGTGGGTTGAAATCCTTTACGACGGTAGAAATAGGTTTCGACGAAAACCCTCAGCAAAACGTTAATATCAAAGTAACCAATGTTTCGCCAGAGTCCAATCTGGATGGGCGGCTTTATATTGACCAGAATGGCAATATTGCGTTGGAAAACAAACGAAAGACTGGCATACTCTGGTTTTTTGTGCCTTCCGAGCAAATTATGGTCGCTCTTAACACCCCCTTTCGGGCCGAGCGACTAAAGAAAAATCTAAAGCCAGAGAAACTGTACGTCGAAGGGAACACGCTTTATATAAAGCTTACCGATTGTCTCGGTGGCGAACCAGCTTGCGCCAGAAATTGATTTAACGTAAAGCTGTAACAGAATATAATATTTGTTGTTATAGAATAAGCAACTACAAAACCTCTTAGCACTAAAACTAATGCAAGCCTGGCTAGAGGTAAGAGCGATGGAAACGGCAATGGTACTACAGGCAACAAAACGAACTTCGGAACAACTGAATAAAGCCCTGCGCGTTTACGTGCTGGGCCGATTTGAGGTTGAGCAAGGTACTCACCTGATCGAAAATGAGCAGTGGCGGAGCGGCAAAGCCCGCAGCCTGTTCAAAATAATGCTGGCCCGTCGCAATTTTCTAATCAGCCGACAGGAAGTGGGCGAATTGCTGTGGCCCGAACTTGACCAGGAACGCGCCGCTAACAATCTGAACCAGGCGCTCTATAGCTTGCGCCGCATTTTAGAGCCGGAACTCAAACAGGCCAGCGCCTCAGTCTACATTAAAACCGATGGAGCGCAACTTCAGCTTAATCCTGAAATGATAAGCTGGATAGATGTTGAAGAATTTAAGCGCATTTCGCGGCAGGCGCAACTTAACCACGAGGTAACGCTGTATGAACAGGCTGTTATGCTTTACCGGGGCGATTATCTGCCAGAAGACCTGTATGAGGATTGGTCAATCTACCGACGTGAAGCCTTGCGCCAGGACTGGCTGGAACTTTTAATCCAACTGGCCGCCCTGTATCAATCGCAAGCCCAGGATGAGAAATATCAGCAGTGCTTGCAGCGTATTCTCGAAACCGATTTCTCGCACGAAAGCACCGTCCAAAAATTAATGATTGCCCTGGCAGAAAGCGGCAGACGCGAAGAAGCTTTAACTTTTTACCGCAACTTCGCCACCAAATTACGCAGTCGCCTGAATTTAGAGCCGCTAACAGAAACTCGCGAGCTGTATCAAGAAATCGCTGCCGGAAAAATCGGCTACCTTCGGAATCAAAAGTCGGAAATTTCGACCAGCCGACTGCCTGGTATTACTCAAAGCGCGGAAGTTTCTGTACCGTCCGATTTTAAATCTCTTTCGGCCTTTCCAGCAGAAACAATTGTGGCTACGTCGTCCGCCTTGCCCGTTTCTTCTACTCCGGCGGTTAATCAGCCGATAGCGGCAATTTTTCCTCAGTCCGTTGGGGGCGAAGGTTATCGCTGGCTATGGGAGCAGCAATTAAACCGGGGATTAGCCGGACAAAGCAGTTTGACTTTATTAGTCGGCGAAGCCGGAATTGGCAAGACTTACCTGGCTCAGATGCTGGCGCAACAGGCAAGTCGGGCTGGATTTGAACTCTTTTTTACTACTTGCTACCCCGAACAGGCCGATTTGCCTTTCGGTCCGATTTGCGATTTGCTGGAACAGGCTTTTGGCAAACTAACCGATACCGAACTGGAGGAGTGCCTGAAATATTGCAACCCGAAGCTATTTCGGTTTTTGCCCGGTCTGTTAGCCAGAGTTCAAAGTTCAAAATTTGCCGCTATCCTGAACGTGAAACCAACTTCGTCAATGTTCAGTCTGCGGGAAGAACCTTCCGGCGGCGCAGACGAATTATTCGAGCGTCATTCTAAATTAGAAGCCCAGGACGTTTTTAGTGCGGTAACTCAGTTAATAGGCTGGTTGAGCAATCGTCGTCCCCTGGTGCTGGTGTTGGACGATTTGCAATATATGCCCGGCCCGTCTTTGCGCCTGTTACGCTGCCTTCTAACCCAGCCTAATTTGCGTTCGCTGGTGGTGCTTGGCACACTGCGACCCGTTGCTACCGCGCTGGCCCAACCTGAACTAACCCGGCTTTTAAGCTGGGCGGCGGAAACTCCCCAGGCTTTGTACCAATTGCAACGCTTGAAGCCAAAAGAGTTACGCGAACTAATTCGTTCGCATTTGGGCCAATCGCCGACGCTTAATCTATTAAATCAGGTGAGCGAAATTAGCGGTGGCAACCCACGCCTGGCGCTGGAATTGCTTACCGCCTGGCGCAAAGAAGAGCGGTTGCAACGGATTGACGGCATGTGGGAATTAGCCAGTGCTGCCAGCACACCCATTCCAGCCGGAATATCTTCGTACATCAAGCGCTTGTTTGATAGTTTCAGTCCCAATGCCCAGGTCTTATTGTTGCTGGCTTCGCAAATTGCCCTTCAAACTAAAGTGCAACTTTCAAGAGCCAGCTTACGCGCCGAGTTCGCTTTCGAGAGCGGCCCTACCAGCCCGGTTCAAAATTCGCTAGAGCCGGAATTATATTTATTAGAGCAAAAATTTCAGGCTAGAAACAGTG
The DNA here is from genome assembly GCA_038209275.1 of Chloroflexia bacterium. Lineage (GTDB taxonomy): Bacteria > Chloroflexota > Chloroflexia > Chloroheliales > Chloroheliaceae > L227-5C. The sequence continues at coordinate 5,032 of JBBQXW010000193.1, read as the reverse complement.
AACTGCAAGCTGATGAATTAGCGCCGGAAGCCTCGAATTTTGAATTAAGCTTTAGTTTTGAGGTTTTGCGCCAGATAGTGCTACATCGTAGTGATGGGGCAGGCTGGTGGATTGGGCTGGAAAAGCATCGGCTAGGGCCAGCCTTGCAGGAAGTAACCGAATGTGGTTTGCTTGAGGAACAGGGAACCGAGTTCCGTTTCGCCTATCCAATGTTAGCCGAGAGCCTTAATTACAGTCTGTCCAATAGCCAGCGCCAATGCTGGCGCGAAGTAATTAACTGGGCGCAACAGCGTATTAACCCGGAAATAGTGCTGGATGAAGAAACTACTTTAACTTTTTAGAAGCGGAATAATTCCGCCGTTACTATAATCGAACCATCTATGTTTCTTAAACATCGAACCAGTTAAGCGACTCACCAGTTTAAGAAACAGGCCATCCCAGGGGAACGAGGAAACGCGATGATTAAGTGTGAAATATCTGGTGAGGTAATTGAATTAGCTCCAGCGCAGGCTACTCAGCTTGTGTTGCAAGTAATCAACCAAAGCCCAGTAATTGATTATTTCACGCTCAAATTAGCACCGGGCGATAATGTAAATACTCTGAGTTTAGACCCGACCTGGGTTACTTTTACTCCACCCAGTTTTTCGTTGCGCCCGGCCCAAATGGGACGCAATACTCAGGAAGGTGAAGCTCAACAATCGGTTACTATTATTATCACGCTACCACCCAGTATTCCAGCCGGAAGCTATACTGCCAAGATTCAGGTTGCGGCTCGTACCGGCCCGGATAATAGTGCCGAAGTGCCGCTTAATTTGGTAGTCTCCGAGGTAGAAAATCAGACTCTGGCACTTGAACCGCTTGAACAAATTTCGCGCTCTAAAGTTGGTATTTTCCGTATTTCCCTTAGCAACCAGGGAAATATGCCTCACCTTTATTCGGTGTACGGTGAAGATGATGATAATCGCTGCCACTACGAGGTCAGGCCGCCCGAAGTAATGCTGGAACAGGGCCAGGATGCCTTGCTGACCTTGCGCGTTCGTCCCCGCTCTCGCAACTGGGCTTCGGACAATGCTTCCTACCCTTTTACTCTAAAACTGGAAGGTTTTGCTCAGGAAACTAGCGGGCGTTTTGTCCAACGCTGCGCTTTGCCGCCGCTTTTCTGGTTGCGCCAACACTGGGGGCGGGTTGCAATCGCCGGTATGGTGGCTTTAGCGCTTATAGTTGGTGTGCTGATTTTCATTCTGGCTCAAATCAAACCGGCAATCGCCGCCGATGTCTGCGGCCCGCCCGCTACCCGCCGGATTAATCTGATCAGCAATAGTCAGGAAACCCAGATTTGGGTTAGTGGCCCGAATGGTAGCGACCCCCTGAAGAAGGAAGTGGATAACCTGGATGGCCGAATCGTCCCTGGTTTGTTCTACAGCCTTATTTCAGTTTCGCCCGATGGACGGCGCTTGGCTTATGTCAGTGCCGATAATCAGGCGCTCGATGGAGCGCGTATCATTGTTATAGAATTGGATAGCGCCAACCGCCAACCAAAATTAGTGACCAATGTACCGACCACTGGCTTGTGGCCGACTGCCCCGGTCTGGTCAGCCGATGGCACACAGTTGGCTTTTGTTGTCCGTCCGGGCGCTAAGACCGCCGCTGTTACTGCCGCACCTGCTATAACAGGTACAGTTATTATTACGGCTACGGTAGCCCCTGTGACCACTAACCAGATTCCTCCCCTGGAATTATGGGTGGCCTCGAATACGGGCGACGCTTATCAGGCTAAACAATTGGCTACTCCCGATAAGCTGATTGGGAACGGCCCGGCCAAATTGGGCGAAAGACTGCGGGTAGATATGTTCTACGGCGAGCAGCGCCGAACTTTGTGCTGGACGGTGGATAATCAGAATGTGCTGGTTAACCCCAAACCCGGCGATACGCTGGCTAAAGTGCCGACCAGAATTACGCTGGCTGGCGATGTGAAGGAAGCCGACCTTACCGGCAAGGGTGCAACTTTTGTTGCCCCAACTTTCGCCGCGCCCAAAGTGAACAGTGGACCAGATAATAACAAACTTTTTGCCCCAAATCTCAGCGTGAATAACGAACCTGTTCCGCAGCAAAAAAGCCCCTGCGCTGTTCCGCAGCCTTATAGTCAGAATGACCCGCGCTGGGCCGACCGCATTTTGAAAGACCGTTCCAAAATGTCGGATACAGGCTGTGCGATTGTAGCCGGGGCAATGTTCCTCAACTCGATTGGCGTAACTACCAATCCTAATGATTTGATTACTAATTGTTTAGGTACGCTGGCCTACCCGCTCGACCAAAAAGGTTGGTCGCGACTGGAAGTATGTAGCAACAATAAACTCAAAGGTGGCATTCGCGGCGAATTTACCTGGTCGGGGCTGGATGCTGCGCTCAAGCAAGGGCCAGCCATAGTAGGTTTATTGGGTGGACAAACTGGCTCTCATTTCGTTATCGTAAATAGCGGCGGGAATGCGGTGGTTGACTCATATTATGTTACCGACCCCTGGGATGGCTCTACCTACAAAAATCTGGATTATTTTTTGAGCAAAGGCTATCGGGTCAAGTGGCTGGTCAGCTACGATAGTGGCTCTGGTCTGGATTGCGGTGCGGTAAAAGACCCACTGGCGATTGAACTGGATGGGGTGCGCAATGGCGAACTATCGCAGCAATCCAAAACTATCAGCTATGATGTAAATAGTAATATTCCTGTTACTGCTACGGTGCGCTACTTTGGGCAAAAAGGGATTGCCGACCAACCCAGCCCGGAGACTCTGCCCCGCAATCAGCGCAAGTCTTACAATCAGGAAGGTTTATACTTAATTACTTTTGATGCCAGTAGTACCCAAAATAGCCAGGATAACGTTTATTTTGTAGTAGATAAAACGCCACCTAATTTGGAGCAGCCGATTTTTAGTACCGCGCCCAATAAAGAAAACAAATATCCTGGCCCAGTAACGGTTCAATTTAAGGCACTTGACGCTTTGAGCGGGATTGCCGAAATTGAATATAAAATTGATAACGATGCTAATTGGCAAGAGTTTAGAAGCGATACTACCAATAACCCGCTAATTCTTCAAGAGGGGACTCATACTATTTATTATGCCGCCGAAGATGGCGCGGGAAATCGGGTAGAGAATACTCCTATCACTATTGAAGTGATTAATCCCCAGGCTAAACCCACTCCAACACCGGGTGGCTCTCCCCGCCCTGGTACTACGCCGGGGGCAGCCGGTCAACCGGGACAATCGGGACAGCAGTCTGGTCAGCCAGTCAATCCAGTCGCTACCCGCGTCCCCGCCCCAACTGCTACGCCCAGGCCAACTGCGACTGCGACCGCTACGCCCTTGCCAACTTTTACGCGGGTGCCGACTGCCACGCCCACCACGATTGCTCCCACCTCAACGCCGCCGCTCGGTACTACTGCGCCGGGGGGCAGTGGTACACCTTTAGCTTCGGCTACGCCCCAGATTACACCGCTTTTGAGCGTTTCGACTACTCAGGTGGTCTTTGATACCAAGACCGACCAGAAAATACAATTAAGTAATACCGGGAATGGGACTCTTACCTGGAGCTTGAAGCCGGGGCAAAATACCGACCTGGTTAGCTTTAGCTCAAATAGCGGAACAATTGCCCCTAACGGCAAATTTGACCTGACCATTCAGCTTAAAAGTATTAACCTGGATGCTCAATCGAAGAAGGCTGATTTCCAGATTACTTCCGATGGTGGGAATGCCACCGTCAAAATTTCGATAGTATCGCAGCCTTTGCCCAGCGCTTTATTTATTGCGCCAGTACCGCCAGTTTCGGGGCAATTGACCACCTTGAATGTCTCGGTCAGCCTGTCTGTTACTGTGCCAGGTCTGGCCCAGCCCGACCACGCAAAGGTAGTAGCAACTTACAAAGACCCGACTACTGGCCTGGTTACTGATTTCATTATTGCTGCCAATCTCAAAGCGTCGTCTAATTGGACTTTTACCTGGGATACTTCTAACGTTCCCGCGCAGACTTCGGTTAAATTGAGCGGATTAATTTGTGTGGATGCCGCCGAACAACTTTGCAAGCCGATCCAGACTTTGAGCGGGTTGCTTTTTGAACTGGATGCGGCTTTTATTTCGCCTTCACCAATCCTTGTCAACCAGCCCTTCACTGATACTATTTCAGTGGTTATGTCACGAACCGAACGGGTTAACCATATAATTTTGAGTTATGTTTTTGCTGGTTCGTCTACCCCGGTGACAATCGCTACCCAGCTTGGCCCGCCAAGCTGGACGCTCAATTTGCCGACTAAAAATATTACACCAACGATAGGTTCGCAACAAAATTCTTTCCAGATAAAAGCATTGGCTTGTAGCAGTGTTAACGACCTGGTTTGCCGCCCGGTTTCACCTGGGGCTACCAATTTATCTACTATAATGACGGCTACTATTCAGCCGAGCCAAAATTTGAGTGTTACTAAGACATTGCCATCCAGTTTATCTTTTACTATTAGCAATGCCACCGAAAATATCAATCATATCTCGCTTTATGCCAGCTATGCCGCCACGCCCGGCGCTTCGCTTTCCTCAACCCTGCAATGGCTGTCGGGAAATATAATTCGGCGACCAACTGGCGGGGCGCTGCCTTCGACGCTTACCTGGAATACTGACGGCCTACCCTTCCAGACCGGCATTACGTTGGAATTGCGCGCCTGTTTTACTTCAAGCGAGTTACTTTGTTCGACGCTGGTTGCTTATGAAAACCTGTCTATACCTTACGCTTTGCCCCTGACCATAACCCCGGTAAGCGACCCGCTTCAATATTTTCCGGTGAGTACTCTCAATTTCTCGCCGTTCCGGGTAGTTATCCGGGATAATAACGGGGTGGCAGTTAGTGGCAGGCCGATTACCTTCACCGTCCAGGCGGCTGGCGCAGCAAGTGGCGCTTTCTCAGGTGCTTCGAGCGTAACAGTCAATACTGGCACTGATGGAATTGTTAACTCGCCTAATTTTACCAGCAATGGAAGTGGCAGTATTGCTCC
>JBBQXW010000192.1:0-14053 GCA_038209275.1 Chloroflexia bacterium | reverse complement strand
AACATTGGCCTTTGGGCGGGTCGGCGACGAAAAACAACGCCTTGCTGCACTAACGGCGCTGGTCGAGGCGGGTCTGGTGAGTCGCGAGGAAAGCATCACCTTCTGGCTCAATCGCCAGCCTCAGACTACTACGTTCGCCGAACGGGACAAGCGATAAGTCGCGGCATAGGCGAAAGCTGATTTCTTGTCGCAGAAATAGAAAATAAATAAAGCAAATGCCCGGCAGCACCGGGCATTTGCTTTATTTATTAAGTCGCTTCAAGCACTGACAAAATATTACCAGCCGGGTCTTTGAACCAGGCAATCAGTGGGCCGCCACCTCTGGCAATACCCTTTTCGTCAGTTTTAAGCTGGTCGTAGTCATAAATCTCGAAGCGCACCCCGGCTTTGGTAAGCTCATCTACGGCTTGTTCAACATCAGCTACCGGGAAATTAAGGATGGTGTAACTTGCGGGGGTGTGGTTGGGTTTGGGATAAATCAGTACCTTGCTGCCGTTAGCAATCCCAATTTCCAACATGCCGTTAGTCTCGGAAACTTCTAGCCCCAAAGTTTGGCTATAGAACTCTTTGGCTTTTGGTATATCGTCCACCGAAAAACCGCTAAACGCCTGATTGTTTTTGAACATAGTTATTCTCCTTTTGGATCATGTGTTCTAATTCATTGTAGTTCAGTTGCTTTAGAGAGTCAAGTAGCAATTCTTTAAATGAGTGCCTATTTGTAAGGGCAATATAGCCTATAGTGGCGAAAAAATTTACCACGTTCCAGGCCAGCGCTACTACGCCGCCACCCAGATTAGCCCAGGTAAAGGCGAACGCTGGTTTTGTACCGAGCAAGATGCCGTCAATAACGGCTGGCGCAAAAGCAAGGTTTAACCTCAAGATAATCTAACTCAATCACCTGTGGGAGCGAGCTTCCGCTCGCGATTTTGCCCTTGCTTCAATCCGAAATCGCGAGCGGAAGCTCGCTCCCACAGAAATTGGCATTACCTGAATAGTACTGAGTTTAAACTACAAAAGGCCCGGTGTTTTGAACACCGGGCCTTTTGTAGTTTATGTTTCTCCGTGCCTCCGTGGTGAATTTTACTTCTCCCGCATTTCCGCCGCCCACGCTTCGTAGAGTTCCTCTTTGGTTTTGAGGCCCATCAATGGCAAAGCGTGGTTGCAGACGTAATTGCTGGCGGCGTGACGGTTCTCCCAGATAGCCTGATGCGCTTCTGGTATCTCCTCGAACGGCACGACCAACGGGTCGGAGACTTCGAGCAGACCTGCATCAATCTGGTCGTTCATCAGCGTCACCTCATAGGCGTTGCAAAGGTGCGTCCCCCAAATATTGGCGGTTGGCATATAAATCCGGCGCTGGCGCATCCAGATTTGGGGAGCGTAGAAGCTGTAGCGCTGCCCGCCCATCTCTTCGCAGTAGACAATCCGGCCCGTGTAGGGCTTGACCAGCGTAGCCGAGACCGAAAGGGCATCGTGTCCGGCCCGCTCGAAAATCAAGTCGGGGTAGCCGCGCGGATTATCGAGGGTACGGAGGAAGCCACCCACCGCCGAGCCAATCGGCTTGAAGATGCGGTCATTGAACTGGCGCACCGCTTCTTTGAAGGCTTCGGTTTCGGTTTTCGGGTCGGGCAGTTCGGGCATACCGCCATCGGTCATGGGCCAATCGAAATCGTCGCCCTCGCGCCTTTTGATGGACTGCAAGCTGACCACGCCCTTGACCAAATCGCCGTAACCGAGGCTCTGCACAAACTCGCGCTGTGCGTCGGTATAGGTGACAACCACACAGCGCCCGCCCATATGCCGGGCCGCTTCGATAGCTTCCAGCCCGACCATATCCACGATGCCGCTTTCGTCCAGCGAACCGGGCGTGCCGTAGTAAAGCAGCACCGCTTCGCCCGCCCGCAATTTCGCCTTCCGCAACATCTCTTCAGCCCCGCTTGTGCCGGGCTTGCCGATAAAGGTGAAGTGATAGCCCGTCGAAGCACCGAAATAGGCCAGCGTACCGCCTTTTTCGAGCATCTGGAAAGTGCGCGGGAAAGAGTGTTCGCCCGCGTGCGAAATAGCGTAATCGGCCAGTTTGCCGCCGTTTTGGGCCTTGAAATCTTCCAGCATAGGCTGTCCGGCCTGTTCCCACGCCGCCCATTGCGCTTTTTCGCGGGGTATTCTTGTCCAGCTACCATCGTAACGCGGGTTCTTGCGATTGATTGCGCCCGTGCCGCCTTCTTTGTAAACTATTTCGGCCCGGCTGTCGCTCGAAACAAGGCCAGTCACTTTAACGCCGTTACGCGCTCCCGCCTTGACCGCCTCAAGCCCAGTACCCGTCGCCGCCCCTTCAACGAACATAGTTTTGCCCGGCTCGATTTTGAGGATGGTGTAAAGCGCCCGGTAAATTGTTCCCAGGTTCAGGATATAGCTACCCGCCGCTTCCAGCGTCAGGTCTGCTGGTTTGACGTGAATCTGCGGGCCTTGCACCAACATAAATTGTTGGTGGCTGCCGTCGCTGCCGTCGTAGCCTTGAATGTGAAATTCACTAAACATCGGGTCGTTGCCCATTGTTGGCGACAGTATTTCGCTTTCGCCGGAATAGACCGTGACTAAATCGCCGACCTTCACCCGGCCCTCGCGCTTGAGTTCGCCGCCCACCGCCGCGACCAGCGCCACGCCGCCGCTCCCGGTGATGTGCCAATCGCGCTCACGGCCCTCGAACTGGCTGACCGGGATGCCCGTGATGGCCCAGATGTCGTTGAAGTTAATCTCGCTGGTGAGCATAAACAACAACGCCTGATTTGCGCCCGGCTTCTCCACCGGGATAATCAGCTTTTTCTCGGCCTCAATCGGGTCGCCGTGAATTGGTTCGCCCGTCTCCACGCTCTTGACCGCGCCCATGGCGTACTGGTAATTCGGAATGGGCGTGAAGCCAGGGAAGAACGGCTTGGTGGTCGGCAGCAAATTACCCTGCTCAATAAGCGCTTTTTCTTCTTCCCCGGTGTAGGTAAGCTTATACTTGGTCGGCAAAGCGGCGCTGCGCTTGTCCAGGAAGGCTTGAATACCCTTCTTGCCACCTTCGGGGTCAATCACGGCCTGGGCAAAAAGCTCGGCTTCGTGCTGCAAGCCCTTGTTAAAGCCGTTGCTGATGCCAAATGCGACGGCATCGAGCGCCCGCTCCAATGCCTTGGCCCGGCCCGCCTTCTCAGCCTGAACGACTACTTCTTCCAGCCCTTGCTTTAGGTCTGAAATTGTTAGCTCTTTGCCGTTCAAACCCGGCTGCTCCCAGCTTTCGATTTGCTTCAATCGGCTAGTGTGCGCTTCCTTCAGCTTGCCTTCGCTTTTGGTGATAAACTCGCGGGCGCGGGCTACCGCCAGACTCACTACATCGTCGCTATCTTCAACTACTTCATCTATTAGTCCCAGCTTAACCGCGCCGTCTACTTCAATTTGCCGCCCACCCAAGATCATTTTTAGGGCATCCGGCAAAGAATTTGTCAGCCGTGGCAAACGTTGTGAACCGCCATAGCCGGGCAGCAAGTTCAGGTTGATTTCGGGCTGACCGAAAGCAGCAGTCGGTTCGGCGATGCGGTAGTGGCAGGCCATTGCGAACTCAAGGCCACCGCCGAGGGCCACGCCGTTGATGGCAGCAATACAGGGCTTTTGCATGGTCTCGATTTTACGGAAGGCCAGGTGCGCGTTGTTGGGCAGCGCTATCGCATCCTCAAAGGTGTTCATCTCTTCGAGCAATTGCTTGATGTCCGCCCCTGCCACAAATGATTTCGTGCCTTGCCCGGTGAAAATCACCACTTTTACATTGTCGCGCCGCGAAAGGTGGTCGACCACCGTAATCAGTTCGTCCAGGCTGCGCTCGTTCAGCGCGTTTACGGGCGGATTAGTGACAGTGACAATAGCTACCCGCGCACCCGGTGTCACTTCGTGGTACTCAATGCGGAAGTAGCGGTAAACCTCAAAGATTTGTTGCTCTTCCTCGCGGGCCATCTTGCGCTTCCAATCCTGAATCTTGTGCCGAATTTCGACCAGACTTTCAGGATTGCGGAGCGTGCTAGTGTCGCCCAATTCTTCGTCGTTGATAATGCTTTTCAGGAAGCGACGCATGTATTTGCCGGAACGGGTTTCGGGGAAAGCCGATACTTCGATAAAGTCGCTCGGCACGGCTACCGCGCCCTTTTCGTTGCGTACCAGTTCCATCAGGCGGCGCTGGTCTTCGACGGTCAGGCGGCGACCCGGTATCGTCAGGACAAACGCAACGGGCGTTAAGCCTTTCTCGCGATGCGGCGCGCCCACGACAATCACGTTTCCAACTGGGCTGTCAGGGTTGACCTGCTTGTCACGCAGCACCGCTCCCTCGATTTCTTCCGTACCCATGCGGTGTCCGCTTACGTTAATCACGTCGTCGCTGCGCCCGTGCAACGAGAACGAGCCGTCGGGGTATTTCATAGCGAAATCGCCTTGAGTGTAGGCCCACGTCCCCTGCCACTTGCTCCAATAAGTGCTGACGTAGCGCTTGAAATCGCCCTTCCATTCCGGCTTGCCAAAATTGGCCTCATCGCCCCAGATAGTACGGGCCAGATAGGGATATGGCGCAGTAATAACGATTTCGCCCTTCTCCTCCAACTCCGCCGGACGATACTTAACACCCAGGACTGAGGACTGCACCCCGTCGGGTGGGCTGATGCAGCCAGGACTGAGGACTGAGGACTGAGGCGCATCCGATGGATTTGAACCTGAAACTTGAAACTTGGAACTTGAAACTTCTTCTGACTCTTCAGCAATCCAGACATCGCCCATAATCCAGGGGAGCGGGTAGGTGTGAGCATCGGGGCGGAGCGGGAAATCCTGGTTGCCGAAAAAGTGCGTCCAGACAATGCCGCCATGCTCGGTGGCCCAATAGCTGTTGATATATTGCGGGGTCATTAAATTCATGCCGAACTGCTGGACGGCAGGGCTGCACGGCTCGGCGCAGAAAGTAGCGACGCGCAAACTGGTCATATCGTTCTGGTTCACGTCGGCGACGTTTTGCGGGTCGGTCATAATCGCCTTCAGGAAAGTCACACCCGCCTTGAAAATATTGACCCGGTAGCGCTCGATAATCGAGGAAAAACGGCCCGCGCTGGGAAAGACTGGCGACCCCTCGATAATAATCCCGGTCATGCGGGTGCTGAGAGTGGCGCTAATCATATAGCTCTGCCCGGTAATCCAGCCAGGGTCAGCCACCACAAAAATTACGTCGCCCGGCACGGCATCGAACGAAACTTTCATGGTGTGGGCCACGCCCGCCACGTAACCGCCGTGCGTATGCACTACGCCCTTCGGCTTGCCAGTGCTGCCACTGGTGTAGATGAAAAAGAGCGGATAATCAGCATCCACCAGTTCGGGCTTGCTGGTAGCGTACAGCGCCTTGATAAATTGGTCGGTAGGCAATGCCAACAATTCGTCTTCGCTGGTTGCTTCCACCCCCGCCGCTTTTGCATTCGCTAGAATATCCTGGGTTGCCTGGGCCAACAGTTCGTGACTCCATTTGTCGCGGGGTCGCCAGTTCAAATCGGGCTGGCGGCTGTGGCGCACCACAATTACCGCGTCCACCCGTTCCGGCGCATCCACCAGACCTAACGCAATAGCGGTACGAATGCGGCTCTTTTCCGCCGCGTCCATTTCCCGGAACAACTCTTCCGCCAGGGCTTGCCCAACTGCCCGCATTACGTCGGCCCGCTCTATCGTAATTTCGCTACTAATCGCCGCCTCAACTTTGCTGCGGATGGCCTCGGATTGTTCACCCGTCAACCCGGCTTCGTCCAGCTTTTGCCGCACAATTTCGCTGGCGGTCTCAATCGGGATATAATTATCCAGCGCTTTGTCGGTGTAAATTTCTTTGTAAGCCACAATTTGAGCGTTGCGGTAGCCGCCGTCGCTGGTAATAACCACTCGCGCCCCGGCATTATGGATGCGGTCAGAGAGCGTTTTGTCGCTGAAACCACCGAAAACGGGCGTGTAGATAACACCAAGCCGCTTGGCCGCTTCAGTATAATAAATCTGCTCCATAATGTTCGGCATATTCAAGGCAATTCTGTCGCCCTTCTTCAGCCCCAGATTTTGCAGCACCCGCGCCGCCTTGACCACTTCCAGCAGCAGCTTTTTGCGCGAAATCGGGTACGAAACCACCGGGCCACCCTTGCCGCCGTTCTTGCTCTGATCCCAGCGATCACCCTCGAAGATAAAAGCCGCTTCGTCGCCATAGCCCATCAATACCGCCCGGTCTACTTCGTTAAAGCAAGCGTTGGTCAGGCCGCCGCTAAACCAGCGATAAAACGGCGCGTCGCTATCGTCAAAGGCTTTCGTCCAGGGTTCGTGTTCCGGGCCATATTCGGGGGTCGGCAATAGTTCGCCCGTGTCGTAATTGCGGGCCATCCAGTGCTGCTCGTCATCGTTCCAGCGAATCCAGGCGTTTAATTTAGGGTCGTACCAGTGAATCTCGCGCCTGGCAATATTGCCATGAAACAGGCCAGGGTTCTGCTCCACTTCGGCCCGCATCTGCTCCCAACTGGCCCGGTCACGTACCGGGTTAACTCGAATTTCCTGGGGTGGGGTCAATTTTTCCGGGGCTATCGTCATTTATCAATCTCCTCCTTGAGAAGTTTTGTTTACAACAAAGGCGAGGTAGTTTCACCCACTGCGACAAATTTCATCGGGATTGGCCCAACTAAGATTTGCGTAGGGGCGAGACAACCTCGCCCTTTTCTAAATTATTAAAAGAAATTTTATTTAAGCAGAGGACGTAAGTCGTCCAGTTTATCGAACAGGTGCCAGATATACTTGGTCGTGCCTTTCTCGCGGTGCGAATGGAGGTCGGCGAGAGCTTCGTTATGGAGGTAGCTATCGAAAGCGGCCTTTGATTTCCATTCTACCAGAATCAACACCTGGCGTGGCTCAATCTCGCCTACCGCACTTTCGCGGAACTTACCGAGCGCCACCACTTTACCGCCGTGCGCCTGTACTTCGCGGGCCGAGCGCCGCGAGTAAGCCAGATACTCAGCCTTATCCGCCACATCAAACAAATTCAGCGCGTACACCGGGCCATCACTCATAGTTTTTCCTTTTTAGTGATGAGTGATGAGTGATGAGTAATACAATCAACTGACGGAGCAGCATCCTACAATTTAGTACGAATCTGTGGGACATTGCTCCGCCAATGGATTTGCTCACTCATTACTCATCACTTCTTAAAGCAATCTCTCTGCACCAACGGGGGCGACAAAACCGACTTTGTTAAGATGATTGGAAACGTGGAACATCAGCCCGCGTGCTTCGGCGTAGACCCGCATGATGGTAAAGACCGCCGTATCCGCGCTTTGCTGGCTGGCAAACAGGACGTTAAAATTGGGGCTGTATCTGGTAAGAGATTGGTGGTCGGTCAGGTAAACTCCCTCTACACCCGGCACATCTTTAATCTTGTCCACAAACACTCGTTTGAGATGGTCTAATCTTGCTTCATATTCTAATTGTGAAAGTAAATGCGTCATTGGATTTATTCCTTCTTCGGGTAAAGCTTAAGTCCTGCTTTTTAGGGCCATTGCACAATTTTACTACATAAAAGAATGTGCAAGCATACATAAAGCGTTATGAAACGTTTTTGATTATGTTAAAGTGCTGAATAGTTATCAGTTATCAGTCGTCAGTTGTCAGTGGTAGAAACTGACAACTGACGACTGATAACTGATAACTATTCCTCGTACACGCCCATCTTGCGGAACTTGTCGTAGCGGTTGGCTAAGAGTTGTTCGATGGCTTGTGGGCCGGCTTCGGTCATGTGGGCTTCGATTTCGGACAGATGGCGCAGGATAGCTTCTTTTACCGCATCGGCAGTTACGGCGGGTTCGGTGTGTGCGCCTGATTCCGGCTCAGAGATAATTTCGTCAATCACTTCGAGCCGCAGCAAATCCTGGGCAGTTATCTTCATAGTCATAGCGGCAACTGGCGCTTTAGCCGAGTCGCGCCACAAAATCGAAGCACTCGCTTCCGGGCTGGCACCGCTATAAATCGAGTTTTCCAGCATCAGCACCCGGTCAGCCAGACCGATTGCCAGCGCCCCGCCGCTCCCACCTTCGCCAATAACCACCGAGATTATCGGTACGCGCAACTGCGACATCACCAGCAGATTCTCGGCGATTGCCTGGGCTACGCCGCGCTCTTCGCCTTCCAAACCGGGGTATGCACCAGGGGTATCAATAAAGCAAACTACCGGGAAACCGAATTTTTCGGCTTGCTGCATCAGCCGGAGCGCCTTGCGATAGCCTTCCGGCGACGGCATCCCAAAGTTGCGGGCAATATTTTCTTTGGTATTCTTGCCCTTCTGGTGGCCTATCGCCATGATGGTGCGCCCTTCAAATTCAGCCAGACCGCCCACAATCGCAGTATCCTCACCAAAGCGTCTATCGCCATGCACCTCAACAAAATCGGGGCAGAGTCGCTTGATATAATCCAGCGTCTTGGGCCGCTCGGCGTGGCGGGCCAACTGAACCCGCTTCCAGGTTTCGGAGGTGTCGTCGGTTGTATTGCCTACTATAGCCGAGGCTTCTTCCGTTTCCAGTGCGCCATCGGCGGCGGGCAGCATTGTATCTAGCTCATCATCGGTCTGTTCGGTATGTTCCGGCTTGCGAAAGACCTGCGACGGATGCCGGGCCACCTCCTGCGCTTTTTTAATCAGGCGCGGCTTACCAGGCATAATTCTTCATCTCCTCGGTCTTTTGAGTGTGCTGCGCGCCGCCCATAATCATCGGGAAGGAAAGTAGCGTACCATTCGCAAAAGCCGGAGCTTGCGCCCGACCATACAACTTCAACATCCGGCTCAGAATAGAGCGGAACTCGCGGCGCGGCACGACCTCATCCACCATGCCGTGTTCCAGCAAAAATTCTGCCGTCTGGAAACCAGCAGGCAATTTCTGGCGAGTAGTCTGCTCGATTACCCGCGGCCCGGCAAAACCAACCATCGCGCCCGGTTCAGCCATAATTACGTCTGCCACCATTGCATACGAAGCAGTTACGCCGCCGTAGCAAGGGTCAGTCAATAATGAGAAGTGAGGAATACGGGCCTGTCCCAAGCGGCCCAGCGCCGCCGTCGTCTTCGCCATCTGCATCAGCGAAAGAATGCCTTCGTGCATCCGCGCTCCGCCACTAGCTGAAACGGTTAGCAAGGGCATCCGTCGCTCCAGGCAAAGCTCAATCAGCCGAACTAATTTTTCGCCGAAAACACTGCCCATCGAAGCGCCCAGGAAGGCAAAATCTGCCACCGCAATTGCTACCGGCTGGCCTTCGATTGTGCCATAGCCCGTCACCAGCGCTTCATTAATGCCAGTCTTCTTGCGGGTCTGGGCGATTTTGTCAGGGTAAACTTCGCCATTATTGGCAAAGTGAAGCGGGTCGCCCGTCTTGATATGAGCATTAACTTCGACCCAGCTACCCTCGTCTAGCATCGTAGCGAGGCGCTCATCCCAGCGCAACCGATTATGGTGTTTACACTTCTGGCAGACCTTAAAATTCTTTTCGTATTCTTTGGTGTAGGCCAATTCATGACATTTTGGACATTTTGCCCAGATGTTGCCCACATTATCGGCTACTTCGCGCGACGGCGAATCGTGGCGCAACGATTTGCGCTGGAAAAAATGGTGATGCTCGCCCTTGCTTTTAGTTTCTTCAACCTTCTGCTCAACCTTTTTCATCGTTCGTTTCTCCTGCTCTTTTGCTTTACTTTAATCTAAATGGAAATAATTGCGACTATTCTAACCCCTTAGTCTTAATTATCTTTATGCTTTCTTAACTGTTTACTAATTATTGTTAATTCTTTCACATACTACATCTATATTGAACCATAAATTCAGCTTAAAGCAAGGGCTTCACAAGCGAACACACCGCGACTCGCCGTGAAACGTCGTTTTTTGGCGGTAGACGGTAAATGCCATTATAAAACTCACTCATATTCAACTTTTCCATAAAAATTCTTAATGGGGTTTTCTTGATTTCTGTCATGAAACCCGACCATAAATGGTCGGGCATATTCAAAAAGTCATATACATCTGCTTCAATAATTAAAATTGACACTACAGAATAGTTGTGCTAGATTAAACCAACTATTTTTCGACTATTTTTGTTACAAGCCAGGAGATTGTATGCCCGCAACTATAACACCCCAGGAATTTGTTTCAAAATGGAGCATGATTAATTTGACTGAGCGGGCTGCTTCCCAGACCCACTTTAACGATTTGTGCGCTGTGCTGGGCGTGACAGCCCCATTGGATGCCGACCCAACCGGGCAATTTTATACTTTTGAGAAAGGCGTGGCGAAAGGTACAAGCGGCGGGCAGGGCTGGGCCGATGTCTGGAAGCATCGCTTTTTTGCCTGGGAATACAAGCGCAACAAGGCCAACCTCAACAAAGCTTACGAACAGCTTCAGCTTTACCGCGAATCGCTCGAAAATCCGCCTTTGTTGGTGGTCAGTGACAACAATATTATTGAAGTTCATACCAACTTCACCAATACGGTCAAGAAAATTTATCGCTTTGGCCTGGACGATTTGCTCGAACCAAAAAAGCTGGATTTGCTGCGCTGCGTCTTTACCAACCCGGAAGAATTTCGCACACCGACCACTACCAGCGAAGTGACCGAGCGAGCCGCCAAAGAATTTTCGCTGCTGGCGGAATTATTACGCAAACAGGGAATTGAGCCAGCCCGCGCTTCCCACTTCCTGATTCGGCTGCTCTTTTGCCTTTTTGCCGAGGATGTCGGTTTGCTGCCGCCCGAATTATTTAGCCGGGTGGTGCAGAGCAGCGCCAATCGCCCGGTCAAGTTTGAGTGGCAATTGCGCCAGTTGTTCAGCGCCATGCGAACGGGCGGTTTTTTTGGCGAACACGATATTTTGCACTTCAACGGCGGTTTGTTTGATAGCGAAGATTTGCTACAACTGGATGTAAAGGGGCTGGATATTTTGCTGCGCGTCAGCAAGCTGGATTGGTCGAGTATTGAACCAGCCATTTTTGGCACGCTGTTCGAGCGTTCGCTCGACCCGGCAAAACGGGCGCAACTGGGCGCACACTACACCAGCCGAGCCGATATTTTGCTGATTGTCGAGCCAGTGCTGATGTTGCCCTTGCGCCGACGCTGGGCCGAAGTGCAAAAGCAGGCTAACGCCCTCAAGTTGAACCGCGATGCTGCTACCGGCGCGCAACGCACCCGGCTTGAGCGGGATTTGGCTAGTTTGCTGGTCGGCTTTAACGAGGAAATCGGGCAGGTCAGGGTGCTTGACCCGGCTTGCGGCAGTGGCAACTTCCTCTACGTCGCGCTCAAGCAGTTGCTCGATTTGCAGAAGGAAATCGCCGTCTTTGCCGAAACCGTCGGGCTGCCTCGCCCCTTCCCCACCGTCTCGCCACAGCAACTTTACGGTATCGAGGTCAATGAATACGCGCACGAACTGGCCCAGGCTACCGTCTGGATTGGCTATATTCAATGGTTGCGCGACAATGGCTTTGGGCAACCGCCCGAACCGATTTTGAAGCCGCTCCACAATATTCTCAATATGGACGCGGTGCTGGCCTACGACGCGCAAGGCCACCTCACCGAACCCGTCTGGCCTTCCGCCGACATCATCATTGGCAACCCGCCCTTCTTGGGGGGCAACAAGGTGCGGCAAGAATTAGGCAATGCCTACGTGGATAACCTTTTTGCACTCTATGACGGGCGTGTTCCGGCCTTTGCCGATTTAGTGTGCTACTGGTTTGAGCGGGCGCGGGCGCTGATTGAAGCTAAACACGTAAAGCGGGCTGGTTTACTGGCAACAAATTCAATTCGAGGCGGGGTTAATCGCCGTGTTCTGGAGCGCATTAAACACAGCGGCGACATTTTTATGGCCTGGAGCGACCGCTCGTGGGTGCTAAACGGCGCGGCAGTGCGTGTCTCAATGATTGGATTTGATGATAATAGTGAACAGACACGGGAATTGGATGGAAACCCGACAAGTAAAATTAATGCTGATTTAACTAGCAGCGTCAATCTTGGAATGGCAAAGCAATTACAGGAAAATGGACGAATTTGCTTTAGGAGCGATGAAAAAGGCGGTTCTTTTGATATTAGCACCAAACTTGCACATGAAATGCTAAAAGCCCCCATAAATCCAAACGGGCGACCAAATTCGGATGTTGTAAGACCCTATCTTAATGCACTCGATGTTGTACGCCGTCCGCGTGGAATGTGGATTATAGATTTTGGTGTCAACACAAGCATAGAAGATGCTGCACTTTATGAACTACCTTTTCAACACGTCGAAAAGTATGTAAAGCCCGAACGTGCAACTAACAATATACCTCGATTGCGAGATAAATGGTGGATTCACCGTATCCCTGGCGCAGATATGAGGGAAGTTATAGGTAATCTTGATAGATTTATCGTTACTCCGTCTGTTGCCAAACATCGGCTCTTCGTCTGGCTTGAAAAGGGTACTATACCAGACCACCAATTATATATTTTCGCCCGCGATGATGATTATTTCTTTGGTGTTCTGCACTCGAAGCTACACGAAATATGGTCGTTGCGGATGTGTACTTGGCTTGGCGTAGGCAATGACCCTCGTTATACACCAACCACCTGTTTTGAAACGTTCCCGTTCCCCTGGTCGCCGGGGAAAGAGCCAGAAGGGGACGGGCGAGGGGAGGCCATTGCACAGGCGGCGCGGGAATTGGTGCAGAAACGTGACAACTGGCTAAATCCGGCGGGCGCGGACGAGGCCACTCTGAAAAAGCATACCTTGACCAATCTCTACAACGACTACCCGAAGTGGCTTGAGATAGCCCACGAGAAGCTCGATAAAGCGGTACTGGCAGCCTACGGCTGGCCCGCTGATTTGACCAACGAGCAAATCCTCGAACGCTTGCTGGCCCTGAACCAGGCGCGGGCCTGACGATTTACGATTTACGCACCCAAAGGGTACCCGCGATTTACGATTATTGTTCGGTGGGAGGGTTGAGCTTGGTTAGCTGGGCTTCTAGCAGTTGCAAGCGGGCCGCCAATTCGTCGGCACGGGCCTTTTCTTCAGCAGCTTTAACCCTTTCGGCATCGGCGCGGGCGGTAGCTTCATCGGCCCTGGCTTTTTCGGTATCGGCGCGGACTTTCTCAGCGTCACGTTGAGCGGCATTATATTCGCTTTTAGTCAGGCGAAGATTGCCCTGGGCATCGTAGAGCCGTAGTATTTCGCCATCTTCGACCAGCCAACTTTGCATTTCTTCACTCCAACGCCAGCCCCGCTCATTCGTGGGCATTTCCTCGTAGCGCCCATCTACTAGCCGCCACCCTTTGAGGCGTGAGCCTTCCCACAGCCGATTTCGGAGCGGGTCATAGACGATATATTCCTGGGCCTTTATCACCTGTTCGTACAGCAAAAACTTGCGTACTAAATCTTCATTATAAGTCGAGGGCGAACCGATTTCAAAGACCACACTGGGGGGCGGCTTGCCCGGCCCGATACGGTAGGTCGCGGTATCAGGGGCTGGCACGCCCTTGAGAACGGCCACATCCGGCGTGATTTCCACGTAGCCCCGCCGCACTAGCTTGCCACTCACTATCAATGACTGGGCCAGCGTTACCGCCGCCCGATAACTTAATTCAGAAGTAACGGGGCAAGTTTGACCAAAATAATACCACTCTAATAACAAGCGCAAATAAACCGCCAAATTATTGTGGCGCACATGCTGTCCCAAGAGATTTCCTTCCTCGTCATAAAATAAATAATCGTCATTATAAATGAAGGGCAATCCATCTTTAAAAAAGACAGGCCATTGCGAAATCGGTTTATCGAAAGCTAGTTTTAATTCTTTAAGGCTCATTGTGCTTTTCCCAGGGTTCTCAACTTGCGTTGTGGCTATTTTATACTTCATTAAAGGCCAGCCAAATTATAGCGTACATGGCTCTTTTTCACTACTAGCGCCGCAGTCCTTAGTACCTGTACTGGATAAATTGGAAAAAATAATAGGAGAAATAGCGGCTGAAGGGTTATGTACTTTGTAA
>JBBQXW010000191.1:0-14092 GCA_038209275.1 Chloroflexia bacterium | reverse complement strand
AAGCTGCATTTTGTAAAAGCCGAGAAATCAGCGATTTTAGGCGCTACAGAAATTGCCCGGCTGGAAGAAGCCGGGCGACAGAACGGACAAATTCAGTTGCACTATTTGAGCGGCGGTCACTGGCTCAACGTGGATAATCCGCAAGGCGTAATCGAGCTACTTAGCGATTGGCTTTGAGCTGATTAAAATAAAGCTTGCGAAATTTGCTGACTTTGGGCGCAACTACCGCCCGGCAATATGACTGGTTGGGATTGTTCTCGTAGTAATTCTGGTGGTAATCTTCGGCCTTATAAAAAGTTGTCAGAGGCGAAACTTCGGTAACAATCGGCGCGTCCCAGATATGCTCGGCGTTCAGTTCGGCAATAACGCTCTCGGCAACCGCTTTTTGTTCGGGGCTATGGTAGAAGATAGCCGAGCGATATTGTGTACCCACGTCATAGCCCTGGCGATTTAGTGTTGTTGGGTCGTGAATGGTGAAAAAGATTTTCAGCAAGTCGCCGTAAGCGACTTGTTGCGGATTGAAAGTAACCTGCACCACCTCGGCGTGACCCGTCGTGCCGGAGCAGACCAGTTTATAGCTCGGATTGGCGACTGCTCCGCCCATATAACCCGATTCAACTTTTTCAACTCCCTTGAGTTCGACATAAACCGCTTCGAGACACCAGAAACAGCCGCCCGCCAGGGTTGCAATTTCGGTGGTCTGATTAGAAGGATTTTCCATTTTGTGTACCTTTATCTTTCTTTATCTTTTTACTTTACATAATCATTAATGAGAAGCCAGCGCGGGCAGTCCGTAAGTAACGGTAGCGGAAAGGGCTTCGCGCAACTGCGCCGCATATTCGGCTTCGTCCTGGAAAAGCCACCATCGGTCAGGCTGTGATGTGGGCAGAAATTCGCCCAGCCGCCCTTCCCAACCTCCAAACGCGCCAAACATGGGGCGTTCTCCCGCGTTTTTCACCAAATTTATGGTGAAGCGGCGCGGCGGCGGCGTGAGCATGACTGAGGTAGAAATTTGAATATCTATAAATTCGTTCGTCGTGTCATCGTCTGTATTACCGTCAGAAGACGGGCGACGAAAAACGAACGAAAGCCCATCCGGGCCGGGCTGACTAATTTCCGGCCTGAAAGAAAAACGCTGCGGCCCTAGTATTTCATCACCAAGTTGCCGGGCCGTTTCGAGATAAAACGCGCCCCATTTGGCCTGTGACACTAAATTTAGTTGCTGGTCTAAAATCAGGCGCAGCCCTTTGACTGTGCCGGGCGACCAGTAAAGAATTTCCCACTGGCCCTGTGCATTAAGATGGGCCGGGGGATATTCGCCCAACTCTACCAGGGCAGTACGAGCGTCCGATTGCCAATCGCGGGCGTAGGGCAAGCCAGTCTGGTAGGCGCGACTGGCCTCTTCCCAGCTTTCGGCATCATCTAAAATTGGGCTGTCAACTCCAAAACTCATGGTTCGTAATCAAAAAGTTCGCTATAGTAGCCACGAATATAATCTGGTAACAATTCGGGGTGGCCCATAATGCCACTGGCAAGCCCGGCGTACTGCTCCCAATCTATAATCGTGCCATCTTCTAAAAACATGCCTTTGAAGCCGGTGCGCGGGTCGCCATGCTCGTAAACATAGGCTAGTTCCTGAGCGCGCCGATACTTTGGGTCTTTTTCTTCCGAAAGTCGCGTCACCATTTTAGAAAAAATAGTGCGGACGGCTACATCTTTGCGGCGCTCTTCCCACCAGGCGTGGGCCAGTTCATGAATGGCCGCTTCTTCCTGAGCAGTTTCCAATTCGACCAGCTTCTTCTCGTTCCACCATAATCCGCCGCCGCGCACGCTGTTCGGGTTCTTCACCACCACCCGCACGCCGTACCATTCCAGCCATTGCCAGGCCCGTTCGCGTAACGGCAGGGCGGGCAATTTCGGATGAACCTTAACCATAACGGCCTCCTGAATTAAAACTATGAGTCTTCATTATACAATGTACAATGTACAATATTTTATTCGGCAAAATTTAAGGCAATCAAGGTTTGGGTCAAATCTTCAACGAAACGTTGATACGACGATACTTCCTTTAGCCGTTCTAAACTAATTTGGCGGGCCATCGGCTCGAAAATCGTACCTATATTTATTTGCCGTCCCCGTGTTCGGTTTGCAATAGCTTTTTGTGCAGCTTGCTTAAGAGTTTGTTTAGGATTAGGGTCTGACTCGACTGATTTTGCTTTAGTCGGTAATCCCAAGCTAACTGCATCTAACTTAGTTCCAATTACTTGACTTAATGCTTGAGCATCCGCTAATAACCATGCTTCAATCATTCTTACAGGTATTATCGCCAGCAAGTGTTCACACATTTGTTCGTTAGATTGAGTTTTTAGCCGCTGGACTAAATCATAGCCCGGCTGAAACCGCTCTGTTAGCGCTCTTTCTGTGGTAGAGTCATCTGCATCGGCATGAACAATCAGTGCGTGACAGCCCGCAGCATCACGCGCCGCCTGGACGATACATTCTTCTCGTGTTGAGAACTGGCGATATTTATTCTGGTTTAAGACTAATGGCTCTAATACTTCTACACTAGCTCGTCCACGTTGCGCCAAAATTTCCTCGCAAGTTCTTTGAATGATTATAGGTAAGAAGCGTTTATCTGAAGGCCCTTCAACATATAGTGCTAACACTAATTGATTCATGAAGCGCTTAATATTTCAGAGCTAGAGCGGAATTCCCCAAATTCAGCGCTATTTAAATATTCTACAACTTGAGCAAGAATATAGGATGCTTCTTTTTCTTCCAGGTTCATCTGAAGTTGTGAATCGGCTCGCACCGCGGCTATTCGGGTTATTCGGATAGGTATCTTATTCTCTTTTGGCTCTATGGATGTTGCAGTATAAGCGAGTAATAAATTTTTTATAACTTCAGGCTGACTAACCAATAAAGGCGAATGAGTGTTTACTAAAAGTTGCCGTAATGGTTCCTCTCCTTGTGCATTTGAAAAATCCGTTGCCAACTCACATAATAAATGAACCATATTCTTGAGACGAAAAGGATGCAATCCATTCTCTGGCTCTTCAAAGCATAAAACACCCCGATGTTGAGGATCGTTTTTTAAAGTTACTAATGCTAACATTCGCAAAGTGCCTTCAGATAGTACACGAGATGAGAATGTACGACCATCCTGGGTGGTAGCTTGAATAATGTAGCGCTCACGAGCTTGATCTTTTTCAACCTTGATGTTGAGAATACCTGGGACTAAATTAGCTAAATCACGAGAAACATCACTGAGAAGGTAAGGTTCTTCAGCTTCCATACGAGCAAGTACAGTAGGTAAATTACTACCATCTGGTAAAAGAAAATCATTCTTCATTAGCATTGAGCTAGGATGACTTATCACTTCAGGGTTCAGTCGTAAAAATCTCCAATTTCGCATTTCCTCACGAGCTGCGAAAGCGTGAGGAGATTCAGTGTTAATTACTCCACTTAATACAGTACGTTCAGCTTTTTGTGCTACAGCGGCCTTATGTCCTCCATGTCCATCCTGATGCAAATTAATGGTAACTGTCTCACCTTTTGTTTCCGTTGAAATAAAAGGTACACCCCGACCAGCTTTAAGTGGCTGCCGCCATTCATCTTTAGCTTTACCAATATATTTTTGAAACCAATTATCCTTACTACGTAGAATAGGGTTTAACGCTTCGTAAGTAACATAAAGACGTTGCAAACCCTGTTCATCAACACCCCGCGAAATTTCTAATTCATAGCGTAAACGAGTATATTTTAACTCTGCCCGCACTCCCCAGCTATCCTGAACCATCCGCTCAACCATCATATCAATAGTCATACGCATTCGGTCTACTGATTGCCCATCGGGTAAAGTAGTAAATAATTCCCCTGCATCACCCCGCAACTCCTGGAAGGCGGAACGTAAATCAGTGTTAGCCAATTCTGATAGAAGACGTAACGCATCGAACAGATTGCTCTTGCCTGCTCCGTTAGGCCCAACAATTATCTGAAAAGGCCCTAGTTCCAAATCGAAATCTTTAAAGGTTTTGAAACCATCTAATTTGATATTAGTAATCATGAATTTTCCCTTTAGGTTGCCAGCAATTCCCGCGCGGTTGCTTCCAGTATGCGAGTGGCGGTGATTAGCTGGCTGATTTCGATTTTTTCGTCGGTGGTGTGAGCGTCGCTGAGTAAGCCAGGGCCGAAGACAACTGAGTTTGGGTTATCTATCAGGACAGCCAGCATTGCCGCATCGGTGTAGGCCAAGAACCCCAGATGTTCGGCTTCCTGCCCGGTCACGGCTTTATAGGCCCGGTTGAAGGCGGGCAATATAGGCGAATCGGCTCGACACTCCACCGGGGGACGCAGGGCGGTCATCGGACGAATAGTGTACTCAACTTTATACCTGGCGGCAACTTGTTCGACCACTTCGCGGATAATTGCATCTACATCGTAGGTGGTCATCGGAGGCGGGACACGCATATCTATTTCGACCTGGCAATATTCGGAGACAATATTGGTTTTCACGCCGCCCTCAATACGCGACACAATTAGGGTGGGTTGTCCTAGCAAAGGATGAACAGGCATTTCAGCCTGAAGTTGCTCCGCGCGGGCGTACCAACCGCCAATTGCTTCCGCCATCGCCCGGTTCGCATCAATGCCGATGTGCGGGTTGGCAGCGTGTGCGCCTTTGCCCCTAAAGCTAACTTCAAACCAGAACGCCCCTTTATGGGCCACGTTTAGTTTGCAATCGGTTGGCTCCATCGTGAGCAGATAAGCGTCGGAACTAAAAACTTTTTCCCGGCCCAGCGCGGTTGAACCTTTCATAAAAGATTCTTCTTCGTCAATGGTACAGGCCAGCACTAAATCGCCGGATAGTTTTAGCCCATCTTCCCGAACGGCCCGCCGAATATTAGCCAGTGCCAGCATTGCGGCAGCCAGTCCGCCCTTCATATCGCACGAGCCGCGCCCGTAAAGATTGCCGTCCTCGATTTCGCCACCGAAAGGGTCGTGCCGCCATTTGGCCGCCTCGCCGATGGGTACGGTATCCAGATGGGCAATATAAACGAGCGGTGCGCCATCGCCACCCCGCACCCGACCAATAACGTTGGCGCGTTCGCCCTCAACTGGACGCAGTTCGGCCTCGATGTCGTTCGCTTTCAGCCAGCCCATCACAAACCGACCCAGCGCTATTTCGTCGCCCGTCGGGTTTTCGCTCGGTATCCGCACCAGCGCTTGCGTTAATTCTATTACCGCATTATCGGGATTTGCCATACTATACCTCTGGAAATAGGACTGAAGCAAATTTCCAAGTGCCTAATCCTGATTGGCAGTTTCTTCTATTTTTAGAGGCGAGGCAGTTTCCGCTTCGCTCTCGTTGGCAGCTTCTTGGGCCTGGATTTTGTTCATGCTATAAATGAAAATGGCTAACCCGCCGACCACGCCGATAATCAGGCCGGGCCATTCGAGCAGCGTCCAGCCAATCCAGCCCAAAATTATTGCTGGCGCTAACAGCACAACCAGCGCCAGAATATACAGAAAAATGTCTTTTATTCCCATGATGTCCACATTTCAGTTAGTGCAGCCCGCCGAGTTATTCGACGGGCTGAGTTCAAAGTTCTGTGAGAATTATAACATATTCCTGACCAAGAACCTATTTCGGTAGGGGCGCAATTCATTGCGCCCAAATTGGGTTTGATGAATCAAACTCCTACCAGGATAAATGCTAAACCGAACCAACCAGCGCCAGATGCTCTAGCGAAATAAACTGACCGTCCCCAGAAGCCGATTTTTTGGCGGCTTCCATTACCGCAATATTCCGGCGGGCTTCTTCGGGGCGCACCGCTAAAGGCTCACCCAAAAGCAGGTGATTTGCCAGATTGCGGTGGAACGGGAAGATAGGGGCGGGCGGTAGGGCCAGGTTCTGCTCGTGGATAAGCCCGCCTTCCTGCCGTAAATAAGCCGTCAGGCGCGGCAATGCCTCAGACGGGGCTAATTTTTCCTCGATTAAATCGCCACTCCAACGCCGGGTCTTGACTGTTTCTTCGCGCCAGTGACCGACGATAGCGCCTTTTGTACCGAGAATGTACCATTTCGGCTTGAGAGCGGCGGCAATATCGCTGTGGATAAATTCGGCTTCCTGCCCACCCTCGTAGCGAATAACTACTTTAGCCTGGTCTTCGTTGGTGACATCGTGCCAGACCCGCTTGTGGGCCGAGCCGCTAACGCTGGCAATCTGGCCGGGCATCAGCCCCAAAATCCAGTCCAGATAGTGCGAACCCCAATCATAAAACACCCCGCCCGACACTGGCTCGTGCGAGTGCCAATAGTCGCAGGGATGGCTGAAGTTGCCGATAAAAGTCTCGACGTGAAAAAGGTCGCCAATCAGCCCGGCTTCTACTGCCGACTTGATTGCCAGATAGTCCGGGTCCCAGCGGCGGCACTGGTAGACCGTCAGGGTGCGCTGCACTTGCCGGGCTTTTTCTAGCATCGCATCAGCTTCGCGGGTATTCAGACAAAAAGGCTTTTCGACCACCACATGTTTTCCAGCTTCCAATAATTCTAACGCCATTGGCGCGTGCAGATTGGGCGGCGTAGAAATAATCGCTAAATCTATTTCAGGGTCGGATAGCACTTGCGAATAATCGCGGTAGGTTTTAATTCCGGCGAAGGCTCGGCTGGCTTCTTCCAGGCGGGCCGGGTTGCGGTCACATACCGCCGCGAATTCCAGCCCCGGCACCTGGCTTGCCGCCGTACCGTGTTCAAACCCGATAGCGCCGTAGCCGACCATTCCAACCCGGATGGGCCGCATTTCGGCCCTTAATTCGCCGCCCGTGTAACAAATCGCTCGATAGATTACTTGCTGAAAAGCCGGGTGCGCCCAGCTATCGGTATTTAATCCTAATCCACTATAAAAAAGGTTGCCGCGACCATAGGGCTGTACCCAGGCGGCAGGGATTCGTTCGCCCCGCCAGCTAACCAGCAACAGCAATTGTCGTTCCAGTTCGGTGGGGTTGGCGGCGGTAGCCGGACAAAAAGTATCGGTCAAGGCGAAAGCAGTATCCAGGTCTAGCCCGGCGTAATGGTCGTGGGCATAGCCTGCTGCCAGACGGCGAGTAATTGGATGGTCGGAAGTGGCTGGCACTCGCACAATTAATTCGGTCTGGGGAGTACGGTTACTGTTCCCACTAAAACCAAAAGTCGCCCGTAACGGCCCATAATTGCCCCAATTATCGGTACTATCGCCCAGGCAGACCAGACCGCCCCCATTTTGTACATAATCGGTCAGCAGTTCGGCCTCGGCAGCCGAAAATGCGGGCAACGCCGCCCCCAATACCACCACGTCGAAGCCAGACAGGTAGTTGAAAGCGAACGGTTTATCGGTAATCTTAAGTTCTAGCCGGGCGGTACTGATTAAAAAGGCTAATAATTTGGATATTCCTGGGTCTACTTCGGAGTTATGACGCGGATGATAAAACAACACTTTGAGCATTACTAAATTAGCTCTCCCCTCTTTCGTGATAATGTCCATGAGAATGGTCGTGGTCAGGCCAATGCTGATGGCTATGGCTGTGCGGCACGCTCGGCGGCGGTAATTCCTCCGGCGCGTGGTCGTGTCGCCCAAGCAGATGGCCTGCCGCATCGTGTCCCCAGCGATTTTCCGGCTTAAAATTAGCGGCAAGCATAGTCTGACCGTGATGCCACCGGGTGCGGAACAAATCGTAATTTTTCTTGCTTTTGGTGCGCTGCTCTTCTTCGGAGAGGCTGTACCATTCGCGGTGCGGATGTTTTATTATGTTTTGAGCCACGCCTGGCGTAGCCACTACCCGGAAGCCGCCCGTCTTGAAGAAAAAGCTCAAATAAATGTCCATCAAACGATAAAATCGGAATTTTTCATCAATTGGGCCAACCTGCGACCACAGTTCGCGTCGGAAAGCAAACAGATAACCCTCAATCGCATCGGCCTCCATTAGCCCGGTTTTCCCATCGCTGTTAACTTCTGCGAACTCGCGCAAATCGGTGGTAACAAGGCCATACGGCCCGGCAACCCCTACCGAATTATCGCTCAAGGTTTGTTCCAGTTCCGTCCAGATGTCGCCGTTTAGCTCAATCGAAGTATCCAGCATCACGATAAAGCGTCCCCGACTGGCCTGAGTGGTTACATTACGCCCGGCGGCAAAGCCTAAATTATGGTCGGCAAAAATCACCTGCAAGCCAAGCTGCTTGTTTTCCAGACCATTCGCCGCCAGTTCACGCAAATAG
Organism: Chloroflexia bacterium; assembly: GCA_038209275.1. Classification (GTDB taxonomy): domain Bacteria; phylum Chloroflexota; class Chloroflexia; order Chloroheliales; family Chloroheliaceae; genus L227-5C. The sequence continues at coordinate 5,842 of JBBQXW010000191.1, read as the reverse complement.
GGCAAAGTATCGTCGGTTGAGCCATTATCTATAATGACCAGTTCCAGCTTGCGCCCGTAACTATGCTTTTGAATACTTTGCAAGCAGCGTTCCAGGTCACTGCGGCTGTTTTGGGCAATCAGGCTAACCGAAAATTCATACAAATCGGGCTGGTCAAGCCCGTATTTCGGGCCAGCCCCCGAAGCACTGATTGCCGGAAAATCTTCGTTGGGGTCGCGGTTGATTACTATCGGCCCGCTCCGGCTATCGCGCACGGTGTAACCAGCCCGGCGTAGCTGCTCACGAATGGCATCAGCCTTTTCATAATCTTGGGCTTCGCGTAGCTGCTCGCGTTCCAATGCCAGCGTTTGCACTTCCGGCTTTAGTTCGGCTAAACTGGCCTTCGACTCGTTCAACTTTCCCCAATCGTTACTCTGCAAAAACTCTTCCAGGCCAAAACCTAGCAAGCCGTTATCCCAATCCAGCAGCATCTTTACTTTTGCTGCCGGGTTGAGTGCTTCGTTTGGCTGGCGCAGCATTTCCCAGATAGTCGCCATTGCTTTGGGCAAATTTAAATCGTCGCTAACCGCTTCCCAAAAAGTCTTGTCCCACTGGTTGTCCTCAACTTTAGCACTATTGCTATCGGCTGACTGGGTCTGCTCGGCCTGTTTGGAAAATAATACCAACCGAGTCCGCAATCTATTAAGGCTAATTTGGGCCGCTCTTAACGCCGTGAAGGTGAAATTGATGCGGCTGCGGTACCGGGCGGTGGTATAAAAATAGCGCAGTGCCAAAGGCTCAAAACCCAGCGCCTCTACTTCGGCTCGTGTGTAAGCATTGCCGGTAGATTTTGCCATTTTGAGGCCGTCGGCTAACAAATGTTGGGAGTGCATCCAGTAGTTTACAAATTGTTCGCCCGTAAAAGCTTCGCTTTGGGCCAGTTCGTCTTCGTGGTGCGGGAAAATATTATCCACGCCGCCAGTATGAATATCGAAATGACGGCCCAAATATTTGATAGACATGGCGCTGCATTCGATATGCCAGCCGGGAAAGCCTTGTCCCCACCGACTATCCCAAGACATCTCGCGGCCCGGTTCAGCCTTTTTCCAGAGCGGGAAATCTTCGGGATTGCGGCGACGGGCATCTACCGTATCGCGCGCCCCTTCCATTAAACCTTCCAGCAGATTGCCGCTCAGTTTGCCGTAGCCCGGAAAAGCCTTGATGTCGAAAAACACGTCACCGCCAACTTCGTAAGCTACCCCTTTATCAACCAGATTTTCAACAATTTCAAGCATTTCGGGAATGTGCTGGGTAGCGCGAGGAAACACGTGGGCGGGCAAGATGTTGAGCTTGTCCTCATCCGACCTGAAGGCTTCGGTATAAAAAGCAGCGATTTCGGCACTGGTCTTGCCTTCTTTGCGGGCCTGGGCAATCAGCTTGTCTTCGCCCTGGTCAAGCAGTTCGACCCGCATGTGGCCCACGTCGGTGATGTTCTTGATATGTGTTACTTTGTAACCCTCGTGCAGCAAGGCCCGGCGAAGCCAGTCTGCCGCCGTAAAAGTCCGCAAATTGCCGATATGAATAAAGCGGTAGACGGTTGGACCACAGCTATACATTTTTACATGGCCTGGCTCAAGCGGCTGAATTTCTTCCTTGCGATGGGTGAGCGTATTGTACAAGTACATAACTGACTTCTTCTAACCTCTTGCTGGTTTATTATTTACGCCGTTTTGCTCAGGTTATGGTGGAGATAAATTTGGGCAGGCGTTGTTGAAAAATTCCCGCTCTCTTGCTTTAATATTGTAAAATGGCGGTCAATAACTATCTGAACAAACATTCACATAGATAAACATGATATTAGCCCGACCCAGCTTTGTCAACTAAAAAAGGCTTTTTTTCAGGTTGGTTGCGTTAATCTGCGGTATAATTTTCTGCTTTGCAACTGCTGGGTGAGCGTCAATTTTTTGCAAAACCCGGACGTTCACGTCCGGATTGGCTTGACCCTAATGCAAAAAATTGACGCTCACCCGCAACTGCTCTAATACTTGACTTATTGACTGCTAAAAGGCATTATATTTAAGTTACAGCCAGGTCGCACGGCGACAAGAATTTCTGCCCTCTCCACCTCAACTTATTTAGCTTTTTAGAATAGCTGCAAGGTATTGACAACAATTTCACAAAGTGCTACAATGACGTTATGAACGTTTAGAATTTTTTAAACGTTGGAAACGTTAGCATATTTGACCTGGCTGGATAGAGTTTTGGAGTAATGAGGTAGGTGGGAAATGGTAGATACGCTAGGAAGTTACGGAGTGAGACCAATGCTCGAAAGCAAGTTATACCGGGAAAAGCGGCGCGACTCCGCTAAAGGCGCAAAGGAAGTTCCTACGCCAGAAGCACAGATGGACGAAGTAGTTAAAGAGTTTATCAATAATCTGGGACGGGTGGCCTATTTCTTTGGCTTTAACCGACTCATGGGTCAGATTTATGCCGTACTCTTCCTTAGCCCCGACCCCCTTACCCTGGACGATATGGTCAAGAAGCTCGATAGTAGCAAGGGAAACGTCTCGATAAATATTCGGGCGCTGGAACGCTGGGGTTTGGTGCGCCAGATTTACAAGTGGGCTGACCGCAAAAACTATTATGAAGCCGAGACTGACATCTGGAAAGCGGTTAGTGGTATTTTGCAAGAACGCGAACGCAAAGAATCGCAGCAGATGATTGAATCGCTCAACCAGAGCGTTTCGATGATGGAAGAATTGAGCAAGGGAGCCGAAGGCGAACAGGCCAGCACCGCCGAGTTTTACCTGGAACGGATGGAAGTGTTGCGCCGTTTATTTCAGTTTGGCGACCAATTGCTCGATATGATGGTTCAGGGCGGTGAGGTTAATTTCGGACAGGCCAGTCGGTTAGCCCATGCCGGACGCGAATTGCACGCCGAAGATGAACTGGAAGATTTAGCAGAAGAGATTGCAGACGAAGAAGACCAACTGAGCGAAAAATAAATTCTTTGGATCTGGAAAATATTGATATATTTCTTATAGAAACGGGTGGAATGATGAATTCTGTGCAAATGATGGATAAAAAAAGCACCCTTAAGCCGGTGGAAGAAGAGGTGCAGGAAGTCAGCGAATTATTACGCGAGGCTTCGGCTCTCAATTTTCCAATATTGAATGTCTTGCTAAAAGCGATTATAGATGCAGGGGGCAAGCGTCTGCGCCCGATGATGGCGCTGTTGGCGGCCCGTGTTCCCGGCCAGGTCGAGCAGATTGAGCATGAGAAATTGCTGCAAGTAGCGGCGGCAGTCGAGATGTTGCATACCGCTTCGCTAGTACACGATGATACGATTGATGAAGCGCTACTCCGGCGCGGCACGGCCACTTTGAATTCGATGCTTAATGGCGGCATGGTCGTGCTGGTGGGCGACTATCTTTTTGCACAATCGGCTATTTTGATTACCAAACCGGGCAATCCGCGGGTGGTCAAAATTTTTGCCGAATGTCTAGCGACGATTGTAGATGGCGAATTGACTCAGATTTTTAGTACCCATAACTGGAATCAATCTAAAGAAGAATATTACAAACGAATTTATTGCAAAACTGCCGCGCTCTTTGCCACGGCTTGCGAAATGGGCGCTATCGTTGGTAACGCCGATGAAGAATTAATCGCTAAAATGCGCCGCTTTGGACATTTACTTGGTATGGGTTTCCAAATTATTGACGATATAATTGATTTCCAGCCCAGCGAAATAACTGGCAAGGCAACTGGTGGCGATTTGCGCCAGGGCATTGTAACGCTGCCCACCATGTACTTCTTTGAGAAGGGCCAGACCGAGGATGTGGAGTTTGTCAAGAAATTAGTCGAGCGCAAAGACGCTGGCGATGAGGAAATCAAGCACGCCGTCGAGCTAATCCGGGCCAGTGGTGCGTTTGATGCTGCTTACCAGGAAGCCAAAGATTTCATCATCCGTGCCAAAGATTTACTCGACGATGTTGCTGATAGCGAAGCCAAAGCCCGCCTGTTGGAAATCGCCGACTACAGCCTCGCCCGCGAGAAATAATTCAAACACCTTAAACCGATTAGAAAGCCACCCGAAGACCCTTTGCAACGCGGCGGCAATTTTGTCATAAATTCTAACTCTCGCCTTACCTTTGCTCACCTGGGCCGCGACCAATCTGACCGCCCGCCTGTATTGGCAATTGTGGCAGCGCTAAAAAATTCACCACAGAGGCACGGAGAAGAGCTAAAACGTGAGGAACATTGAGTATATGAGCGCTTACCCGGCCCTGAAGGAGCCGGGCTAAGAAATAACATGCGCTTCCCTTTTTAAGCCCGGCTCCTTCAGGGCCGGAAATTCTTTCTCTCTGTGGTTCTCTGTGTTCTTCTCCGTTATAAAACGCCAAAACCGGCCTTTGCATTTTACAAAGGCCGATTTTTGAGATTTTCAGGGAATTAGTTGCTGACGGTTAGCGAGGTAGAGCGGGCGCTCAACCATCTATCCAACGCAGGCCATAAGCCTTTCGAGGCCATCCGACCCACCGCCAGACCGATATGTCCGCCGGGCATTATTACCTGCTCCTTGTCCTGGCTACCGACTACTTCGAGTGCCTTGTCACTTTGCGAAGCCAGCACAATCGTATCGCGCTCGGCCAGAATGTTCAGGTAGCTCATCGTAATCTTCGATAAATCTACGCGCTGCCCACGCAACACCAGTTCGCTCTTAATCAGCTTGTTTCCCAGCCACATTTCTTCGGCACACTGCTTGAAAGCCGCCCCCGCGAACGGTATCGGGTCGTTCATCCACTTTTGCATACTAATCCACGACTCGACTGCCCGGTCATCCAGCACCTTGTCGAAGAAGCCAGTGTAGCTGGTGATAAACCCGGCAACCGGGTCTTTCAGACGCATCCCCAAATCCATAAACTCACCAGGAATATTGCCGTAACCTTCCAGTACCTGATTTAGGTTAAATTGCTTTGGATTCAGCCACTCGTTAAACAGTTGCTGCTCGGTAAAATCGAGCGGGATTGCCAGCGTCACCAGATTTTTAATCGGCGCATCGGTATGAGTGGCGCTAAAGCAGAAAGAAAGTACCGCTCCCAAACAGTAGCCAATCAAATTTACTTGCTCTGCTCCCGAATGACGCAGGGTGTGCTTGAGCGCGCGCGGCATGTAATCCAGCACATAATCGTCGAGCTTGAGGTTTGCGTCTTCCGGGCCAGGAATACCCCAATCCAGCAGATAAACTTCGTAACCCTGCCTGAGCAAAAACTCAATCAGGCTGGAGCCGGGCCGCAAATCTACAATAAAAGATTTATTCATCAAAGAATAAATCATCAGTAGCGGCTCGGCGTGGCGGCGTTCGGCTAACGGTAGATAGTGATAAAGCTGGGCCTTGTTGCGCGTCCAGATAACTTCTTTGGGGGTCTGACCCACCGGCACGTCCGGCGGGCTATTGACGTAACCCATCGTTTTATTGTAGCGTTTTACCGCTTCTTCCAATTCTTTCTGATACTTTTTGGCTATTGGTTCGGCTGATTCGGTTGCCATTTTATCTCATCCTCCACTTAGGCTTTTATCCATAATAATTTATCCGCAGTCCCAGTGGCGAAAATATTAACATAGTGCTGCTAGTATTGCAAAGAAAAAGTAACTACCGAGTGAACGTCAGTTTTTTGCAATGACCCGGACGTGAACGTCCGGGCTAAAAAATTTCGGCTTTTTTATTTTTAGCCCGGACGTTCACGTCCGGGTTGATTTGACCTGGCGCAAAAAATTGACGCTCACCCGCAACTACCTTGCCCATCATAACTGTCCCCTTGACTCAAGAACGGTCTCCGCTCTACTTCACCATTCCTTTTAC
>JBBQXW010000190.1:0-14178 GCA_038209275.1 Chloroflexia bacterium | reverse complement strand
ATAACGAATCAGCTTGCGCTGATAGAGGCGCACTGACCCACCCAGAAACGCCTCGTAAAACTGGACTATCGGTGCAGCGCGGCAAAAAGCCTCATACTCTGGCTTACGCACTATCCCGACCATAATCCGATGCACCAGTTCAGGGTCGGCTACACTCTGACCCGCATATAGACCGTCGCGCGGGTCGCTACCGGGGGCAAGCAGACCAGTCGCCGCAAACTGCTCGAAATACCAGCCCCGAAAAGCTAATACTTGCTCTCGATCAAGCAAGCTTTTGAGCCACAAATAGCCTTGCGCCTGGAATTGTTCCCGAAGGCGGTCTAACGACCAGGTCGGGTCGCTTGGTTCTAGTAAGCCTAAACGATTTGACGCGGTAGAAAGCTCATAACCATTACTGACTAACGGACTATCTAACACCACACTTTGGTTCATTATTTGCCTTCCTTGCTTTACTCTGTAATCTTGCCTTTATTACTGAACTGAATTAACGCCAAACTATTTTACAATATTATATTTTACCAGAGCGCTGCTGTATAGCGCGTGTCCTAATTGCGGTAACAGCCCATACTCCATCAGCCCCTGTCCACTTAAATAGCCGGGGTAGCCTTCGGCCAAATCGCCACTCAGTTGATATAACTGGTCGCTTTGTAAATTTTGCAGATGCAGCCGGGTTCGGTTATGCCAAAAGTGTTCTCGTCGGCCAAAAGCCAGCACTATTCCAGCACTGCCGTCCGCCGTCTGATATTGCACGGCCTGGTTAGCCACCTCGCCAAAATGAGTCAGACGGTACATCTGACCGTGTTGCACGATTGAACGAATGGCTTTATATTCGGCTATCAGGCTACCTGCTTCTTCTAATTCTGCTTCATTCCAGTGATTGAGGTTCGCCCCAATTCCCAGGCTACCCAGCATGGCCGAGTGAAAGCGGTAACGCAAACTATAATTAGCCTGATTGTGGTCGGATTGCGTCACCCAGGCGTACATGGTTTTGGGAGCATAAGCCAGGGTGTAGCCCTGCTGAATAGCCAGCCGATCAAGCGGGTCGGTATTGTCGCTGGCCCAGGCATGGTCAAAATAATGTAGGCTGCCCATATCTACTCGTCCTCCGCCACTGGCGCAAACTTCCAGTAACACGCCAGGATGGTTCTCGCGTAGCCGGGCCACAATCTCGTAAAAGGCCCACACATGCCGTACCGCCACCTCGCGCTGCCGTTCGGGGAGAGCATCGGGCCAGCCAGCCTCACTAACAGGCCGATTATAATCCCACTTCAAATATTTAATGTTATGTTCGCCCAGCAAGCGGTCAAGGGTGGAAAAGACAAACTCCTTTACCTCGTCGCGGGCCAGATTAAGGATTAGCTGGTAGCGGCTCAGGCTGGATTCTCGGCTGGGAAAATGATAAACCCAATCGGGATGGGCGCGGTACAGTTCGCTATCAGGATTAACCATTTCTGGCTCGACCCACAAACCAAACTCCATGCCCAATTGGTTAACCTGTTCGATTAACGGGGTCAGTCCCTGGGGAAATTTGTCAGAGTTGGGCCACCAATCGCCCAGCCCGGCCTGGTCGCTATGGCGTTGCCCAAACCAGCCGTCGTCTACCACAAATAATTCAATTCCCAACCGGGCCGCTTTATGGGCTAAATCAAGCTGGCTGGTTTCGTTCACCTCAAAACCGACTGCCTCCCAGCTATTGTATAACACCGGGCGCAGCTTCGTAGCAAAAGCTTTGGGCAACACGTGTTCAAGCTGGTAGCGGTGCAAATTGCGGCTGACCTGTCCAAACCCCTTATTAGTGTAACCCAGTGCCAGCCAGGGCGTTTCAAAACCTTCGCCAGGCTCAAGTTGCCAGCTAAAATCAAAATCGTTGATACCAGCGCTAACCCGCACGATTTTTTCCGGCGACCTTAGTTGCTCGACTATGATTTTCCAGTTGCCGCTCCATTCCAGCCCGCCAAACCAGACCTGCCCCCCGGTTTCGATAGCACCCTGACCGCTTGCTCCGGCACTATCCAGCGCAAAAAAAGGGTTGGCGGCGTGACCAGTATAAAGCTGGCGACCCTCGATTACCTGCCGACCCGTTCGCACAGGTTGGCGTTCCAATTGCGTTTCCAGAAGATGCGCCCCGTTAAGCTGAGTTAGCTGGAAGTTGCCCTGGTCGCCCGGTAACACCAGACTGGCGGACAAGACCTGTTCGAGTTTGATATTCTGGGCGCTAGTGTTGCTAAGTGTGACCCGGCGTTTAATCAAATCGCAATCGGGATAAAGCTGAAATTCCAGCACAACCGCCAGGCCATAAATTCGATCAAGTAACTGAATAGCTAATCGGTACTCGTCGCTTATAGTATGGCTAGAATATTCCAGCCGTAAATCGCGTGTGCCATCGTTCATAAGTGTGCGTAGGGCTGGCTCGGTTTCGCCAATTCCGTTGATAACTGGGTATTCATTTAATAGGCTGTGCCGATAGCTATGTGGCGACGAGTGTTGCTGATTAACTACTAGCGCCGGATAATCTTCTAACCGAGGTAGCTTTACCCCCCAGTAAGAATGTACCAGTTGCCCGGTGTCGGTCAGGTAAAAAGTGTAAGCAGTCTGGGCGGTAGTTAAAACAAACAAGCCTTTTATTTCCAAAAAATCTATTGGCATCAACCTTCTCTCCAACTATGCTTTCTTTACAAAACTCCTACCTGCCTCGTAATACTTGCCTCATAATCTCTGTCTCGTAATGCCGTAGAGGTTTGAAAAGTCCAACCCAATTGAGTTTGATATTATGAGCCACTTATACCTGCGAAGGGATAGCTGGCTCATAATATCATATCTTTAGGCGAACTCGCTACCGAGTATTGGTACAGTTACGAATTGGCTTTAATCAGTTCGTTAAGCTGTTGCACCATTGTCTTAACTCCTGTATCTACCGGGGTCTTGCCCAAAAGGATGCCGTCGTACTGCTTCAATACGTCACCAGCTTTGCTGGCCCAGATCGCATTAAAGCGCACGCCAATTTTCTTGGGCGATTGCAAGGCGAAGTTAACTGTTTCAGCCACCGAGTCTTGCCCGTTAGATTTAAGAGTGTTGAAATAGGGCTGGGAAGACGGAACATAGGCCGCAGGTGCCACTGGCGCACCCGGCAGAATGCTTTCCCAGGCAGTAGATGCCAGGAATTGCGTTACCTTCCAGACTGCCGCAGTATTCTTGATGGTCTTGGGAGAAGCAATGCCTACCGAATCGAGCGGGAAAACCGCGTCTTTGTACATTGGCATTGGCGCAAAACCATACTTGAAGCTGGGGTTGCCTTTTTTAATGGACGGAGCTAACCACTGTCCACCAAAAATCATGGGAATCTGCCCGGCTATAAAGCCTTCAGTTGCGTTGTCGTTAGAAAAGCCGGGTGGGGTAATAGTACCAGCCTGTACCGCATCCGCCATGAGTTTGGTACACTCGTTGAACTTATCGTCCGCCGTCACTTTGGTCGTATCGTTGATACGGTCAGTAAAAGCGGAGCCACCAGCAGAAACGGCACAGTTAGCGGCAGAGAAAGCGGTAATCAAGTCGCCCGACCACAGGCCGTACCGAGTAGTTTTGCTGCCATCTTTGGTAGTTAAGGCTTTGGCGGCGTTAAACACATCCTGATAAGTCCAGCCAGTTTTGGGTTGCGGCAAATTGGCGCTGGTGAACAAATCGGCGTTGTACCAGATACCCTGGGTGTTCAAAAGCGTTGGCAGGCCGTAAAGTTTGCCATCGGTGGACTTCCAGACATCAATTACCCCTGGCGCAAATTTACTAAGGTCAAAGCTATCACTCTTAGTATTTGCCTGGCTCGACCAATCGAAAAGTAAGCCCTGTGCGCCGAACTGCTGCTCGGTATCGTTGCCAGTCCAGAAAATGTCAGGGAGTTGCTTGGCCTGGGCCATTGAACTCAATTTCTGACCGTAGTCGCTGTTGGGCGAAGGCAAGCGTTTGACCTCAATATCTGGGTTAGCCTTGCTAAAAATTTCCATCGCCTTGTCAATCGAGGCGTTGGTGTCGTTGTTCTCCCAGGTCATATAGGTTACTGTCACCTTTTGTCCAGTAGCTGCCGCAGTCGTCGCAACCGCCGCAGTGGTGTTAGCAACCGCCGCAGTGGTGTTAGCCGCAGCGGTAGTGTTGGCGGCGGCAGTCGTCGCCGCCGCAGTGGTTGCGGCGGTAGTAGCCGTATTGTCGCCACAGGCAACCAGCAGGGTAGTTAGCAACAGCGCCAATAACAGGTACACTGTCACCTTCGTAGTGTTCCTCGTCTTCATGAATCGAATCCTCCTTGCAATTGTTATACTTGAATTAAGCAAAAGTTAGCACCAAAGTATTTGAAGCGTTCGTTTTTCTGGCGAATGTCGCGTTCTCCTTTCCAGATAGCTACCGCTTCAACTGTAATTCCCAAAATTCTAATGAGAGAGAGAGTTTGTCAGGATCGGGACATCATTTTTGGCTCCGGGTTGCCAGCGACCCCAGGCCCGCCATAAAATAGCGCTGGGCTACGAAAAAGAGAATTATCGGTGGCAACATATAAAGTAAGTTAGCCGCCATATACAAGTTCCACTGGCTGTTAGAAACACCAGCGAAACTGGATTTAAAGGTGGCTACTCCCAAAGCCAGCGTCCAGGTTTCCTCTGAACGTAGGTAAATCAGAGGATTGAGATAATCGTTCCAGGTGGATTGAAAAGTCAGAATTGCCATTGTGAGCCAAACCGGGGTAGTCAAAGGCACCATAATCCGGCTAAAGATGGCAAAATGGTTGGCTCCGTCCAGTTTAGCCGACTCATCCAGGTCGTAGGGTATGGAAAGATAATACTGACGGGCCAGAAAAATATAGAAGGGATTGCCGAAGAAGGCCGGCACCCATAGCGGCAACCAGCTATCGTACCATTCAAGGCTCAGGTATAGCCGGAACATGGGGATGAGGGTGACAATACCGGGCAACATCATGCTGCCGATGAACAGGTAGAACCAGATTTTGCGGCCCGGAAAACGGATTCGAGCCAGCGCATAACCCACCAACATTGAACTGGCGACCTGTCCAACCACATTTAACATAGTAATTATAAAAGTATTTACAAACAGTCGGCCAAAATTAATTGCATCCCAGCTTTTAGAAAAGTTTTCCCAGTGAAATTCTTTTGGAAAAAACTCTGGTGGCACTTTATAAATATCGTTATTCCCCTTCAGCGCGGTTGTAATTACCCAGAAGAGCGGGAAAAGCATTGTGACGCACAACAAAAGAGTTAAAATGTATAGCCCGATGCTGAGAGGACTGAATTTAGTTTTTCGCTTTTCTCGTAACCACTTCTGGTTTGCTTTTAGTGATAAGTTCATGATGCTCCCGGTTTCACCTTTCGTAGTAATAAATTGGCTTTGGCCTGTTCTGGTTAATCTACTCGGTTATCGCTATAGACCCAGAAGTTGGAGAACCGAAATACGAAGAAAGTTACAAGCATAATCAGGAAAAATAAAATCCACATCAGGGCAGTGGCATAACCCAAATCGGGGAACGAACCCAGGCTGCCAAAGCCTTTGCTATAGATGTTGTACATCAGAAAGTTAGTGGCGTTATTTGGCCCACCCTCGGTTAAAAGACGCGGCTGGACAAACGATTGCAAAGTGACAATCATTTGAGTCACAAGCTGTAAGAACAAAATTGGACTAATCATTGGAATGGTCACGCTCCAAAACAGGCGTACCGCCCCGGCTCCATCAATGCGGGCCGCTTCGTAAAGTTCCTGGGGTACGGCTTGCAAACCCGCCAGGAAGATAATCATGGTACTGCCAACTCCCCACAAGCTAATAATAACGATAGAGGGAATAGCCATTGTCTCATCACTCAGCCAGTTGCTAGTAGGCAGATGCAAAGTTTGCAGTATTGAGTTGATGATGCCAAACTGGGGCTGATACATAAATTTCCATAGACCCATTACCGCTACCAGGGGCAGAATAGTCGGCAAGTACAAAATGGTTCGGAAAATTTTAATTCCTGGCACATTGCGATTGAGCAAAACCGCCAGCAGTAATCCGGCTACTAATGTGACGGGTACGTTTAGCACGGTAAAAATCAGGGTAGCCTTGACTGAGGGCCAAAACGCCGGGTCTTTGCTAAACATATACTCAAAGTTTTTAAAGCCTACAAAAGTTGGGTCGTTAATACCATCCCATTTACTCAGGGCCAGATAGACCGAAGTAGCCAAAGGGTAAAGCACAAAAATTGACAAGCCGATGATAGAGGGCAGGATAAATAAATAACCCCACCAGGCTTCCGAACGATTTAATCGGTTTTTGCGGCGTTTAGAGATAGTATTTTCCTGAGAAAGAGTACGACTGCTATTGCTCATCATCGAACCGGCCTTTCTATTGATTAACTGATGCTTGTGTAAGCGCGGGTCGGATTACTCAAACTGTTGCTTCGGGGCGCAATTCATTGCGCCCTTACCAAGACAGGTTCTTAATGTAATTGAAACTTGCTTTGAGTTTCTAACCAGCTAATCACAAACTGTCCAAACAAGCTATTAGCCCAGGCAAACCAACTGCGGGTGTAATTGGCCGGGTTATCGGGATGAAAACTCTCGTGCATATAGTTAGTCCCGCCAGTCGTATTTATCAGCATTTCAAGCAAATTAAGTTGTTCAGCTTTATCGTTCGTCGTCAACCCTTGCATAATCAGGCTAATCGGCCAGATAAAGCCGTCCGGCGTGTGTGGGCTGCCTATTCCCCTGGCGAGTTTCCCCTCAAAATAATAAGGATTGTCCTGGCTCAAGACGAAAGCGCGGGTGTTGCGATAGAGCGGCTCGTCGGCAGAGCAATAGCCCAGGTAAGGAGCGGACAAAAGGCTGGGTACATTGGCATCGTCCATCAAATTATAGTTGCCAAACCCATCGGTTTCGTAGGCAAAGATGCGCCCGTAGCGGGGATGGTTTACAATGCCATAAGTTTGAATACCAAACTTGATTTCGTCGCGCAACTGGCTGGCTTTGCGAACCAGCGCGTAATCGTGGTAAAGTTCACTCGCGAACTCGATTAAATGACCCAGCACTACTACCGCAAACATATTGGCCGGAATATGGAAACCGAACCGACAGGCATCATCGCTAGGCCTGAAGCCAGACCAGACCATCCCGGTAAAGTTAACTGGCGTGCCTCTACCCTTAAAAGGCAGAGTATCCAGGGGGGATTGGCAGTTCTGAGGCAGTCGCTCAAAAAAATAATTAGAGTCGCGTTTGTGATTTTGTTCGGTACACATAACCTCTACAATTCGCCACAACATCTGATGCAATGTCTCATCGAAAAGGCTGCTGTCCTGGGTAATATCCCAGTAATCTTTGCATAATTGTAGCGGGTAGCAGAGCGAGTCCAGTTCATACTTGCGTTCCCAGACCCAGGGGCTAAGGGTTGAGGTAATATCCTCGTGGTGGCCTTGCCCGTTGGGTTCTTTATTAAAAGCGTTGGCATAAGGGTCAATCAGGATATAACGAGCCTGTCGCCGAATTAGTCCGCGAATCAGGCTTTGCAAAGAAGTGTCCTGACGGGCCAGGCGAAGATAAGGGCGTATCTGGGCCGTCGAATCGCGTAGCCACATCGCCGGAATATCACCTGTAAAAACAAAGACTTCGCCATCTTCCAGTAGCTCAGTAGTAGTTTCCAGCGTGTTTGGGTAGCATTGCCGAAATACCGGCTCTACTTCAGAAAAATGAACCTGAATTTCTCTTGTTAGCTCGTCCATCAGTTCATCTACCGAAGTGCTTTCAATTGACATGGTCTTAGACCCTTCTATTTATAGAAACTAGAGCAATTACGCTTTAATACCGATGAGACCGTTACTCGAATTTAATCTCTTTATACCTGGTCGGATAAAACTTGCACTATTCCAGTAGAGAAGTTTGGCAGGTTGCTAACGACCAACTTACGTCGTCCTAAATATTAGGTTTTAAGTACTCAGATTATTATGTTGTTATGCTTGGCTTGATTGATATATAATAATATATCTTTTGGTCTATGTCAATAGGTTTTGCTAAAATTGGTTAAATTTGTCTGGTTTTGGTTTAGCCCGCTCCATCTGGCCTCAAGGCCAGATGGAGCGGTACTCAATCAGATAGTTCGATTAAATAACCGAACCATCTGATTGTTAACTATTGTAAACTTCAACTTCGTAAATGCGGGTCGCCAGATTATTCGGATCCGACTGCGCCGTTACGATGTTTAGCCGCACGTACTGAGCGTTTATCGCGTTAAAAGTATGGGTTGTGACGTTAGAGGTGTTGTTAGTGACCGTAGCAACGGTAGTCCAGGACGAGCCGTTGGAGCTTACCTGAAGATTAAAATCTTTGGTATTCCAGGCACTATTTTCACCGCCCGCCCCGGCGTGCTTCACTACAATCCGGCTCAGGCTGTTACTACTTCCCAGGTTAATCTGCAAAAACTGTCCGCCGGACCCGCCCGAACACCACTTGGTAGAGGTGCTGCCATCTACCGCCTTGTCAGTGGTTTCAGAAGTGGCACAGGCGGTTGAACCGCTAGTAGTTTTATTCAAAGCTAGATTAGTGGGAGTGGTAGCGGTTACAGTCAAATTATCCAGGTTCAAATAGTTAGAATTACCAACAGCAGTATCCAGCGTGAGAGTAACCGAATTGGAACCAGCATTGAGCGTAGCGGTTGCCGAGGATTGGTTGCCCCAGCTGCTCCAGCTGCCAGTACTGGCAAAAGTCAGGTTGTTGTTAGTAGTAGTGTTATTAACTACCAGCTTACGGGTAGCATTACCAGCCCCGGCACCGTAGTGAAAGTTTAGTAAGTACGTGCCGGAACTGGCGGCATTGACCGTAAAAGTGACATACTGCCCGTTACCATTCCAGCAACAACGGTAGCCCGTCCCGGTATAGCCCCCATAAATACTCTCGTTAGAAACGTTGCTAGTGGCATTCTCAGCCTCGTAGACTGAACTACTGCCGCTAGAACTGAACGGAATCGCGGCGTTAAAAGCATCCAATGCCGAGCCTTGCCGGGCGGCATCGGCACTATCGAACGGCCCGGCCCATCGGATGCCAAATTGATTTGAGCCGTTGCGGTCATTGTTCCAGACCGAGTCGGCCTGGGCCATAATGTAATCTTTGTAGGACTGGGTGTTAGTATTCTGATACAAATAGGACAGATTCCGCATGAAGACCCCTTTAAAGGTCGCGCCATCGGCACCACAATCCGGTTCGCACGGCTCTTTGAGGATACCGCCGGGGCTTAGGCTACTGCTGGCAATGGTGGCATTAGCAATCGCTTTGGCTTTATTTAGCTGAGTGACATCGTTAGTGGCTTTGTATAAATCTATCAGGCCACCCACGATAACGCCCTGGTTGTAAGTGTAAGTCGGTTTGGCGTTGTTGTTGCAGCTACCATCCAGACCATCGTTCACCAGATTGCTACCATTAATCATGCCGCTATTGTTAAACCAGTTCCATTCACGCTGCGCCCAATCCAGATAACTTCCCGCGCCACCGTCGCCAGGTGTGCGGTTATGCAGCCGGGCGGCGACAGCCAGGAAAAGCTCATTGGCTATGGCGTTCTTAGTACCCCAGATGTAGCCACCTCCGGCAGCCTTGCTCCAAAAAATGCCACCACCACAATAGCTGGTATCCCAGCCGTTTTTCAGGTCATTGAAAATCGTCTTTGCCATGTTCAGGTAGCGGCTATCGTTGGTCAGGTCATACGCCTTAATCCAGGCCAACGCCCACCAGCCTTCGTCGTCGTAGTAATAATTGAGGAAATTACCGCTACTGTTGCGGTCGTAGGTGTTGGAAATGTCCCCGCGATAGGTGGTAGTGTTGGTTAGCGCCGAATAGTCAATTACCCCTTCCAGAATGTTAGCTGAATTCCACCAGCCAGTAGTATTCCACTCACCGTTAGATGAGTTATACCAGCCCTGTAAGGTCGAAATCGTGGCATCGGCCTCGGCCCGATAATTACCAACGGCCCTCGCCGATACCGACCAGAAAGCCAGATTAGAACCAAGTAATCCTAGCAGCAATACCAGCCTAAAACCAGATTTAGCTCTGGCAAGCCAAAGTTTTCCTGACAACATTGTCCACTCCTTAGAGCTATCGCAAACACAACAAAAGCTCACACGTTTAAGGGCGCACCAAATTAAAGCTGTTTTACTTTGTAAAATAACTAACTTAAAATCAGACCTAGATAATAAAGCTTAAAATGGGTAATTTATCGCCGGGTGAGCAGCACCAGCGAGCGCAGGTCTTTAAGCTATCAGCCCAAAATCATCAGTATAGAACACTATAATCGTTGAGAGATTAGCTAAATGACCTATATAGTATATACCATTAATTATTAGGTATGTCAATATGTTATTCGACTGTGTTTTGCAAATTCATCTAACCAAACTCAACTCTGTATCTGAGAGTTATGTTTTGGTTTCAACTAATTCATTCAGGTTTGCGGTATAGGCTGGTTCTGCCGAATTTTCTACCAGCTTGTGCGCGACAATGTTGTGGAGCGGAACTTTTTCGCCTTTAAGCTGGGCCAGCAGCAAATCCACCGATTGCCGCCCAATTGAAGTTTCATCCTGCAAGATATGGGTAAACAAGGGCGGATAAATGCCCTCATCCGGGTAGTCAAAGCAAACTACCTCACAATCCTGGGGTACTTGCTTGCCCATAGAACTTAAGACTGCCACTAATATCAAGGCGATATTGTACTCGCAGGCTATAAATGCAGTTAAATGCTGATTTTGGGCGATAAAATCACGCAAGGCTTGATAATCGCCCATTTTTATCTGGTTGGAAAGCAAACTGGACGGCAAGGTACTATATAGTTTGGTAAAACAATGTTGTGGGTCAAATTTTAAGCCATGTTGAATAAAAGCCGCCGAATAACCTTGAATACGTTCTTCAATCGTCGAGGTGTTTTCTTCGGGGGGTGAGACAAAGCCGATGGATTGATGACCTTTTTGCAGCAAATACTCGGTCAATTCCTGTCCGGCCTTTTTATTATCGGTATAAACCGCGCAAGCTTCAATTCTTTTGAGATAACGGTCTACAATGACCATTGGAAAACCATCCAGCGCCAGCCGCAACAAGCTTGCATTATAATAATCGCCGTGTACTGGATAAATTATCAGGCCATCTACGTTAAGTTGTTGAAAGGCGTGAATCGCCTGTTCTTCTTCATCGCGTCGTCCATAAGTTCGTTTGAATAATAAGTGGCAATTGGTCTCAGAACAGCGTTGTTCGACTGCTTTAAGTAGCCGTAAGCCATAGGAAGGCGAGAAGTCTTCCAGTATCAGGCCGATCAAAGGCTGGGCAGGGCTACTGTCGGTAGTACCGAGGGGCATCATGGGGTCGGGAACAGCAAGAACATCGAGCTTTAGGTCAGGCAACTGACTGGAAACAAAAGAGCCTCTGCCACGCGCTCTTTCGATCAAGCCAGCCTGCACCAGGGTTTCTAAGGCTTTTTTAGAGGTAATCCGGCTGACTTTGAATTGGTCGGCTAATTCTTTTTCTGACGGAACGCGATCACCTCTTTTTAGTTTACCGGCTTTTATTTCTTCTAGTATCGAGCTATAGAGTTGTTTGTATAAAGGTTGCTCCATAATTGGATTGCTCCCCAAAGCTTTTGAATATTTTTATAGTTGGGAAACCGATAGCACAGGCTATGCAGTTTATTGGTTGGACTACTCTTTAGTACTGCCATTTTAGGATTAGCTGGTACATATTGACATATACTAATTGTCTTAATAAATATATCATCTATCCAAACAAATGTCTACTTTGAAATTTCAGATAGAGCTGATACAAGAAAAGATTGAGTTCAAAAGGACAAATCTGACAACAACTTTTCTGGCAGGGTTCTCCGGCGAAGTGAGCAGCATAGTCTTTGCATTTCACCCGGTCCCCGCTCCACTCGACCAGAGGATACTCTGACTGCCGATACTGACTGTTACCGTAGGTCAAATCACGCTTGACCCGAATTTGCTCTCCCGAATTAAACCCGATAATCTGGCGGAAGGGCCGATTCTTTCCGATTAACTGCTCGATTAAAGTGTCCAGCACAAAGCCTTTAAATTTGAGGGAACACCGACGCTGCCCACTGGCGTATTGCGGTACAGTCCCGGCACTCAACAATTCGTCGTAAAGGCCGTAAGCACCTTCGGCTTCGATGTAAAGGCGGTCAAGCTGGTCGGTATTAGACAGGATGATTATTCCGTCCTTAGACTTTTTACGAGAAGCTCAAAGAGCAGGGTAAAGCTCCTAAAGTAGCCCGCTGTGCGGTAGCCCGGCGTTTAGCGGTGTTGGCTTTTGGGGTAGTTAAAAGCGGAAAGGCTTTTGAGGTGGAATATGCGCTTAAGAAAAAAATGGCTAAGGAGCAACTAGCCAGTCAAGCCGCAACGACGATAGAAATAAGGGAAGGTTGTTAAAAGGATGGTCTGGCCCAGCCGTTTAGCCTCACAAGTTTTTTCTAATTCCTTTTCTTTACATCTATAACCACATTTGAATTGTCGCTCCGCAGGGGTCGCACCCTGAACTCTCGTATCGCGCCCTCTTCCAATGTTCCGCTGCGAGTTAGTACCGTGTTAAGCCATTCAAGGTCTAGCTGCTGTGGTGTCGTTATTAGCTGATTTTCCAATTTTTATTTCCTGTCTTAATCGCCTTTGCAATTATCCGCTCTAAAATCCTAACATTTCCAAAAAGTCTTAGCAATTGAGATGAAGAATAACGGGGTCGAAGCCACTACCGGCCCGGTTTTCCGGCTGGAAAAAACGCTAAAACCAGGTTTGATGTTTCGGTTAATCCCGGCCAGAGCGGGGTAGTATAAAATACGGTAAGAAAGCGGTTCTCCCGCAACTTTGGTGCTAAACTATTTATGATGGCAGGCTTTAGCGAAGCATCTACCGAATTTGAACTAGACCTGTGGTTTGAATCCAAGTGAGAAGCGGTGCTACAAAACTTTAGCACCAAAGTTGCGGGCGAACGAAATTCCTGGTTCCATTAGTAATGCGTGGAGCTTTTAAGTTAAGTTTTAACCAGCTTAACTTCGGCTCTGAGCTTCTCAGTGTAAGCCTCGATTTCGGCTTGGCTCACCCGGTCAAATAAGTGCCGTTGCACCCAGCGCACAAAATCTATTCGTAACGCCACCCACGCCGGGTTAGTCGAGTGGACCGCATACAACTTTAACAACACAAAAGTGATTAAACCAGCGTACAACTGGATTAAAACTCCGTTCGGGTTTTGGCTATACCAATACCCAAATTCTAAGTGTCGCCGGATACCCTTTGGGTGCCAACCGAAAAAGAGTTCGATTTGCCAACGGTACAAATATAACTCGACCAGGCTCAAAGCATCCAAATCAACTCGGTTGCTCAAGTAATAATAAATTTTGCCGGTGCTTTCCTGGTAGCCTGCTCGCCGCAATTTCAACTCACTGTCTGGCCCACCCAGTCGCACCGTCTGGTCACTGATTACCCGACCGCGGCTGGTTGGTCAGGGACGGGGTGCGTCTCTGGCACTTCAAAGTTGGCGTTGGATTTGAGCCGGGTCAGAAAGTGAGCGCGCAATAGTCGAAAAGCGGCGAACAAATTGTAGTCATCATACCCGCGCTCAAACACATAAAAATAACTGGCTTTGATTTGGCTTTCCAGCACCGCCCGCTGGGTGCCTTTACCGTCAGTCAGCACCAATTTTTGAGGTAAGCCAGCCAGATTTAGGAAGAAATGACCTTTAGCTTTTTTTATACCAGTGCGGTAAACTGCCCAGGCCAGGTGAGGCAAGCACTTGAACAAGCTCCCATCCACTAGCAGCCCTTTGTCCAAGCCTTCAAGTTGGGCTGAATGACCCTGCTTTTGGGCTTGACCCCACCAGGCGTGGAAGAGGTAACGCCAGACCTCGAAAGGACGGCATTAGCCCGCACCCAGCGGGTACCCGGCTCGATTGGTTAAACGTAACCGCTTCGCCATATTCGTAGAAATCAAAGCCAATCATCTCGCGCAAGTTACGCTCGTGGCCCTGCCCACTAAGCTCATTTAGCTCTTCATCTTCATCTTCAATCAGCGCGGTACTGCTCGCCACCTGTTCGAGATGGGCCAAAAGGGTTAAATCGAGGGGTTGGGCGGCGGTAAACTTATGGCAGCGCCAGTCACTGGCAAAGTGAGCGCTCACTTTAGGAATT
>JBBQXW010000189.1:0-14290 GCA_038209275.1 Chloroflexia bacterium | reverse complement strand
TCCAAGCAAATGATTGTAGTAGAGCAGCAAACGCTCTATAACAACAACCTGAACAGCGATGATTACCGCAAGGGCGAAACTAATATGCTCGGTTCGATTGGCGATGGGCAGCAGTGGTACTTCCTGGAAACGCCTAGCAGTAAGACCGCTTCGCGCACTTACGCTCTGCTTAATCCGAACCCGACAACGGCATTTGTTACTTTTACGGTTCAACTCGATAACGCGCCAATTCCGGCTATCAACGACTCCAGCAAGGTAGTCAGTTGTAACGGTATAAACGCGCCGATTAGTAACCTTAATCCCATTGTTATTGGGTGTAGTGTACCCGGCTATGGGAAGGTAAATGTAACGGTAAAAGATGCCAACAAATCGGTGGTTGGTCGTACCTTCGGTATGTCCATCAAGATAGACTCCAGTCAACCGATTGTGGCCCAACGAGCGATTGGCTTTATCTGGCGACAATTGCCGATTGCCGACGGTATCTTCGGTCAGTTGGGGGTGAACCGGGTTGCTTCGACCTGGCTCTTCGCTGCTGGTAGTACTACCAACAATCTTACTACTAAGCAGGTGGCGGATATGGGCCTGGATGTCTACAATCCTAACGCCCTGCAAGTTCGTCTGCGGGTGACCTATTACTATGATACTGGCGCACCGACTGTATTTACCGACTACTTCCTTAATGGCGGCGCTAGAACTACTATTACACCCGCTAGTAGAGTTACTGCTGGTTATCCCAGCATTGGCCCGAACAAAAACGTAGTAGCGGTTAAGATTGAGTCGATGGATAATGTCGGCAACGCCAATTCCAATCTGCCAATTTTTGCCCAACGCATTATGTACTGGACGTGGGGTTCGATGATTAACGGCGGTAACGCTGTCTTCGGCTACAACCCGCCCGGCACGTAGAAACTGGCTTGAGGATTTGAGAAATCAAATCCTCAAGCTAAAACCGGGTTTATTGAAATTGAGACGGCTGGCTTACACCAGCCGTTTCTTCACTTTTGGGCTTTGCCTTATCAAAACCAACTAAAAATTAATGTCAGAGCAAAGTAGCGTACCAACTAACGAGAAAACCAGCAATCCTATTCGGCCCGACCCACTCTTCAAAGATGTAACTCGACGGGCGGCCCTTGCTGCCGGGCTGGAATTGCTGGATATAGAGTTGCCACAGCTATTGCGGGCCGATTTGGTACTGTCCGTACCGCAAGGCAAAGATTTGTCCGATACTCTTTTCGATTTCCTCTTGGCGTATTCAATTCTTGAGTTTAAATTAGAGAATGATACGCTGGACGGCTCGGAACTCGATAAGAATTTGGCCCGCTCGTTGCTCTTTCTGAGCGAAAACCCGCAGGCCAGTTATAGCCAGCTTTTGACGGTCTTTATTTGCGCTGAACGGCCTGATAGCTTGCTTGAGCATCTCAAGAAAGAAAATCTGTCAGTAACAAGTGACCAGGCTCAACCCTGGCTTCTGCACTCCCAATTTGGCCCGCTCCAAATCGCGATAGTAGTCTGTCGTTTGCTGCCCCTCGAACGGAAGTTTTACGATTGGCTGCTGTTCGCGCCAGCAAGTAGCGTAAAGTGGCGCGAATTTGTTAAAATGCTAATACGAAACGGTGAAAAGGCTCTGATAGAGCAAGTCAAAATGCTAAGACTAAAGGAGTACCGACTTATGACTATGGAATTTACTGAAATGCTTAAAGACCTTACCCCAGAAGAACGGGCGGAGCGTGAAAAGGATTGGTTAGACCTTATTGAGGCCGAATTAATTGTTTCGGAAGAAATGAATCAGGGAGCATTAAGTGAAGTATTATCCAGACTGAAACCACAAACTCTGCTGTCTGGATTGACCCCGGAAAAAATAGCGAGTTTAACTCCCGAACAGCGCCAAAAATTATTAGCTCTGTTGAATCAGCCCGATACTTTGCCGGATACCGAAAAGCCGAAGTCGGAGTAATGACCTTGACACTATATTCGGGCCATGCTATCATCACTTTATCTAAAACGCCGTTCCATTGTGTAGAACGCAAAAAATATTAAGGAGTAAGCAAGATGCCTGATATAAAGTTACCCCGTCGCGATGAAGCCATGTTCGATTTTGTGGTCAGTTTAAAAGGGGCAATTGGCAAGCATACTTTTGGTCAGATGCCCGCCGAATATCAAAAACGGGCGGCAGAATATCGGGCCGAACACGGTAAGCCCCCGCAAACCCCCGAAGAAATTGGCGAATTGCTCGACGACCATATCGGCTTCAAATTTAATCGTTGCGCCACCCGCAAGAGTCAGGAAATGATGTGGGGCAGCATCGTAGAAGCTTATCGCCCTTATGAAGCCGAAGTAAAGGCTCGTCTCAATCGCGAACGCGAAAACCCCAAAGGTAGCCTGACGCTCAATCCGGAACATGAAATACCTGGCTATCTGGCTAAAAATGAATTTCATATTATGCCGGGCGGCTATTACGGTGCGGGCGATATGAGCGCGATTTATTATGATATGGGCGGTAGCCTTTACTTCCGCAAAACTACCACCGAATATCGGATTCAGCGCGCCCTGGCTGCCGCCGTCCCACCCGGCAATTATCAGCGCATTCTCGATTTGGGTTGCTCCGATGGCGGCAATTCGCTTGCTTTAAAACTGCAATTTCCCGAAGCCGAAGTATATGCCATTGATGCTTCCGCGCCACTACTGAAATTTGCCTACCAAAACGCCGAAGACCGCAATCTGGCAATTCACTTTAGCCAGCAAAACGCCGAGCAGACCAACTTCCCCGATGGCTCGTTCGATTTGATTAGCTGTTATATTCTGTTCCATGAACTACCTCGCGAGGCAGTGCGCGAAGTATTGCGCGAGGGCTTGCGTTTGCTTCGTCCCGGCGGACTATTTATCAGTGGTGATGTAACGCCTTTCCGCGAAAACGAGCCGTTCCGTTCTTTTGTTTCGTCCTGGGAAGTTGGCAATAACGGCGAAACTTACTGGCGCGAAATTTTGGAGCAAACCTATATGCCAGCCGAATTTGAGGAGGCTGGTTTTACCAGCGTTCGTGAGTTTGGCGTTGCTGCCAGCAAAATCTCGCCCAAGTTCCCCTGGGCCACGTTGGGCTATAAGTCGGAATAGTTATCAGTGATGAGTGATGAGTAATGAGTAGGGAAAATCCATTGACGGAGCAATGTCATACAGAATTTAGGTGACTGGTAAGATGTTACTCATCACTCATTACTCCCTGGAGAAATTTATGTCGCATACACCAACGCCTGCTACTTTTGATGAAGCGAAACTGCGGGCTGATTTACTTGAGTTTATTACTGATAGCCGCTTTGTGCTGGGGGTTTCGATAGACCGCGAAGGCTATCCGATGGCGCGCACGTTGGGCTATCTTAATGATGATTTTAATATCTGGCTTTATACCTTCAATAAATCGCTCAAAATGCAAGAATTCCGGCGCAACGGTAAATTAACCTTAATCTGGCGCGAAACCACACCCGAATGGTTCAAGTTCTTGACTATGAAGGGCAATATCGAAATCTTCGAAGATGCAGAAACGGTTGGGCGGGTTTGGGAACGCTATCAGGAAAAATATCCCCGGATGCGCCGTCCGTCTGGAGAGGAAGTTGACCTCAGCACGCGGGCAGTTTTGCGCGTGAGTCCAATCTATTTACGAGCTGAAGGTTTTGGTGTCACTCCGCCACCTACTCTGAAAAATTTCTAGTCGTTCTTGGCTGGAAATCAGAAATTTCTACTTGGGGATTTTATGACCGAAACTACTACAGATGGCTGGGTTGAGAAAAGCCTTACCGAACTTTATTTGGATGTGCAGAGCCGTCCCGATGGTAAAGATTGCCTCTATCATATCAAGGGCAATGCTTATTCTTTTATACCGGGCCAGCGTCCTGTTCCGTTACTCGGCTTTGAAGGGTTTAATATTCGGCGGCGCATCGAAACGCCCGAAAAAGACGGTTTTTTTGTGGCTACCCGCGAACTGCTTTTTTATACCGACCCCAAAACCGGCGAAATAATTTCGGAATGGCAAAATCCTTTCACCGGGCAGACCAATGAAGTTTTTCATATTGATAACGACCCGGTAAATTTTCGGATGCGCCGCAAAGAAGTTAGCAAATTTGTTATGGTCTCGCTAGATGGCAAACTGGAATTTGGTGAACCTGCCGCGCCTAAAGATATGGGCGATTTTTATATCTGGGCCAACGATATTTTCCCATTTTATCCTTTGCCGGGTTGGGAGAAGAATTATACCGCCGCCGAAATTTTCGATTTCTACGTTCCCAAAGCGGCCCGCTACACCAACGAGCCGCCTGCGGTGCTGAATAGCTGGGTGCGGGTTGGTCCCTGGTTGCCCTGGTTCGGAATGGATGGGCAAGAGGGTCATATCGTCTACCATGCTCATAGCAAGCGTTGGGAAGCCTGGGATAATTTGCCCGACCATATCAAAGCTATCGTCCGAGAAAAATACCCGCTCTATCTAACCGCGCCGCAGCAAGTTGACCCCACCCAGCCCAACGCTACTTCCTGGTCGGTCTACCGCAAAGAAATGCAACGACGGCAGAGTTAGTTTTGAGTTTTGAGTTTTGAGTTTTGAATTATAAAAACCTCAATACTTGTCAAAATGTGGTAATTCAAGACCAAACTCAAAACTCAAAACTCAAAACTCAAAATTCCTAGAGGGAGGATTTGTTAGATGCAGCCAGAACGTGCGCCGCGTCCGGTCTATCTGGAAGACCCGCGTTTTGACCGGCTTACTCGCGCTATAATTGAACTTACCGCCCAATTGTATGTTTCGCGTGACCGCGAACGGGCGCTGGAAGCCCTGTTAATCGAAAAGGGTGTATTTACCCAGAGCGAACTCGATAATTTCAAAGGTGATGCCGCCCTGGATGAGCAACTTACTAAAGAGCGCGAAAGCCTGATTGAAGCGGTAATCAACCGCAATCTGTTTGAAGATTAATCCCAAATTTACATAATATAAACTATGAAAATCTTGCTATTGGGTCAATCGCCATTGCCGCCTGAAGGTGGCGACAAAATTAATGCACCGGGCGTGCGAGCATGGCATTTTGGGCGGGCGCTGGCCCAGGCTGGTCATACTGTGCATTTGTTGGCGATTCAAGCTGGCTCGGAAAAGCGCGGCGATATTCGCCAGCTTGCCTCTAATTTGACCTTGCAGCCTGTCAGCGAAATTGAAATTACTCAGGACGGATTATTAACCCGCCTCGAAAGCGAGTTTCAGCCGGACGCGCTGATTGGAGCGAGTATCTGGCCCAGTTATCTGGCGGCGCTTTTTGGTTCGACTGAAAAGCCGCTCTGGGGCGATTTGTTCGGTAGTCCACTGGCGGAAGGGCAGGCCAAAGCCGCTCTGTACAACGACGACAGTTTTATCGAACCTTTTGCCCGTTTTGAAGCGACGGTACTTGCCCGTGCCGATGTGGTTAGCGGCGTATCCAGTTATCAGGAATATGCCCTGGTTGGGGCGCTGGCGGCACATGGACGACTCAACCGCTATACTTACGGCTACCGATTGGCCTACACTATTCCTGCCGCGCTGGACGACGAAATTTTGCCGCACGACCGCACGGTTTTGCGTGGTACGATTGTGCCGGAGGACGCTTTTGTAGTTTTGTGGAGTGGTGGTTACAATACCTGGACGGATATTGAAACCCTTTTTGGCGGGCTGGAAGCAGCCATGTCGCAAAATTCGCATATTCATTTCGTCTCGACGGGCGGTGCGCTGCCGCCCCACGATAATTTGACTTATCCTCGCCTTCAGGCATTGGTCGAAACTTCGGCCTATCGCGAACGCTATCACTTGCTCGGCTGGCTGCCTTACGAGGGTTTGCAAAATTATTATTATGAAAGCGATTTGGGCATTATTCTGGATAAGTGGAGCTATGAAGGAGTACTCGGTAGCCGCACCCGCCTGCTCGATTGGCTCAAATACGGCCTGCCTGCGGTTGTTACGCTGACCGCCGAACTCACCCGCGAACTTATTCGGGTTCGGTTGGCCTTTCCGTTCCCGCATGGCGATGCGCCGACGCTGGCGAATTTGCTGGTGGAACTGGCCGATAATTCACCTAAATTACTGGCTGCCCGCGAACGCGCTCCCGAATATGCCTTGAACAATTTTCACTATCTAAAAACTTCCGCCCCTTTGTTGGCCTGGGCCGAAAAGCCCCGCCGCGCCCCCGATGCCGGACAACCCCGCGCCCTTACTCTTTATGACAGCAATTCCGCCACCGAAAAATTGCTGGCATCTTATCAGAGCCAGCTTGAGCAAAAGAACGCTCAGATTATTGGCCTGGAAGCCTGGGCGCACGAAATGGAAACTACCCTCAAACACCAATCTCTCAATCCCCGCGCCTTGTTAAAGAATCTTTTGGCTAGAGTAAAGCGGACTAAATAGGGGTAAACGGAACGTCAGTACAATGATGGGTCACATCTCGACTTTAGGGCTTGGAAAAGGAAATTATTTCTAGCCTTCCAAAGCCATAGATTATTTAGTATGAAGCTAATCTGACCCCTCATTGCGGCAATGTTCCTGTTCCATTCAGGCCACTTTGCTCTTCCTTGCACTAAAGTGCATATTGGGCCTATATCTACAAGTACATGTTTTTCAATCAAAGTATTATAACCGTAATATTACCTTGACAATCATAGTAATGTGTCCTATAATACCAATGAGGAGGTGATGCGATGAGCGAGAATAAAATCTCATCTGACCTGCTACGCGGACATACCGATACGATGATTTTACGGCTCTTATCCGAAGCTGACCGCTATGGCTATGAGATTGTCAAGCTGATTGCTGAACGCTCGGGCGGCGAGTATGAATTAAAGGAAGCCACGATGTATTCCAGTGTCCGACGGCTTGAGGCAGACGGTGAGATCGAGTGGTACTGGGGCGATGAGTCTCAGGGCGGACGGCGGAAGTATTTTAGGATTACCGAAAAGGGTAAGGCTACTTACGCCTGCAACAAAAGTAATTGGGAGTACGCAAAGCGCGTGCTTGATAACTTACTATAAGGTGATTTCATATTATGAATGAAAAAGTGACTGACTATTTGAATGGCGTTTTTGCTCCATACGAAGAGTTAAAAAGCGTCACAGAACTAAAGGCTGACCTACTCTCCGATTTGCAGGAGCGGTTCCGTGAACTCAAAGCCGAAGGCAAGGATGATGAAACGGCCTTGAACATAACCATTGACAGTATCGGCGACATTGAGCAAACCGTCCAGGAGGTTGCCAACCTCTCCCGCTCGCTGGAGCGGCAGGTACTGATAAACTTCAGTGGGAGCAATCTGTCAAAGAGCGACTTTGCGGGCGTTACCGCACATAAAGGTAAATTTGAAGGGAGCGCGTTGCGCGGCTCCGACTTTGCGGGCGCAGATTTGACTGGCAGCTCATTTAAGGCCAGCGATGTGCGTGAAGCCAATTTTGACTGTGCAAATCTGACCGACTGCAACCTGACTGCCCTAGACCTTAGGGACGCAAGCTTCATTAAATCAATCCTTGTACGCACGAATTTCAGCACGTCGGGACTGGACGGCGCAAAATTCAGCGGTGTAAAACTGACCGATGTCAAGTTTAACCAGACCGACCTTAGAAAAACAGCCTTTGAAAGCTGTACCTTTATCGGCGTGGACTTCAATCAATGCGACCTGCGAGGGCTGTGTCTGGATGGACAGACCTTTAGCGGCGTCAAATTCGACATGGCGGCGCTGAACGACGTTTCGTTAAAGGGCGCGACACTCAAAAATGTGTCTTTCCTTTCGGCTTATACCTGGCATACCTGGTCTAAGAAATATTACCGTGCCATCAAAACTATCTGCTTTGACGACGCGAAAATGGATAAGCTGACCTATGCTGGGCTCAAGGGCATGGAGGCCGATTTATCAAAGGTTACTGTCATATAAGGAGCAGAAGAATATGCTAAATAACTCAATTCAAGTGAAAGGACTGCAAAAGTCTTACAAGCAGCTTCATGTCCTGAAAGGGGTAGATTTCGAGGTGGAAAAGGGCAGCATTTTCGCCCTGCTCGGCTCCAACGGTGCGGGCAAGACCACAGTTGTCAAAATCCTCACCACGCTGCTTAAACAGGATAGCGGAACTGCCACCGTCAACGGCTTCGATGTTAGCTCAAAGCCCGCCCACGTAAGGCAGTCGATCAGTCTGACCGGGCAATTTGCCGCTGTGGACGAGATCTTGACCGGGCGAGAAAATCTTATCATGATTGCCAGGCTGCGGCAGCTTAAAAATCCGCGTCAGGTCGCGGATGATTTACTGAACCGCTTCGGCCTGACCGAGGCTGCTGACCGCAGGGTTTCCACCTATTCGGGCGGTATGCGCCGCAGGCTCGACATTGCCATGAGCCTAATAGGAAAACCCCAGCTCATTTTTCTTGACGAGCCGACCACCGGGCTTGACCCCGAAGCACGCATTGAGGTTTGGAAGATGGTCAAAGAGCTTGCCGAGGGTGGCACGACGGTATTTTTGACTACGCAGAATTTGGAGGAAGCTGAACAGCTTGCCGATCAAATTGCCATTTTGGATGAAGGGGAAATTATCGCGAACGGCACACTTGAGGAACTGAAAAAGTTGTTCCCACCCGCAAAGGTGGAGTATGTGGAAAAACAGCCGACATTGGAGGAGATATTCCTCGCAATCATCGGCAAAAAGGAGGAGAAGTAAATGGAAACGATCAAGAACCACTTTTTCAGCGATATGGGCGTTATGCTTGGACGTTCCATGCGCCATATTCTTCGCAGCCTGGACACCATTATCACGGTCACTATCATGCCGATTGCGTTTATGCTGCTGTTCGTCTATGTTTTCGGCGGGGCGATTCAAACCGGCACGGACAACTATGTGAATTACCTGCTGCCTGGCATCCTGCTGATTGCGATTGCAAGCGGCATCACCTATACGGCTTACCGTCTGTTTATGGATCTGCAAAGAGGCATCTTCGAACGGTTCCACTCCATGCCGATTGCGCGTTCGGCCCCGCTGTGGGGACATGTGCTGACCTCACTAGTATCCAATGCGATTTCGGTTGTCGTAATCATTCTCGTAGCGCTTATTATGGGCTTCCGCTCGTCGGCAGGAATATTGTCATGGCTTGCCGTGGCCGGTATACTCGCGCTGTTTACGCTGGCCTTGACATGGGTCGCGGTGATTGCCGGACTGTCCGCAAAATCGGTGGACGGTGTAGGTGCCTTTTCCTACCCGCTTATCTTCCTTCCATTTATCAGTTCGGCGTTCGTGCCGACCTCGTCGATGCCGTCGGTCGTGCGAGCCTTTGCCGAAAACCAGCCGGTGACCTCAATAGTGGAAGCCATCCGTGCGCTACTATCAGATCAGCCGGTGGGCAATGATATATGGGTGGCTCTTGCATGGTGCGTCGGAATTATGCTGGTGGCTTATATCTTTGCAATGAGAGCGTATAAAAAGCGGCTGTAAGGGGTAATCTGACCCTCATTGCAGCAATGTTCCATTCAGGGCCAAATAGTATCAAGTTCGGGTAATTAGACCCTACCGAAATTGTTGACCTGTTTTTTAGCCCGACTAAGGGTTAGGCCGGGGATTGGGCTACGACAGGTTGATTGAATTTGTAGCCAACATTGTAAATGGTCTGGATAAGCTGGGGATTGGTGGGGTCGGATTCAAGTTTGGCCCGCAGCCCGCGTATATGTACATCTACCGTGCGCGTACCGCCCAGCGAATTGTAACCCCAGACCCGATTTAATAATTCCTGCCGCGAAAACACTTTCATCGGATAGCGGGCCAGAAAAGCCAGCAAATCAAATTCTCTGGGGGTCATAATTACGGTGCGGCCTTTATGCTTTACGTTATGGTGGGCCAAATCAATCAATAATTCGCCTACCACTAATAGAGTGGCTTCGCCCCCAGGGGAGGCAGGCGTATTCGATGCGGTTTCATCTATGGTCATTGATATTGAGGGTGGGAGTAGCGGTTTGGCCTGGTCTCCTCGCAGCATTTCTACCCGGCGCAGTTGAGCATGGACGCGGGCTAATAACTCGCGAAAGCTAAAAGGTTTGGTCAGATAATCGTCTGCACCAAGTTCGAGGCCCAACAATTTATCTACTTCTTCGGCGCGGGCCGATAACATCAGCACTGGCATTGAAAGCTGTCGGCGAATAATCCGGCAAACTTCGAGGCCGCTTACATCGGGTAGCATGACATCAAGGATTATTAAATCGGGTTGTTCGGTGTAAGCCAAATGAATGGCTTCCTTGCCATAGGCAGCCGTCAACGTTCGGTATCCTTCCCGGCGCAAATTATAGTTCAGGACTTCGCGCAGGTTTTTATCGTCATCTACCACGAGCAGTTTGGGTTGCATATGTCCCTGGGGCTTAGATGCGCTCACCAATTACACTACTTCCAGGTAAAGCCGTCGCCTGCTGCTAACCAAACCGGCCCGTAATATACTGCTCGGTCTTTTCGTTTTTCGGATTGGTGAAGACATCACGAGTTCGTCCAAACTCGACTACTTCGCCGGCCCGGTCGGGAGCCATCATAAAGACCGAAACATAGTCGCTGGCCCGTGCCGCCTGTTGCATATTGTGGGTGACGATTACGATTGTGTAACGCCGCCGTAATTCCAGCATCAGCTCCTCGATTTTGATAGTCGAAATCGGGTCGAGGGCAGAGCAAGGTTCATCCATCAAAATAACTTCCGGCTCAACTGCAATCGTTCGGGCGATACACAAACGCTGTTGCTGACCGCCGCTCAAAGCCGTCGCCGCGATTTTCAACTTATCTTTTACTTCGTCCCAGATATAAGCCTGGCGCAAGGAGCGTTCGACCAGTTCGTCCAGCTTTTTCTTGTCCTTTAGCCCGTGCATACGCGGCCCGTAAGCAATATTATCATAAATGCTCTTGGGGAAAGGATTAGGACGCTGAAAGACCATGCCGACGCGCTTTCGGAGTGCCACCGGGTCGAGGCCACTGCTGAAAATATCGCGCTCGTCCATTCTAATCGCGCCTTCGACCTTCGAACCAGGGGTCAGGTCGCTCATGCGGTTGAGTAGCCGCAAGAAAGTGGATTTGCCCGTACCGCTCGGCCCGATAATCGAAGTAATCCGGCGCGTTGGAATGTTCATGCTGATATTTCGTAGCGCCTGGAACTTGCCATAATAAAAATTAATACCTTCAACCTCAACTTTAGTAGCAGCTTCCTCAGCTACTTCTGCCGTCAAAGTTTTATCGGCAACCCCTACTGCCTTCAACTGAAAAGGGGTAGCGAATGGTTTAGCTGTTTCGCTCATATATTCTATCCAAATCTCCCGCTAATATAATCTTCGGTTCGCTGGTCACGCGGGTTGGTGAACATTTTTTTGGTGTCATCGTATTCCACCAACTCGCCCGTCCGCTCTGCACCGGCTAACATAAAAGCTGTCTTTTCCGAAACTCGCGCAGCTTGTTGCATGTTATGAGTTACAATTATAATGGTAAAGCGTTTCTTTAATTCTAACATTAATTCTTCGATACGCATGGTTGAAATTGGGTCGAGGGCGGAGCAAGGTTCGTCCATCAAAATAACTTCCGGCTCGACTGCAATCGTCCGCGCAATACACAAACGTTGTTGCTGCCCACCACTGAGTGAAACGCCTGGCTCGTCCAGCTTATCCTTTACCTCGTCCCATAAATAAGCCCGGCGCAAGCTTTCTTCGGCTACCCGGCTTAGTTTGCGCGGATTATCTTCGCCCTGCAACCGCAACCCCGAAACCACGTTCTCTTGAATCGAAAGTGCCGGGAAAGGGTTGGGCTTCTGGAAAACCATCCCGATTTTCTGGCGCACCAACGCCGGGTCAGCTTTGCCATCCATAATATTTTGTTCACCAAGCAAAACTTTGCCTTCGGAGCGCGCCCCCAGTATCGTTTCGTGCATTCGGTTCAGGTTACGAAGCAAAGTAGATTTGCCGCAACCGCTCGGCCCAATCAAGGCCGTAATTTCGTTAGCGTTAAACTTCATGCTAACATTTCTGATGGCCTGATGCTTGCCGTAATAGGCATTAAGGTTTTCAACTACTACCTCTTTAGCCTGATATGTCGGCACAACCGATTTTTCCTCTTCTACCTTCTCGCTCACAAAAACTCCTTGAAGATAATTTTGAATTTTGAGTTTTGAATTTTGAATTACAGTTCTTTAACTCAAAATTCAAAATTCAAAACTCTATAAACTCGATTTTAAGCGGCTGCGCGTTAGGAAGCGCACGCCGAAGGCCAGGATGAGTACAATTAACATCAGGGTAAAGGCGGCCCCCCAGCTACGGTCTACCGAAATAGCATCGGGTCGCCGACCGTAAGTGTACATAATAAGCGGTAAGGCAGGAGTCTGGTCGCTCAGGCCGTTAAAGCTATCGTTGCCGCGAGTGGTTAGCAAAATTGGGGCGGTTTCGCCCGCAATACGTGCCACACCTAGTAGTACACCTGTCACTACGCCAGTTACTGCCGCCGGTAAGACTACGGTCAGCGTGCTTTTCCACTTGGGTACACCCAACGCCAGAGCCGCTTCTCGAAGTGCGCCCGGCACCAGCCGCAAAATTTCTTCGGTAGTTCGGGTAATAATTGGCACCATCATAATTGCCAGCGCCACTGCTCCGGCCCAGCCGTTGTACTTTTGGCCTGGCACGAAGATGCTGGTGTTAATCGCAATGGTCAGGATGAACAGGCCCATAATGATACTGGGAATACCCTGAAGTACGTCCGCCGTAAAGCGCACCGCCCGTCCAAACCAGTTGTTGCCATATTCCGCTAAATAAATACCGCCCAATATACCGACTGGAATACCGATAATCGAGCTGATGATTACCAGCAGCCCAGTTCCCAAAATACCCTGAGCAATGCCGGTATTAGCGGTTGGCGCACCGCCGAAGAGGGGACGACCACTGGTATCATTTACCAGGAAATCAGGCTGGAAAAGTACTGGCAACCCCTTCACCGTTACTAATATCAAGATTGCGGCCAGGGGTATGATAGCTACGAGTAGGGCGAGTACAAACAGCACCTGCATAAACTGGTTGATGAACTTGCGGTAGGCATAAGATTTATTGGGGTCAGCCACCAGTTCTAAAGGACGCGGTAGCCTACCACCCTTTTCTTCTGTTGATACCTGATAAGCGTTCAAGCCCTTAAACGCGCCCCAGATGGCGATAATAACCAACGAGCCAACGATAGAAATAAAGGGGCTGGCAAGCAATATCAGGAACGGGAAAATCAAAAGTTGCAGCCATTTCAGGATGTTGGGAACTAATCCTTGTTTCCTGGAAGGTTTGGTACTGCTACGCGATACCAGCCACTGAGCCAGTATGTTGATAAACAGGGTAATGATAAAGAGTACCAGACCAAGCTGGAGGAACGAGGAGAAGCCGTTAGTATCGGCAGGCGAGATTTCGTTGTAGTTGTTGGCAAATTTACTGGCGATAGTTTCGCCCCGGTTCAAGAGGCTACTCTGCGGCCCAACCAGGGTACTTGCCCCACCAATAAGGAACGCAACGGCAATAGTTTCGCCCAGCGCCCGGCCCAGACCCAAAATAATTGCGCCAACTATACCGCGCTGCCCATAGCTCAAAACGGCCCGTCGGATGCTCTGCCACTTGGTCGCGCCCATTGCCAGCATACCTTCGCGCTGGCTATCTGGCACGGTGCGAATTACGTCACGGCTAATTGAGGTGATAGTCGGGATAATCATAATCGAGAGTACCAGACTCGCCACCAGAATATCGCGCCCGTTAAAAGTTACGGGTAAGGTACGATTAGTGGTAGTTGTCACCAACTTATCAAACATAGGCAGCCAGCCGAAAACATTTTGCAGCGATTTCTCTACACCGTCCTGCCCGCCCATAATGCCTGAAAGAAATTGCACGCCCCAGAAGCCGTAGACAATACTTGGCACGGCGGCCAGTAGCTCGACCATAAACGAAAGGGGAGTACGTAACCAGGTTGGGGCATATTCGGACAGGAAGATAGCCGCGCCCAGGCTGGCAAAACCGCCGATAATCAAGGCAATTGCCGATGTTATAAGCGTGCCGAAGATATAATTGAGCGCGCCGAATTTGGGTACAACCCCATCGGTGGCAAAGCCGTTCTCAGGCCAGTTGATAGTGGTAAAAAATTCGAGACCGTTGCGCCCGATAGCGTTCCACGAACCAATAGTAAAAACCAGCGCAAACACTATTACAATTGCCAATATCAAACCCGCGAAAATCGCAGTCACAATCGCAAAAACACGGTCGCCCAGGTTACTGCCTGTTACTGCAACCGCTTT
>JBBQXW010000188.1:0-14329 GCA_038209275.1 Chloroflexia bacterium | reverse complement strand
TGCGATTCGCCCCTACGAACTTTACCTCCGCCGATTTAGGCACTCCTTGTAGGACATTGCTCCGCCAATGGATTTTCTTCTCCTCTTTCCTTCTCCTTCTCCTCTTTCCTTCCTGTGGTGATTTATGGCTGTGCTGACTGACCGAAAAGAGCCGGAAGATTACGATAAGGGTAGTGGTTCGGATGAGCCGAACGATTATGCTATCAAGTATTTGTTTGGTTTGCGCCGTCCGGCCCAGGAGCTTTGGCGTACCGGGCGCACGCTTATTTATTGCGGGGCGGCAGCCAGTTTGCTGGCAACCGCTATGTTGATAGTAGCAGTAGAGTTTAGCCTGACCTGGCCTTTGGTTTTGTTGGGTCTGGCGATGCTGGCGACAAGTGGGCTGGCGGCTTATCGGCTTTGGAAAAATGCGGGGAAGCCGGGTACGCCCTGGTTGAGTAGTTTGCCTTTAGCCGTATTAGTGTTAGGTATAGGACTTAGTTTGAGCCTGGATTTGAAGTTGAGCGAGGGATGGGTCGGGTTTTATTACTTGCCGGGCGCTCTGGCAATGCTATTTGGTGCGTTAATAGTTAGGATTGGTCGCAACAAGGATTCTTGATTGCAATCAGCTATTATATATCTTAATTCTCATATTATGGACAACTTCGGCGATAGCTCTTATACTATAAGCGAACCTCCAGGCTTATTTTTGACTTAGCTGATAGTGGACGGTGAAAGGTCGCGTAGTGATGCATCTTAAAAATGGTTCGAGTAATTACAATGTTCAATCACGTGGTAACATTCTGGTAATAGATGATGAACCCAGTATAATTTTTATTATTTGTCGCTTTCTGGAAAAGCATCGTTATAATACTACTTCGGTAACGCGGGCAGCCGAGGCTTTAGACCTGGTTCAGACCCAGACCTTTGACCTTGTAACCTGTGATATTAACATGCCCGGCATGAACGGTCTGGATTTTCTGAATACCTTGAAGCGAATTGACCCTGGTCTGGCGAGTGTAGTAATTACCGGCAGCAGTGGGGTGGGCATGGCGGTCAGGGCAATGGAAAGTGGGGCGTTAGGTTTTGTCACCAAGCCTTTCAGCGAGAGCGAACTAATTGAATCGGTTGAAACAGCGATTGAGCAGGCGCGCATGATTCGGGAAACTACTACCATGAAGCTTTATACTCCCATGCTGGAAAGCGCGAGTATGGCATTGCTCAATGCACTGGAAGCCAAAGATAGCGATAGTCAGGGCCATAGCCAGCGCGTTGCTGAAAATTCTCAAAAACTGGCCTACCGACTGGGCCTGAGCCAGGACGAAATTGTCCAGGTTTTTATGGGCGGGCTGTTTCATGATATTGGCAAAATTGGTATTTCCGACGCGATTTTGCGCAAAGCCGGGCCGCTAACTCTGCAAGAACAGCAAGAGATGATTAAACACCCTCAAATTGGGGCAAAAATTATTGGAACAGTCGAAGAACTAATCAGAGCTTCCGATATAATTTTGCATCATCACGAACGCTATGATGGTACGGGCTATCCCGATGGGTTGCAAGGGGAAGCGATTCCGATTGGTAGCCGGATTGTAGCCGTAGCCGATGTGTATGAAGACATGATTTCAAAGCGTCCTTACGCCGATGTAATGAGCCACGAGCAGGCGATTGACGAATTGCGCCGAAATAGTGGCACTCAGTTTGACCCCAAAATCGTTGATTTGTTTATCGAATCGATGCCACAGCACAAATCGCCTGACTAGCAACCAACCTAATTTTATTTTCCTGCGTTTCGTGTGGGTGTAACTGGCATTGCCGCAGCTGTAGTAGGGTTGGCTGATGACTGATACATAAACGAGTTTGTTACATTACACCGTCGTGGCGGTTGCCGGAACGAGCTTCAGGGGAGGCAAAGTAATTTCCGGGCGCAAAACGAAACCGTTGGCAACCGAATTTAACTGACTGACTACATTGCCCAAATCGGCGGCGCTAAGGCGGTATTGCTGGCTATTGACGCTGATGGTATTGATGATTCGGCTTACTTCGCGCAAGGTTTCGGCTAATTGAGTACTGGCGACGCGCTGTTGCTCGGTTGCCAGCGAAATAGATTGGGCTTGCTCGTTAGTCTGAGTTACCTGACCAATAATTTCCTCGTTCGCTTCGAGACTATCCATCACCATTTTTTCGCCCAAAGTAGAAGCTTTAAGCCCCTCTTCGGTTGCCATTACGCTGGCGGCGGTAGCGCGCTGAATCTGGCTGACCAGTTGTTGAATTTCGACGGCAGCTACTCGTGAACGCTGCGAAAGTTTGCGTACTTGCCCGGCGACAATCGCAAAACGCGCCCCTTCTTCGCCCGCTCCGGCGCTTTCGATGGCGGCGTTGAGCGCCAGCAAGTGAGTTTCATTTGAAATAGTGTTAATCAGGCTGGTTACATCGTGGATGCGCTGGGCAATAGTATTCAGGGCCAGAATGCGGTCAGCAATCATGTTTACCTTCTGGCGAATTTCGGACATAGTTTCGGAAACTCCAAGCATGGTATCAAACCCGGTTTGAGCAGATTCGAGGGCGGCGGTGGCACTGATAGCAACCTGAGCCGAAGAATCGGCAATACGCTGGCTGGTCTGGCTCAATTCCTGGACTGTCACCGAAACCTGACTAATGGCGACGGCTTGCTCGGAAAGACTACTGGCCTGACTATCGCTGGATTGACCCAGTTGCTGGCTGGTGCTGGCAATCGCGCTGGCCTGAGTCTGGATACGTGAAATCGTCGTTTTCAGGTTGGAAATGGTGCGATTAAAAATTACTGCCAGTTCTTTTACTTCTTCTGCCCCTCTAACCGATAATTGTTCGGTTAAATCTCCGGCAGCGATGCGCCGTAACCAAACTACACATTCTCCAAGCGGACGCGAAAAAATGCGCGTCACCAGCCAGGCCAGTACAATTGCCAGCAAAAAGCTGAAGCCAGATACTATCATATAGACCCAGCGCGATGCAATGATAAAGCTGGTGCTTTTGTCTACTGCCTGATTTAGCTCCTGGCGACTTCGTTCCAATAACTGTTCGAGCGAACCATTAAGAAGCTGGCGAGTTTTATTACTTTGTTCCAGGGCAATTTGATTTTCAGCCATTAAAAGCGACGGATTCAGGGCGCGATTGTAAAGCTGGTCTAAAGTTTCGTATTGGGTTACTACTTCATTAAAAAGCAAAATCAGGCTATCAGTTGGCTTGTAATTTTGCTGCATCTGGGTTAGTAAATTACTCGTTCGATTGCGCGCAACCTGGTAATAACTATGTACATCAAAACTGCTGTAAAAGTTGCCCAGTTCGATCAGGCTACCTTGTTGCTCCATATAGCTTTGAAATACCAATGCCTCATCGTATTGGCGAGTACGGCGCAATTGCTCGGAATTATTCAGGGCGGCTTCATTTAGTAAGAAATTGGTAGCGATACCTGCCACCAGCACTACTAGCGCCAGCCCAATAAAGGCCCAGAAAACTCGCCCACTAAGTCGGCCTAAAGAAAAATAATGTAAACGCGCCATACTCTTTTGATTCCTTTGTTATGGTAGAAAACTATACAAAAGCAGATTACGGATTGAACTAGATATTATCACACATGGCGCGAATTGGAAACAATCAAAAAAGTTAACTTTGCATAATTAATTGACGCTGGCGGCGATAAAGGCCCGGTGCGAAGCCTAGTTGTCGTTTGAAGGTTTTGCTAAAAGCCGCTTCCGACTCGTAGCCGACCTGTTCGGCGACTTCGGCTACCGCTAAATTGCTGCTATGTAAAGTGTTAGCGGCGGTCTGTATTCGCCAGCGCGTCAGGTATTGCAAATTTCGATATTGGCTCATAACATTCGCCCTTGAAGGCTGCGACGGGTCGGATAGCGAATGTTATGAGCCAATATCGAAATTTGGGATTTAATCTCTGAGATTCATTTAGTGCCAATCCCGGTAGAGGTGCAATGAACTGCGCCCAAATGAGGGTTTGATGAATCAAAATCCTACCGAGACAGGTTTTTAGTTGGGGAAACTCGCCATCCAATCGGCTAAAGTAGGGCTGGTAGAAATACTGACTGCCAGGGCCATCAATTGTTCGGCGTTGTAGCAGCTCAATCGTGTTTCCAGTTCCGCGGTCAATTCCGTCCCAAAGCGCGCCTGGGCTTGTAGCAACAACATTTTTTGGAGTGTCTGTAATTCTCCTTCGGCGCGACTTTCGGCTCGCCAGGTCTGGGCGGCTTCACCAACTATTGCTTCGGCGCTCAAATTTTCGGTGAAAAAATCTGAGACGGCCCGTTGCCAACCGGGTAGAATTTCGGGACAGCTAATGGTATCGCCTTCTACATATAATTCGGCCTGGGCTGGATTGGTGGCTTTCCAGACCCATATCTTGTGCCGATATGGGTCTACATCCCAAACTACTAACGTCCCGTTCTCGAAATATTGTTGACGTTTCTCTCGTTCTTCTTTGCGGATGTTGGAAGGAGAACGCAATTCTATTGCCAGTTCTGGCCCACCCACCAGGATTTTTCGCTTGTTTCGTCCAGTTCTACGTAAACTGTTTTTGGCCCACTGTTTAGAAACCAGACAAATATCCGGCTTGATTAAATCACCACTGCTCATCTCGCACTCTACCATGTCGGGGTAAGCCTGTCCAAACCCGATGGTGCGTGCTGCCAGCGATAAAATTTCTTGAATAATTCCAGCTACCTGGCGCTCCTCAAAATCGGTCAAGGCTTTCCAGACCAGCCAACCATTGTAGAGTTCAATTGGCTCCTCCTCTAATACCGTATCGGCATTTTCAATCGTGTATATACCCCGATGTCGTTGGTAGGCTTCCACGAGGTCTCGCGGCCACCGACTACGAGCAGTTTCGACTATTTCTTCCTCTATTTGTTCTTCTTCCTGTTCTTGTACCTGTTCTACACTCGTTAAGGTCATAGTCGTTCTCTCATTGTTGTGCTTATTCTTCCGCCACTGCCACTGCTTTAATTATAACATAAGCGCTATAGCAACCTCGTTTCAGTCTTTTCCTGATTTTGAAAATTTTGACAAAATTTTCAAAATCAGGAAAAGACTGAAACCAGCTCAGGTTAGCGGCCCTTCCATTGCGGCTTGCGTTTTTGGGCAAAGGCGAGTGGCCCTTCCTTGAGGTCTTCGCTTGCCAGTAGTTTCTTGATGCCTTCGTTGGGGAGGCTCATGGCTTCTTCCAGCGCGGCGGTATCAAGCCCTTCCAGCATGGTTTGTTTGCTGGCTTTAATCGAAAGCGGCGCACACTCCAGAATTTGCTCGGCCCAGCGTCGCGCTGCCGCCATCAAGTCGGCGCGTGGCACGATTTCGTTGACCAGTCCCAAGGCCATTGCTTCCTGAGCGCTAACCCTTCGCCCGGTCAGGATAATGCCCATGGCTTGCTTGAGCGGAATCTGGCGCGGCAAACGATGCAAACCACCCGCCAGCGCTGCCAGACCGACCTTTGGTTCGGGGAAAGAAAAGGTCGCATTTTCAGCAGCGATAATCAAGTCGCAGGCCAGCGTGATTTCAAAACCGCCCCCAAAAGCAAAGCCGTTGACGGCGGCGATAATTGGCTTGAAATTATCGAAGCGCGAGGTCAGGCCGCCAAAGCCGCTCGGTGGTTGCTTCATGGACGCGCCGGAAGCGGTATATTTCAGGTCGTTGCCGCTACTAAAGGCTTTATCACCTGCTCCAGTCAGAATAGCCACCCGCAAGGCAGGGTCGGCGGCAAAATCGTCAAACACCTGGGCCAACTCGAAATTCGCCGGGGGATGCAGCGAATTTAGTACGTCGGGCCGATTAATCGTGACAATCAGGATTTGGTCTTCCTTCTCAACCGTACAAAATTCTGGCACAGCTTACCTCCTTTAAAATAATAATTCACCACGGAGACACGGAGACACGGAGACACACGGAGTAATTTATTATACTACTTTTGCAGACTGACACGCCGCAACCCGGCGAGTTTGCGGAAGGAAATGCCTTCTTCGCACGAGGCTAATAATGCTGTGAGGTTGGCGACCTGCACGCCTGATAGTAAATCAACACCGTAGTCCAACAGTACTGGGCTGAGGGGTGTGCTTGGGCCGATTAATATAACTTTTGTGCTGGATCGCACCAGTGACTACGCCATCAATAAAAATTCGTAACTACGCCGCCCATTGCGACTGTCACCCTGACGCAGGATGGGTCTCGGCTCTACCCAAAGCAGCTATTTCGGCAACCCGCAGATGCTTCGTACCTCAGCATGGCAGGGGAAGTGAAGTGAGTAATTTCGGACTTTTTGGTAAAATCATGCTAAAATATTCAGCAGAAGCGAAATTCTGATTTGAGTATAGATGAAACAGCAAAGCAGCTAGAAAAGCAGATAGCCCGGTTATAAAAATTATGCGACTGATTAAACGCTATTCTAATCGTAAACTCTATGATACCGAAACCCGCAGCTACATTACCCTGGATGGCTTGTCGTCGCTGGTAGCTAATGGTGAAGAAATTCGGGTTGTAGATAATGATACTAAAGAAGATTTGACGAGCGTTATTCTTAGCCAACTGGTGTTGGAACGGGAACGCTCACAACGTTTTGTGCCGTCGGCAGTTTTTAGCCAGCTTTTGCGCGGCAGCGAAAATTTAAGCCGCAGCTTGAGCAAAGTAGCTCGGCCTCTGGCAGCTTTACCGCTCCCCCAATTTTTAGAGCAAGAAATTGAGAAAAGCGTGAAATTCTGGTCGGAAGTAGGCCAGAACAGCGAAGAAGAAACTTTGCATCTGATTGAAAACTTAATCGAAAAACGCCGCAAGCGTAATCGCAATGAACCCGCCGAGTCTATAACTTCTCGTCGAAATCAGAAAAAGCTGGACTCGTTTGAAGAATGGAATACCGCCGATTCCACTACACCATCCTCGCACCTATCTGCTGGCTTTGTAGCTGAAAGCCTCAGCGCAATTCAGCAATTAACTAAAAGTTTAGCTGCCCATTCCGAAGCTCCCCAATCACTTAATCCCCAGGAAACTGAGCGACTTCGCCAGGAAATAGTTGCTGCCCGCGATAACTTAAGCCTTCTTCTTGCTGAATTAGACCATTTTGAGAAATCATCCTGAAAATTCGCTACTGCATCACCGTTTAACGATAAAATAGGCATGTCCTGTTGACCAGCTAATAAAGCCGCTTTAGGTTTCTAAATATTGCATCACTATTTGCATATATATTATATATTCTGCATCACCTATTAAGCATAATTGGTCAGAAATCTCGCTTCGACTAATTCGTTGTAGGCGGGCGCTATGCGCTCGATTATAGCTCTGCGTCAGGTCAAAACCGAGGCCGCAGCAACCCATGCGCGTCAATTTTCCTTCGGGTTGGTACGCCGTGCAGTCCGACTGGGGCTAAAGGTTATTGTAAGAATATTAGAAAAGCGTCACAATGCTGGGTGG
Source organism: Chloroflexia bacterium (assembly GCA_038209275.1). Classification (GTDB taxonomy): domain Bacteria; phylum Chloroflexota; class Chloroflexia; order Chloroheliales; family Chloroheliaceae; genus L227-5C. Next base: position 6,910 of record JBBQXW010000188.1, on the reverse strand, counting down.
CTTTGAACTCAGCGCTAACAGGCTCAAGCTAAATTTTCTCAGGTTTTTGGTCCATCTACCTACGAATATCATCTAAGCCAACAGTAACCTAAAGACCCAGGCTAAGTTGCTAAAGTAAGCTGAAGCTCACTATAATTCCCCGTTGCATCCCTGAATTTCATCAGCCGCCTTCAGACGACTTTAGCTTCTTAGCCTGGGAGTTCGGCCCGTAGGATTGCCCTCTGTGGGTAGTCCCAGGCGCACCTACTACTTCTCTACCTCGTTAGCCTTTTTTTAATTCTACGCTGCTTGCAGGCTGAGGCAATATAAAAGACTAACTTCCGGCTGTGGTAGGAGCGAATCGCATACGCCCGTTTGAGTTGTCTCAGTGTTCAGGGGCGTATGCGATTCGCTCCTACCGCTATATCCGGCTTACTTGATAAAGTTCATTATTGCGAGGAGATGCTGCCTAAACCGGCAATTTCGGGTTTACTTACCTGGGTTGAGGCTCGTGGAATTATGCGGTTCGTCCACCTGGTAGGAATTCCCCCAAACTTCGAGCTAAATGCACCCTGTATAAGCGTATTTTTTAATCAATAAGGCATTATCATTAAGCGTATTTTTTAGAATAGTTGCATTACCTAAAAGCGTTAATAAAATAAAAACTGAGCTTAAAATGCGCATCACCCATAAGCGTAATTAGATTATAATAAGGGCTGGTAAAGAATGGATGAGGGATTAAAACGGCATGGGGAAAAAGCCTTTTTAAAGGGAAGCCAGCACATTGCCAGGAGTTTAGATCAGGAGAAATGGTATCATGACAGGCTCACGCCAGCGTTTCCGCTACTCTGGCTTGTGCCACCCAACACGGTTATCGTGTAACCACCTGCTCCCAGACCGCCCGTGTCGAAGGAGAAACTCACTTCGCCGTTAGCATTGGCGCTGGCAGTTAGCGATACAGCTTTGCCATTTCCGTTGATACGGATTGTCACTGCTTCACCGGCGGCAAAGTTAGTGGCTCGTCCGCTCAGACTGGCTCCGGCTTTCACGCTGCCCAGGAGTATCTGGCTGGTCTTCTTGACAACAGGCAGTGGTGGCGGCGGTGGCACGCTACTTGTCGTAGTCGTGGTAGACGCTGCTTTACCACCAGCCAGCGTTGCAGTGTTAGTCGGCGCAACCGGGGCCGGTTTTACTTCCGTTTTTTCGCTACCAGTAGCAACCGGGTTAGCCGGAGCTTCAGCTTTGGCATCGCCGGGATTGGGATTAACCGCCACTGGCTTAACTTCGGCTTTGCCATTTCCAACACTTTCGCCAGTGGGGTTGCCCACTGCGACTGGGTTAGTTTTAGCCGGGTCGCCGGAAACTACTGGCGCTGGAATAACACCAACTTTACCGGGCGTTCCGCTAATCGTGCCAGTTGCGCTATTGCCTGGCTTGTTTGGTTGCTGGGTGCTGGTATCTTCACTGGTTGGCGAAGGCGCTACGGCTACTGGGGTGCCGGGGTTGCCCTGGGCCAGTTTGCCGCCGCTCGGTTGTGTCTCGCTTTCGGGGGTACCGATAGCTGGTGCTGCCGGTACAATGGGGCTTAAAGTATTATTAGAAGCTTCGGTAATCAAAAAGCTGGCTGTAGCGCTCAACTCGCTGGTATTGCCGCGAATGACTACTGTATAAGTGCCGGGTTTCATTCCAGCGCTATTTACCGTCAGAATAAACTCGCCTTTGGCGTTCGCAGTCGTCACACTAAGCGAGGTACTCTTGTTATCGCCATCGGTCATCCAGGCGCTAGTCATTTCACCTGCCGTTAGGTAATTTGCTACAAAAGTAGCTGTATTGCCTGCCGATACTTTCATAAATTCAGGATTCAGCGTTGGCGCGGTTAGCGTTAGTGAGGCATTGCCGATTACTTTACTGCGGTTGCCCCGGACACTAACAGTATATTCACCAGGCGCAAAGCCGTTAGTAGTTACTACCAGCGTTAATTCACCCTGGCGATTAGCCCAGCCGCCATTAATCTGCACGCTAGTTCTGGTGGCGACGTTAGTTATCCAGGCGGTTGCAAATTCTTCCGGCGCGAGGAAGTTAGTACCATAAGTGAAGCTGCTACCTACCTTACCACTCTGGCGGGCGGGCATCAGTAATTGCTGATCTTCCGTACTGATGTTAGTATCATCGTCACTAAAGATAAAATTGACCGAATTGCTGAAGCGCTGCCAGTTTGTGCCAGTCTGGTCATCATAGATTACGCTGTAGCGCGTGTAGACCTTCATGCCCGCTTCGGGTTTCGGCGAAATAACAGGCCGGAAAACAATCGTGCCAGTTACGCTGCGGCCCGGTTTAATGAGCGGCATTGCAATCTTAATCGTGGTTGGCGTAAGTTCCGAAACCCAAACTTGCGGGTCTTCAAAAATGGTGTAACCTACCCGCAAAGCCGGGTCAATCGGCATGAGCAAGCGCACTGCATCGGCTGGCCCCTCGCCTCTGTTGGTAATTTTGAAAGTGTAGGCAATCAAGTTCTCAGGGTTGTTAGAAACTACCCGGTCAGGCTTAACAGTCAGTTCCAGGAATAAATCAGCCGGGAGTTTTGGTTCGGGCTTAAGCTCTTCGCACAGTAGCGAATAGCTTACTGTCGTCCTATTCGGGTCGGTAGTGTTAAAGGTCAGGGTAGCAACCAGCGAGTCTCGTTTGGTTACAGTACATTGAATGGTTACAATAATGCTGCCGCCCGGCGCTAAGGTGAAGGGGAAATTCGGCGCAAGCAGACTAAAGCTGCTGGCTTGTGGGCCAGTGATGGCACCACCGCCCGGTAGACTGACGGTTAGGGCGGCTGCCCCGGTGTTGCTTACCCGGAGGTCGTAGGTAAGAGAAGCCCCAATTTTGGCCTTACCTATCGAAATTAGTTCGCCAGGAGCGGCGGGAGCCGAAGTATATCCAGCGATTAAGCCACTACAATTCAAGGTATAGCTTGGTGAAGGTTGTGCGGGGTCGGTTGTACTGAAAGTTAAAGTAGCCGTCCGCGCACCGATACCCGAAGGAGTACAAACCAGCGTTACAGGTCGGGCCGCCCCACCAGCCGCGATAGTGAAGGGGAAGGTAGGGGCCGTCACCACGAAATCTGCTGCGTTTACCCCGGTTATAGCGAAGCTGTTAATGGTCAAGCTTGCGCCGCCGGTATTCAGGACGTTTAAGGTGTAATTGGGGGTAGCCACGCCAATCGGCGCACTACCAACGTTAATCGTACCACCCGGCCCAACCGGGGTTGAATTATAGCCCGGAATTAAGCCAGTGCAATTCAAAGTATAACTTGGCGAAGGCTGGGACGGGTCGTTGGTAGTAAAGGTTAAAGTGGCTATCCGCAGACCTCCCGCCGAAGGGGTACATTGAATGGTAACTGTCTGCGCCGCGCCCCCAACTATAATGGTAAAGGGGAAACCTCCGGCGGTTGAGACGGCGAAATCTGCTGCGTTTAGCCCGGTAATGACCGCGGTGCTGACCGTCAAGGAGGCCGTGCCAGTGTTGGAAATCGTCAAATTGGTGGTAACAGGCGTACCAATAGTGGAACTACCGACCGAAATAGTACCACCCGCTCCAACCGGGCTGGAACTGTAGCCCGGTGCAAAGCCAGTGCAGACTAATGAATAACTTGGAGCGGATAGCGCCGGGTCGTTAGTTGCAAAAGTCAGCGTAGCATTGCGTACACCTGTTCCGGTTGGTATACAGGTAATTACCACTAGCTGAGTAGTATTGGGTGCCAGATTGAGCGGGAAAGTGGCTGGTGCAGCGCTAATCGAAAAATCGCCAGCATTTAGCCCGGTAATAATTGGCGTACTTACCGTCAAATTGAGCGACGCGGCAGGAGCGTTCCCGACCGTCAGATTGAAGGTTGTAGATGAACCAACCGTTGCGCTACCGACGTTAATTATGCCACCTGCGCCTACCGGGGCAGAAGTATAGATTGGGGCTAACCCGTTACAATTCAAAGTATAGTTAACGGTAGCATTGCCGGGGTCGTTGGTCGTAAAGGTAAGCGTGGCAGTACGCAAACCGCCCGCGCTCGGCTGGCACTGAAGAGTTACAACTCTACTGGCCCCGCCATTGACCGAGAAAGGAATAAGCGGGTTGGCTATACTGAAATCGGCGGCATTCGGCCCGGTAATAGTGCCGCTCAGAATATTTAAGACACCGACCCCAACATTTTGGACTGTCAAGTTGAAATTAACCGTGAAACCAACATTGGTAGGCGGCACAAAGGTAATCGTACCACCCGGCGCAACCGGGGTTGAAGCATATCCGGGAGCAGTACCTGTACAGGTCAAGGTATAAGTAACAGTAATTCGGGCTGTATCATTGGTAGTGAGGGTTAGCGTAGCCGTGCGCGGCCCGCCCCCGCTAGGGGTACACTGAATTTCGACTGGCTGTGAAGCGCCACCCGCTAAATTAATGGGAAAAGCTGTAACAACTGCGAAATCGGCGGCATTAGCCCCGGTTATGGTCGGGTTGCTTACTGTCAGGGTAGCCGTACCCGCGTTGGTGATGGTCAGGGCCGGGTTGAGCGTAACTGGTACGCCCACATTGCTGCTGCCGATGTTAATCGTGCTGCCCGGAATAGGCGCGGAACTGTAAATCGGGGCTTGCCCGGTGCAGTTCAAGGTGTAGGTCACGGTAGGCCGGACAGGGTCATTGGTATTGAGCGTTAGCGTAGCCGTTCGCAAGCCACCCGCGCCAGGAGTACACCGAATATCCACTGACTGAGTTGGGCCAACCATCAGGTTAACCGGGAAAGCTGTCAGTACCGTGAAATCGGCAGCGTTAGCGCCGGTTATGGTCGGATTGCTGACGGTTAAAGTTCCGGCTCCAATATTTTGGAAAATAAAGACTCCCGTGGCGGTAACAGGTGTACCCACAGGACTGGTACCGATGTTGAGGGTGCTACCCGGAATAGGAGTCGAGCTATAAGTTGGAACTTGCCCGGTACAATTCAAGGTGTAGCTGGGACTGGGCGTGACCGGGTCGTTGGTGGTAAAGGTCAGGGTAGCAACTCGCAGCCCACTCCCGCTAGGAGTACACTGAATAGCCACTGCCTGTGAAGCACCGCCCGCCAGATTGAGGGGGAAAGCAGTGGTGACGACGAAATCGGCAGCGTTAGCGCCAGTTATGGTCGGGTTGCTTACTGTCAGGGTAGCCGTACCCGTGTTGGTGATGGTCAGGGCCGGATTAAGAACTACTGGCGTACCTATTGTACTGTTGCCAATATTAATTGTGCTGCTTGGTGGTGGCGCAGAAGTATAAATCGGAGATTGTCCAGTACAATTCAAGGTGTAGCTAGGATTGGGCGTTACAGGGTCGTTAGTAGTAAAGGTCAAGGTGGCTGTCCGTAGCCCAAATCCACTGGGAGTACAGCGAATTGCTACACCTTGCCCAGGGCCGGGCGTAATATTGAGCGGAAAAGCCGTCAGGACTGCGAAATCGGCGGCATTAGCCCCGGTTATAGTTGGATTACTTACCGTTAATGTGCCACCACCAATGTTTTGAATGGTTAGGGCCGGGTTAAGCGTAACTGGCACTCCTATCAGACTGTTGCCAATATTAATTGTGCTACCTGGAGGCGGTGCGGAGCTATAAATCGGCACTTGCCCGGTACAATTCAGGGTATAGCTCGGATTGGGCGTGACCGGGTCATTAGTAGTAAAAGTCAGCGTAGCCGTTCGCAAACCACCTGCGCCAGGAGTACACCGAATTGCCACGCCCTGCCCAGGGCCAGGCGTAATATTGAGTGGGAAAGCCGTCAGGACGGTGAAATCAGCCGCATTTACCCCGGTTATGGTCGGGTTGCTTACCGTCAGAGTACCAGTCCCAATATTTTGAATAGTTAGAGCTGGATTGAGCGTAACTGGTACGCCCACATTGCTGCTGCCGATGTTAATTGTGCTGCCTGGAGCTGGTGCAGAGCTATAAATCGGCACTTGCCCGGTACAGGTCAAGTTATAGGTGGGGATTGGTGTAACTGGGTCGTTAGTGTTAAAGCGTAACGATGCGGTGCGTGGGCCAGCCGCCGATGGTATACATTGCAATGTCACCGTTACCGTACCGCCCGCCCCAACTGTAAAGGGGATACCGGGAGATTGTACGTTAAAATCACCATTATTGGTACCACTAATGACTGCACCATAGATAAACAGAGTACCATTACCCGTATTACTGACCGTAAAAGTAGTAGTCACGGGGGAACCAACGTTGGCGCTACCTACATTAATTGTGCTGCCCGGTGCTGGCGCAGAGTTATAAATTGGAACTTGTCCAGTACATTGAAGGTTGTAGGTAACAGTGGCTGGGGTTGCCGGAGGGCTATTATTGAGCGTGAGAGTAGCTTGCCGTAAGCCTGCACCCAGTGGCGTACACTGGATTGAGATAGGACTGGTTGCTCCTGGTGCGATAGTAAGCGGTGTAGGGGTCGTTACCAGAAACTCACCTGCTTGCGGCCCGGTAATACTACCAAGATTAACCACAAGGTTAGCATCGCCAGTATTGGTGATAGAAAGTGAGGCGCTAACCGGCGTGCCAACGGCACTAGCACCAACGTCAAAAATTCCACCAGGGGGAGTGGGGGAAGAAGTATAAATTGGTGCTGCCAGCGCTACGGAAGTATCAAAAGCCGCCAATAACAAACTACAAAAAAGCGAGACCATAACCCATACTGCTGGTATGTGCGCTTTTACTCTTTTTGCAAAAAATCTACTACTGAATTTTACTTTTACTTTTGTAGCCGAATTGTGGTGATGGCGACGCATGATATTCCCCCTATTAACTTAGAACCTGCGCTGGTGCTATGTTTTCGGAGCCTAAAGCTTCCCCGATCTCTATCCCCTAGCACTTGCTATTCTTTAGCCCAAATTTCCTTAACTACCGAACTTACCAAAATACTTTATTAGTTAAG
>JBBQXW010000187.1:0-14387 GCA_038209275.1 Chloroflexia bacterium | reverse complement strand
TGGCCGAGCGAGTTCAGCCACCATTACTGATTATTTTGAGTGGGCCGAGCGGAGTAGGCAAGGATACTATTCTTGACCGTATGCGCGAACGCAATTTGCCCTTTCACTATACCGTTACGGCGACGACGCGACCACAGCGTGAAGGCGAAATACACGGCGTACATTATTATTTCGTCACCGACGAGGAGTTCAACGATTTGTTCAAGCAGGGCGAATTGCTGGAAAACGCGACGGTCTATGGCAATAGCTATGGCATCCCAAAAGCGGGAGTACGGGCGGCCCTGGCACGCGGCGAGGATGCGATAATGAAGCCGGATGTACAGGGAGCGGCCCACCTGAAGCGGGTCGTGCCTGATGCGGTCTATATTTTTATTGCCCCGGTTAGTTTGGAAGAATTGACGGCGCGACTAATGCGGCGCAACACCGAAACTCCAGAGTCGCTGGCGCGGCGGCTGAGTACCTATCACAACGAAATGAAAGCGGTGGGAAGTTTTGATTATTACGTAATTAATCGCGAAGGTAAACTGGACGAAACGGTAGACAATATTCTGGCGATTATGACGGCGGAAAAAAGCCGCGTCACGCCAAGACAGGTCAAACTTTAAATTATTAGCCTTGCCCAACGGCGTTGCGGATGGTGGAGACGAGTTCATCGCCGCTAAAGGGTTTGATAAGAAAAGCGGTGGCTCCGGCGGCAAGGGCGCGACGCTGGTAGGCTTCTTCATCGTGAACCGACATAATAATAATTGAAACTCGTTGGACAAGCCGTAAAATATTGCCGGTAGCAGTCAGGCCATCCATATCGGGCAGGTTAATATCCATTAAAATTACAGCAGGTTGAAGCTGGATAGCCATATCTATCGCCTGACGCGCCGTACCAACCGCTCCAATAATTTCAATATCCGGCTCGAAGCCAAGCAAATTAATTAGATTGTGGCGAGTACCGGCTGAATCTTCTGCCAGCAGCAGGCGAATTTTCGCGGTATTGTTTAAGTTAGGTTGGGTCATAGCTGCTACTTTCTCCTACTACTTCTGTTTTATCTAATAATTTCTTACCGAATTAATCCACTTGAATAAACCACAAACTGTTAGCTCCTATTGTACTGATTTTTGGCAAAGATGCAAAGGGGTAAGAGGGCTTTTCCTCCTGGGAAACCAAAATTCATTAGCAAAACAACCGAGATTTTCGCGTGCCGCTATAAAAGTAGTAGCGATTTGCCCAATTGGGCAAATCGCTACTACTAAACGACGGTTTTGATAAAGTAAATTGAATCGGTAGTTGGCAGTTTAGCTTAAAGGTGTAGTCTATTTCTGAAAGTCATTGGGACTAAAGACCAATACCGTTCAAATAAGGGTAAAATCGCTGTAGGAGGGGGCTGTGCCCTCGATTTTACCCTTACCACTCAAAAAATCGAGGGCGCAGCCCCCTCCTACAGCCGTTATTTGAATGGGTATTGGACTAAAGACCTAACAGCTATAAGCCAAGGGCGAGGTTTGAACTAGCCTTTATTGAACTAAACTTATGGACTTAAGCGCGTTGTGCCAACCAGAGAGGACTGGTATGCTAATTGCATAGAAAGTAATCGTTAGTGTAGTGCAAAAAGGAGCGAGATAATGATAATTTTTAGCAAAGACCCACAACGCGGGGATTCAAATTGGAAAGCGATGGATAAGACAATTCGGGTAATGGTAGTGGATGACCGGGCTGAAGTACGTGAAAGCATGGAAACCCTGTTATCACTCCAGGACGATATTGAGGTAGTGGGCGAGGCGGAGGACGGCGTACAGGCGGTAGAAGTAGCCCGTGAGTTGAACCCCGATGTTATACTAATGGATGTAGCGATGCCGGGCCTGAACGGGCAGCGCTTTGATGGACTGGATGCCTGCCGCCAGATTAAGCGGGAAGGTCTTAACTCTGCTATAATTATTATGACGGTACACGCCGATTATGCCACCCGCAACCGAGCCTTGCAATCGGGCTGCAACCTTTTTTTGGAAAAGGGAATTACGCCCAACGAATTAATTAATCAGGTGCGTTCGTTCGGCTATCGCTAAAGTAGCTCAGATTAGTATTATTCTGGAGAATTAAAGGTGTTTTTCGCTTTCCACCTGACTCCACCAGCTTATCGCCAGGCTCTTCACGACACCATTTTGAGCTGGAGCTGTTCCCAGGAGTTAACGGTTTATCTTGAGGCCAAGCCAAGCACCGCGCCCGCTTTGCCCGAAAAGCGCCGCCTGAGCGAAGCTGACCTGACCTGGTTAAAAACGCACCTGACACAAGCAGAACAAAACAAAGAATTTGGCGGATTTGTCGCCGGAAATAACTTAACCGATATAAATGGTCTGTGCTTCTTTGAACTAGACTCGCCCCGCGAAAAGGCCCGGCTGGTCGGCTTTATTATTAATGACAAACTGGCCGATGTCCCGCCTCTGCAATCACCTTTGCTTCTACTTCCACTAATTGCCTTACTCCGGCAGGAACAATTGCTGGAAAAACTTTATTTCCCTTTTTTAGAACTTTCTCAAGAAGATTTCATCAGCCTGGGCCTTCTTGATTTTGCGCCAATCGGCGAACCGGGCTGGTGGCAACAGGCCAATGTCGAGGCTGTGCTGAACCAGATGCTGGCCCACCCAACCGTTCAACCAGTTGCTAAATGGCTCGAATTAAGCCTGAAAATTGAGCCAGATTTACTGGATTACGCCAGCCGCCTGTTCGTGCGCTTCGGCTACCAGCGCCATATTGTAATTGAACGAGCCGAAACTAACGATGAAACGATTCCAGCTATCTTGCAAACTTATCTGCCCGCCGACGAATTCGCTCAGGGTCTGATTGACCGCCTGACCGAAAGATTGGGCAATCTAGCAGCACTGCGTCCCTTAGAAAGCCTCTATATTATCGAGCGAAGTGCGGAATATTGGAATAATTTGTGGGAAGAACCAAGTTTGTTTCGGGTGGGCCAGCGTATTATACTCATGCCAGACCGTAAAAATTACCAGGCCGCACCAGACGAAATATTAATCGAGATTCCGCCGTCACTGGAAATTTTCTCACTTGGCCCAGGCGGGCCGCACCCAACCACCAGTCTTTCTTTGCGCCTGATGGAAAAGCACTTAGACCCGACGCTACATAAAAAGATGCTCGATTTGGGAACGGGCAGCGGGGTGCTTGCGCTGGTAGCGGTTCATTTAGGAATTGAGCGTATTCTAGCGCTGGATGCTCATTTACCGGCGGTAAAAGTAGCCCGCGAAATGGTAGCGCGCAACGGCATGACCAATCAAGTTACAGTTGAGGCTGGGTCGCTGGCAGTCCGCCCGAAAAGCGCGGCGGCGGTCTATGCTTTTGAAGAGGAAACTCAGCAACCTCCGGCAGTTTTAGCAGAATGGCTGCCGTTTGATGCAATCGTCTGTAACACTTATCATCATGTGTTAATTAACCTGGCTGATGCGCTGAAGGAAGCGCTAAGACCGGGCGGCTTATTGATAAGTAGTGGCGTTTTGGAACAAAAAGCCGGGGAAGTAGCCAGCGCTTTTGAGGCGGCAGGTTTCCAATTGCTCGAACGGCAGGACGAAGATACCTGGGTCGGTTTTGCCCATGTGCGGATTTAATTGGCTGATTTTGGAACTTATTTCCTCACAGTCCACAAAGATTGTGGAACCCGGTTGAAAGCGCTTTCAACCAGCGCACCTTTGATAATTGAGAGCCTTTCATAAATAAGGCGGCAGCTTAAAAAAACTCCTCTGTGGTAGAATTGGGTTGTCCAAACACCAAAACACCCGGAGGAGCGAAATGGAGTATAACAACCCTTTAGCCATAAGGCAAGACCCGAAGGCGACGGCCCTGGCGCGCTAATTGGAAATCCATTGGCGGAGCAATGTCTCACAGAATCGGGATAAATTGTAGGATGCTGCTCCGTCAGCTGATTTCCTACTCATCACTCAGTACTGGCTGCATCAGCCCACCCGACGGGGTGCATCACCCATCACTTATAAAGAGAAGGAATTTATTAAAATGATTTCAAGATTAGTACAGGGTCGGCTTTATTATGGCTGGTACATTGCTGCGGTAACTTTTCTTATTTTGATAGTGGCGGCGGGTATTCGCTCTACTCCCAGTGTGTTAATTATTCCGCTAGAGCAAGAATTCGGCTGGAATCGGGCAACGGTGGCACTGGCAGTGTCTATCAACCTGGCTCTTTACGGGCTATGCGGGCCGTTTGCCGCCGCTTTTATGGAGCGCTATGGCATCCGGCGAATAATACTAATTTCGTTATCAATAATCGGGTTGTGCGCTGGTTCAACCATTTTTATGCAACAACCCTGGCAACTGTATCTTTTGTGGGGCTTTGGGGTAGGCATTTCCACCGGGTCAATCGCGATAGTGCTGTCGGCTATCGTGGCTAATCGCTGGTTTGTGAAGCGGCGGGGTCTGGTGGTGGGCCTGCTGACTGCCAGTTCTGCTACCGGGCAATTAATCTTTTTGCCTTTGCTGGCGACGCTGGTTTCTAATTTTGGCTGGCGTACCGCCTCGATTACTACCGCCAGCGCCGCCCTGCTGCTAATACCAGTAGTCGCCATATTTATGCGTGACCGCCCTAAAGATGTTGGCTTGAAAGCTTACGGGGCTGACCCAAATGTAGAAGAAGTAATAGTCAGGCCAATCGGCAATCCTTTTGGGACAGCGCTCGGCGCACTGGCACGCGGCGTAAAAATGCGCGATTTCTGGCTATTGGCGGGCAGTTTCTTTATCTGCGGCGCTACCACTAACGGTCTTATTGGGACGCACCTTATTCCGGCGGCGATGGATCACGATATTCCCGAAGTAACCGCCGCCAGTTTGCTGGCCGTAATCGGTATCTTCGATGTAATCGGCACAACCTTATCTGGCTGGCTTTCCGATAGGTTGGATAATCGCTGGTTGTTGTGCTGGTACTATAGCTTGCGCGGCTTGTCGCTGCTGGTGTTGCCTTACGTGCTGGGGACTTCGTTTTTCGGGCTGGCGGCTTTCGTGGTCTTTTATGGCCTGGATTGGGTAGCCACCGTACCACCCACCGTGCGACTTTCCGCCGATATTTTCGGCAAAGCCAGCGTCGGTATCTATTTCGGCTGGATTATGGCAGCGCACCAGCTTGGCGCGGCGGCGGCAGCTTTCCTGGCTGGTCTGCTCTATACCTTGCTTGGTAGCTATCAGGTCAGCTTTATGTCCGCCGGGTTGCTGTGTATGATAGCGGCTGGATTGGTAATACGCATAGGCCGCACTACTACTTCAAAGGGCGAAAAAATTGCCTCGGTGCCAGCCTCCGAAATCAAAACTTCGGTTGGCGACTAAAAAACTATCCCAGTAGGGGTTTGATTCATCAAACCCTGGGGAATTGGGCGCAATAATGAATTTTAACAAAATAAATCGGGTAAGAGGTAGGGGCGAATCGCATACGCCCTTGAACGCCAGCTCAGTTCAAAAGGGCGTATGCGATTCGCCCCTACCTCTTACCTGCCCTTTAAGGCCAATAATGTTCAAATAAGGTCAAAGTTATGGTATTGCCTTTAAGAAGTAGCATAATACTGACGGAAGTGCTGCTGTTATTAATAATAGGGCTGGGTTGGCCCGGCACTCCCGTATTTGCTCACGCCGGGCTGGTGCGGTCTGACCCGCCCGACCGATGTACTGCCCTCGAATTACCGCGTTTGTCGCCCGATGACCCCGCTTGTCCGACTGGCGCGCTCCTCACAAATCCACCTACCGAAATTCATCTGTGGTTCTCCGAGTCGGTGCAGCCTATCCGCAACGGGGTTGTTATTACCGCGCCATCCGGCAAAAAAATCGAGCTGGGACAGATTGAACTTAAAGGGCTGGAACTGGTCGCGAAGCTAAACTCCAGCGAGGAAGGGACTTATCAGGTCAAGTGGCAGGTTCTGTCCGGCGATACTCATCCCGTGCGCGGGCGCTTTGCCTTCAGCGTGGGTCGCACCAGCCCCAATCTATCCGGCACTTCGGTAGCGATTGCCGAGGTGGGCGCAGTTTCGCCTCTGGGCCTGACCCTGCAAATAATGGGACGCTGGCTGCATTTCTGCGGTTATGCGCTGGCTTTTGGTTCGTTGGCCTTTCGTTGGCTGGTGTTGCGCCCGCTCAAACTGGACAGCAGCGAAATAATCGAGCGGCGTTTGTGGCGACTGGTCGGACTGGGCATAATTTTGCTGTTGCTGGCTGAACCACTGGCTTTGCTTGGTCAGACCGCCAGCCTGGGTACAGAATTAATTTTAGACCCGGATGTAATCGGCGATGTGCTGGCTTCCAATTTTGGGCGAGTGCTGGCCCAAAGACTGGGTGTAGCCCTGTTGCTGTGGGTGCTGACGGGCATCGCCAAGCAGGGCAATGCCGCTATCGCTGCGTCGGTGGCGCTGGGCTTTGGTGTGGTACTGGCGCTAGTAGATGGACAGGCCAGCCACGCTATTAGTTCCAACTGGGTAGTGCTGAGTATGGCCTTCAATACTTTGCATCTAGCGGCGATGGGCGTTTGGGTCGGCGGGTTGGCAAGTTTACTGGCAATCTGGCAACTCCCGCGCCTGGAAGGGCGGCGCAAGGAACTGGTCATGCGCTTTGGTACGGTGGCACTGGTGGCGCTGGTGTTGCTCATAGTAAGCGGGTCAGGAATGGCCTGGCTGTATCTGGCGCAACCCAGCAACCTCTTTACAACTAATTATGGGGTGGCTTTGCTGCTCAAATTAGCGGTTTTGCTAGTGGTCTTGCTGCTGGCCTGGTTCGGACGGCGGGTTGCTTCTAGCCCATCTCGTCATACGCGCTGGTGGACGGCGGAAAGCCTGACGCTGCTGGCGCTACTCGTTCTGGCGGCGCTGCTGGTTTCGTTGCCACCTTCAGTTTAGTGTTAATTGAAGAAGCGCCCTGGACAACCTAATAATCCAAGAGAAAAACTTAGGGTAATTTCCAGATGCGGGCGTATGCGCGTCTCCTGGCCCGCAGTTCTTCAGGGCTAATCTGGTTGCGGCGGCATTTTAGCAGCGCGTCCAGCGTCAGGGCGGTCAGGCCCAGGCGGGTTAGCCACCGGGCGGCGTGCTGAAAGAGCGGCGAGTAATGCTTGCGGTAAAAATAGGCCCGGCTGCGGTGGAGCTGAAAAAACATTTCGTCGCGGAACTGGCGACTACTCGCCCCGGCGTGATGAACGATTTTGGCGGCAGGCAAACAATAAATGCGCCAGCCTACCGCCTTAATGCGGTAGCACCAGTCTATTTCTTCCATGTACATAAAGAAAGCTTCGTCCAGTAGACCGATTTGTTCCAGCACAGGCCGCTTTAGCATCAGGCAAGCACCCAGCGAGAAATCAATTTCAAAGGCACGCGGATAAGCTGTTTCGTAACGGCGGCGCGGATAGCGTCCGTTCAGGCGTGAACGCAGCAAACGCCAGTTGAGCGGAAAGAAATCAAAGAAAATTTGCCACAAACCCGGAAAGCGAAACGCCCCTTCCTGAAACGAGCCATCGGCATACAGCAAGGCGGGGCCAACCACCGCCGCTTTCGGTTCGGCTTCCAAAAAAGCCAGCATCTGCCACAAAGCCGCCCCGACTACTTCGGTATCAGGATTGAGTAGCACAATATATTTGCCCGTCGCCAGCTTTAGCGCCTGATTATTGGCGGCGGCAAAGCCCCGGTTCTCGCTATTGGCAATAAGGCGGGCCTGTGGAAATTCGCGGCGCACCAGTTCGGCACTACCGTCGGCGCTGGCGTTGTCCACCACAATTACCTCGGCACTATAATGTGGGTGCAGATTGGCATAAACCGATTCGAGACACGCCCGCAAAAGATTAGCCGTGTTGTAACTTACGACCACAATCGAGAGGTCAACTACCGCTTGTGCTTCGCTCAATTTTTCAATAGCTTCGGTACTTTCCGTATATTCCCCCTGTCAAATTAATTTCCACCAATCGCTCTAACTTTGCAATTGTAGCAGAATGGCATAGGGCGGGGCAAATTTCCCTATATCAAAAAATTAAATTCCTCCGTGTCCTCTGTGTCCTCTGTGGTAAAAACCTGGAATTAAGCTATCTGGAAAAGCTTTTTCGGAAATCATAGGCATTTTGTATGCTAATTAGGATAATAATAGGCAATAGTTTCTATAAATTAGCCTTTGACTTGACAAAGTGCTTGAGAAAGCTCATAATTTGTATATCTTAATAGTCGGCTTTTTCCGGCTTTTGAAACTAAAATTATTGCTGATTGGCTTAAAAATTAAAAGACAAAGAGGTCTAATAGATGGGTCGAAATTATTCTAAAGATACGCTGGCGCAACTAAGCTATGGCAAAGGCCAGACGCTGCGGGGAGATATGGCGCTGGTGGTGCTGAAAGCCATGCTGGAAAGCGGCGTGGTTTATATGGGTGGCTACCCCGGCGCGCCCACCTCCTCGATTTATGATGCCATGTCCGACGCTTACGAAGAAGTGCTTAAACCGATGGGCGTGTATGTCGAAGGGTCGGTAAACGAGGCGGCGGCGGCTTCGCTGTTACAAGCGTCAGTAAACGACCCGGTGCGCGGTGCGGTTAACTGGAAAGTGGTCGGTAACAACGTCGCGGCGGACGCGCTGGCCCATATTGCCCAGCCCGGTTTGAAGGGCGGCGCGATGGTCTTTGTCGGCGAAGATTACGGCTTGAATTCCACCAGCGTTGCCGAAAAAAGTTTGCCTTACGCTCATAAATCCGGCCTGATTACCCTCGACCCCCGTGCCGATGGTCAGTTAATGGGGCGGTTGGTCAAGCAGGGCTACGAATTGAGCGAAGCCAGCAGCACGATTGTGATGTATCTGTTTCGCACCCGCACTGGCAACCTCAAAGTAACTTATCGTTGCGACGACAACCTTGAGCCGAGTATTAACGCGCATAAGCGTGTACCACAGTGGAACGACACCCGTTCGCAAATCCCGATTCCGCCTTTTTCGCAGGCCCAGGAGCGCCGTCGCTTTGAGGAACGAATGCCCGCCGCCCGCAAATTTATCCGTGAACAGCAGATGAACGAAACTTTCCCGGGTGCGCCCGGCAACGAAAAAATCGGCTTGATTACCCACGGGATGCTTTACAACACTATGTTGCGTTCGCTTTCGGTGTTGGGTGAGGCCGACGAAACGGGCAATTGTAATTTCCCAGTACTTTGCCTCAACGTCATTCACCCACTCGTCCCGGAAGAAATTGTTGAATTTTTGCAGGACAAAGACAAAGTGTTGATTGTCGAAGAAGGGATGCCCAACTCGCTTGAACAGCAGATTCGGGCAATTGCCCAGAGCTTTGGGCTGCACCAGGTGAAAATTTACGGCAAGGGCAGTATCCCCGAAGCGGGCGAACTCACTCCCATGCTAATGATGAGCAGCCTCAGTAACTGGCTTACTAAAGAAGTTTATGCCAAAGCCAGCGTGAAGCAAATGGCAGGAGTCGCGGGCGGTAGCAACGGCGGAAGGAAATCAGCTGAGAACTTGCCAGACCGGGCCGAGCAAATCGCCGCAACTTATGGTCAGCTTGCCGGACAGGTAAACGAGGCGGCGATGGTCTTTGGCGGTGAATTGCCGGGGCGCTTGCCCATCTTTTGCACTGGCTGTCCCGAACGCCCGATTTTTACCGCCCTCAAACTAACCGAAAAGCAGCACGGTACGCCGCATTATGCTGGAGACATCGGTTGCTACATTATGGGGGCGTACCCGCCCTTTAACCAGGTGGATAGCTGTACGGGCATGGGAACGGGCCTATCCAGCGCGGGAGCGATGAGCCGTTTCACCGACCAAAAAACCGTCTCGTTTTTGGGCGACGGTACGTTCTGGCATAGTGGCCTGACTACCTCTATCAGCAACGCGGTTTATAATCAGCAGGACGCGGTGACGGTCATTTTTGAAAACGGCTGGACGAGTATGACCGGGCAGCAGGAAAACCCCAACACCGACGAAAACGCCCGCCACGAACACAGCCCCAAAATGGATATTGACATGACGCTACGCGGGGCAGGCGTAAAATACATTGAAGAGGTCAATCCCTACAAAGTCGGCGAAGTGGTCAAAGCGTTTGACCGCGCCCTCACTTCGGACAAGAAAGAGCTAAAGGTCATTCGCTCGGTGGGCGAGTGCCAGCTTGAAAAAACCCGCCACGAAAAGGTCGAGAAAAAAGAGCTATTGGCCCAGGGCAAACCCGTCAGCGAAGCTCGCTTCGGCATTGACGACGATGTTTGCACCGGCGACCATTCTTGTATCCGGCTCAACGGCTGCCCTTCGCTCACCATCAAGGAAAACCCAAATCCGCTCCGCAGCGACCCGGTAGCCACCATTTCGAGTAGTTGTGTTGGCTGTGGGTTGTGTGGCGAACTGGCGCACGCGGCGGTTCTTTGCCCTTCTTTTTACGAGAGCAAGGTAACAACCAACCCAACCCGCCTGGAACGCTGGCGCGATAGCTTTAGTCGCAGTTTGATAAAACTGTTTGGAGGAGCGGCCTAATGAACACTCAAATCAGTAGCCGGATTTCGATTAAAAGTATTTTGCTGGCGGCGATTGGCGGACAGGGCGGTAACGTGCTGGTGGAATGGCTCTTTCTGGCGGCGGAACGCGACGGACGGCGGGCGCAAGCCCTTTCACTTCCCGGTCTTTCGCAACGCGGCGGCGGCACAACCTTTTATTTAGAAATTGCCTCGCTGGAAAATCCTTCCGGCAATGCGGAAGCAGATTCAGCCCGGCTAGACCAGGCGGTTTTCGCTCAGTTTCCTTTCCCTGGTCGGGTAGATGTGCTGGTCGGGCAGGAACTGGTTGAACTGGGGCGGTTGCTTCAGGGCGGGTTCGCCTCACGCCGCACTACCGTTGTCGCCAGCAGTCAGCGCGTTTTCACGATTGACGAAAAAATGCCCACTTTCGATGGCGTATTCCCGGCGGAAAAGATTGTGGAAGCGGCGGCAGCTTTAGCCGGGTCAATCTCGATTATTGATACGCCCGAACTGGCGAAACAAAACGGCCTGGGCGATTTAGCCACCAACGCGATTTTGCTGGGCGCACTTTCCGCCGTCCCCGACGCGCTGCCCATGCCAGTCGAGCGTTACCGCGAAGCGATTCAGGAATTTGGGCTGGTGGTCGAAATGAACCTGAAAGCTTTTGAAGTGGGCCGACAGTATCAGCTAAACTTTAATCAGGAGTTTCAACGGCACGAAAACACTTTGCAGCAGGGCGCGAGTGTGGGCGGCGAAAAAACCGAGCTTCAATTGACCCACACCATTCCCCTGCCCGGCAAACCCCGCGCTGGCGAGGGTGCTGCCGATAGCGGTGGCGCAACTGATGGCGCTGCCGATGGTGGCTCTAACCCTGAATTGAAGAAAAAGCGCCGCCAAATCAGCCTTACGCCAATTACTAAAGGCGAAAAGAAAGCGGTAGTTGATACCGCGAAGCTGATGGAGAACAAAGAAAAAGCTCTAGCGCCAGCCCTGCGCCAAAATTTCCGGCGGCTGGCAGAGCAAATTGTGGCGGAATGGCCCGCTTCGCTGCACGCTACCCTGATTGAAGCAATCTTTCAGATGTCGGATTATCAAAATATCAGCTACGCCCGGCGCTATCTGGGAATGGTCAAACAGGTTTATGAGCTAGAACCGCAAGGCGAAAGCGAATTAAAGCTGACCCAAACTTATGCTAAAACGCTGGCAATGCGAATGACCTACGAAGATGCGGTACGGGTGGCAAGCCTGAAAATCAAGCCGGGTCGCCTCGAACGTATCCGGCGCGATATGAACGTGCAAGCGGGGCAGGTGCTGCACGTCACCGATTACCTCAAGCCGGATGCTGCCGAGATTTACGGCATCATGCCAAATTTCCTGGTCAGTCCAATGCTGCTATTGGGTAAAGTTACTGGGCTGGGCTATTATTTAGGCAAAAAGCATTTTACCTGGGAACAGCACCCCCAAACTACTACCTTGAGCGGCTACCTGACCTTCCGCTTCCTGACCGCCTTCAAACCTTTGCGTCTGGCTTCGCACCGCTTCCACCACGAATGGAGACTGATTGAGGAATACACCAAACAGGTCAAGCGTTACGCCCGCCAGGATTATGCGCTGGGCTTGCTTGTCGCCGAAAGCGGGCGCATGATAAAAGGCTATGGCGACACTCGCCGCAAGATGATTCGGGTAATCGAACATTATTATGTCAACATAATTGCCCCTTTGTACAAATGGGAAGAACACGCCAAACCGCAGCCAGCCGAAGCTTTCGGGCGCTACGCCATCACCGAAAAGGCCGGACGGCTGGCCCTTCAAATGATAGGCCGCAACGACGATGGTATCCACCGCGCCGAAGCCCTTGTCGCTAAAATCCTGACTGAAGCCAAATTCGGTCTTGCCCGACGCGAGATTAGCGAACAGCTAAATGGATGGGCTAAGAATTTGGGGTAGATTTTGGTTGAGGCGAATGTGATTCAAGAAATTGCTCCTGAAGTTGGTAGCTTGAGCAAGCGCGCTCGGCACTCAAGGCCGAGCTACAAAGCCAAAGCCCACTGAAGGGGCTGAAAACAGCTTCAACATTGGATGATTTTAGTCCCTTTAGCGGACTTACGCTGTGTAGCTCGGCCTTGAGTGCCGAGCGCACCTACCACCGCTCTACCCCCTTAAACCTAACCAAATAGCCAGTCGCCAATGATTTCAAATCATCGGCGGCTGGCTATTTGGTTAGGTTTAAGCGATTACGTTCAGGACATAGTTGAAGGTCAGAACTTGTCCCTGTGATTGGAACTCGACCCAGATGCGGTACAAGCCCGGCTTCTCGAATTTGAGGTCGTAGCCAATTTCCGGCCCGTAGCGGGTGTTGCTGTCGGGGGTTGCCATTGCGTCGCCCGGCGCGGCGTTACCCGTTGCCATCGGCGCGGCTCCCGGCGCGTGGCCGTGTAAGTGACGGAACGAGTTACTCTCCTGCGAAATCAGAATGAGGTGGCTCGGTTCGCCCAGGTACGGTTCGAGTCCGGCAAAGGGTTGCCCGTTTTTCTCGAAGCGGAACTTTAGCTCGGCCATCTGCCCGGCTCGGATTTCGGCGGGTTTTTCCAGCGTGGCTTTCAAATCGCCCCACTGCTGTACCGTTTGGCCTCCGGCGGTCAGGTTGGCCTTGTCCTGATTAGCCGCCGCGCTGCCGATGGTTAAATCGTGGCGGTAGAGAATTTCTTGACCATTCACCAGGTCAAACTCGTTGTATATTCTGTACTGACCAGCCGCCGGGAAAGTTACCGTAAAGGTATACAAACCCTGACTCGACCCTTCCGGGTGCATATGGCGGTAGAAAGTGTAATCCTGATTGACCACTATCAGGTGCATCAGTTTGGTGTGCTTGAGTTTCAAGCCATCTGCGGCAATCGGCTGGCCCGATTTAACATCGGTCAGGCGGAAAACTACCAGGGCCGATTGACCGGGCTGCGGCTGTGCCGGGAAAGTGCTGACCTCGATACGGGCCTGACCCATCTGGTAGACCGCCGGGAAAGCCACAATGTTTGCCGCCGGAATAATGTCTGGCTCGTCCGCTTGTACCGCCGTTTGGGTCATTGCCGGGCTGGGCCGGGTAAAGCTATCCCAGGCTTGCCAGCCGATTACGCCAACCAGTCCGAACAAAGCCACCACTAACCCAAGCTGCCAGAGTAGGCCGCGCTGCCGGGCGCGTTTTTCGGCGGGAGTTAACACGCCACCATGCTTACCCCGGAAGCGGTTGAGCAAAAGCGAGTTCGAGACAACCGTTACACTGCTGATTGCCATTGCCCCCGCCGCCAGAATCGGGTTGATAATGGCTAAAATCGCCAGGGGAATGAGCAACACGTTGTAAAAGAAGGCCCAGAACAAGTTCTGCTTAATTTTCCGCATGGTCGCTTTGGATAGAGCAATCGCGGTAGCGACAGTTCGGACATCGCCTTGCATCAGGGTAATATCTGCCGTCTCCATCGCAATGTCAGTTCCCGTGCCGATAGCCATGCCGACATCGGCCTGGGCCAGCGCCGGGGCATCGTTGATGCCATCGCCGACCATCGCGACTACTTTGCCCTCGCCCTGAAGCTGCCTGACCATCGCGGCTTTATCTTCGGGCCGCACTTCTGCCAGCACGCGGGTAATACCAGCCTGTTTCGCAATTGCTTCGGCGGTGCGACGATTATCGCCCGTCATCATCACTGGCTCAATCCCCATGCGCTGAAGTTCGCTGATGGCTTCGGCACTGCCCTCTTTAATGGTATCAGCGACGGCGATTAGTCCGACCAATTGGCCGTCTACCGCCACCAGCATTACGGTTTTACCGTCAGCTTCTAGCTGGCTCATCTGCGTTTCGACAGACGGGGACAGTGCAAGATTTTGCTGCTGCATCAGGCGGCGCGTGCCAACCAGCACCTTTTGCCCGGCTACTTCCGC
>JBBQXW010000186.1:0-14442 GCA_038209275.1 Chloroflexia bacterium | reverse complement strand
CAAAGCGCCACCTGCTACCGCTACCGGGACTAATGTACTGGGTAGCCCGACCATCGAACCAGCCAAGATTGATGCGGTGTTGCGCCAGTTTAATTCCCCGGCAACGGGTGTTGGACAGGCCATGTACAACCTGGGAGTGCGCTACGGAATTGACCCGGCCTATGCGCTGGCTTTCTTTATTCACGAAAGCAGTGCCGGAACACAGGGCGTAGCCACCGTTACCAAATCTATTGGTAACATTCGCTGCACTTCCGGCTACGAATGTTATCAAACCTCCGGCAACGGTTCTTTCCGACGCTATTCTAGCTGGGAAGCCGGAGCAGAAGATTGGTTCAAGCTTATCAAAGAACAATATGTTAACCAGTGGGGCTTAAAGACGCTGGAGCAAATTCTACCCGTCTACGCCCCCAGCGCTGACCGCAACAACCCCACCGCCTACGCGCAAGGGGTCGCCCAAATGGTCAACGGCTGGCGCAACGGTAAGTAAAGTAGTTTCAAGTTCCAGGTTTCAGGTTAAAAAGGAACCTTGGAACTTGAAACCTGAAACTTGAAACTTTTAAAACTATGGCTTTATTGTTTGACAAAAATCGGAATAAAATTGGGCGAGAGATACGGCAACGTTTTGGCTTTAGCGAAGTGAAACCGGCCCTGAACCCGGCGGGCGAAGAAATGTTTGGCCTGATTCAGCTTGCACCCGAATACGGTGTCGAGCTTTTTCCTGTTTCGGGCCGCAAAGCCAAAAGAAGCCAGCGCCACTATTTCAGCGCGGCGCTACGCCTGACCGGGCCACAGCTCAATCTTTTTCTGACCGATGACAAACAGGAGCAGGATTTTTGGGCGGCGCTATCGCAAGCCCTACCCACCGATGTGCCTTCGCAGATTTTGTTGCGGCGACGGCGTGGCGAGTTGGGCGCACACTACCAAAGCTGGCAAGACAGAATTCAACAGCGCCTGCCCGACCCCGATGTAGCGTTCTTCTTTTTGCAGGATTATCTCGATAATTTGATTTACCCGGTGGAAGAAGCTGGCCTGACCGAAACCTGGGCTGGAATTTTTGTATCAGGCCGTAGCCAGGAAGAAGTAGCGGCACGGTTGGCGGGAGTGATGGCGGCGCTACCTTGCGAGGCCACGCCCTGCACTTCGGCGGAACTTTCGCTACTATTGCTGGATTATTTCACGCCGGAATTGGCGGAGGAAGTCAAGGGGCAAGGTGATGCACCCGACCAGCTTTTCGCCCACTGGTTAGCCCAGGCCAATCTTGAGGTAAGTGATGCTGGAATTTATAACGGTACAAATTTAAGCTTCTGGACGCTGGCAGCGCCACCGCCCCAGGTAGAAGGTGGCTGGACGCGCTCGTTGCTGGAAAGTGAAGCGCTGGCAGAAGCCGAATTTGATTTGGTGATGCACCTTGCGCCTGCCGCAAATGACAAAAATCTGGGCGAAGTGCTAAACCGGCGGCTGGTGGCGCTGGAAGGAATGATTAACGAAGCCCGAACGAACGGCGAACGGGCGGCCATGCGCGAACTGGTCGAACAGCACCGCGCCATCGAGAATCGCCTCAACGCCGTGCTGGACGGCAGCGAACAATATTACGAAGTTGGTATCAGTCTGGCGATGCACAGCACCTCGGAAAACAGCAATACCTTTGAAGAAGCCAGCGCTTTTGAAACCGAATTGAGCCAGCTTGGGCTTGCGCCGCGCCGGGTGCTAGGTGCGGATAAAGTCGAACAAGCCTTGCTGGATTGCGCTCCGCTTAATTTGGGACGGCTGACACGTGGCTTTGTGTTAGCTTCATCCTCAACTGGTCGGTTAGCTCACATTATCAGCGAAGGTCAGCCTGAAAGTAAGGTCGAATTGCCACTGGTCGGGATTACGCCTGCCGGACACCCCATTTTCCTTGACCCTGCCGATAAAGCGGGTGAAAGTGCCTTTTTCTTGTTGGGCAATCCGGGCAAAACTACCGCTACTCTGGCCCGCGCTTTGGTCGAATATTTGACGGCAATGCGGTTTCTCAAGGGCAGCGCCATTTTTGGCTTTGACCCGGCGGGCGAATGGGCCAGCCCTGTTCGGCAACTCGGCGGCGCTTACCTGGCAATTGGGCCGGAACGAACCGCTACCTTTGGCTGGAATCCGCTTTGTATCTCGTCCGAAAAGCTGAACGACCTTTCGGCACTGGAAGGCTGGGTCGCCGAAACCACCGAATATTTAGACAAATTGTTGGAACTCAATTCGGTAGAAAAGCAAAACTTGCGCCCCTTGCTGTTGGAATGTGCGATTGAAGCAGTTGGACAGGGTCAAAATGTAACCGCCGAAACGCTTTATGAACGAGCGCGGGCGGGCGGCTACCGTCTCCTGACCGAGCGGCTAACCGAGATTGTTGCGGGCGGACGGTATCACTGGCTGTTTGCCGCCCCTACAAAATTACCTGCACCCAACGCACTCAACGAATTTTGCTTCGTTGGTTTCTCGCCTACGGCATTGGAAGAAGTGAGCGAGGAAGCGCGCCGTTTTTACTTGAGCCGATTTTTTGTCCATTGGGTCAGGCAACTGGCGACCACACCCCGCCCAGCGCAGCCGCTTCTGGTAATAGTGGACGAAGCTCAGGAGTTTTTGGAGCAATCCGCTTCCGCGCAGGCTTTGCTCTGGCTTGCCAATAATGCTGCCAAACTGGGAGTCAGTCTGTGGGCGCTCTCGCCGCGCTGTGATGAATGGCTATTATCGGCGCAGTATGGGCAGCGCCTTTTCGAGGCGGCGAAATGGCACTTTTTCTTCAACCAGAACGGCGCGGGCCTTCAGGGTGCGGCCCGGCGCATTGGTCTGCCGCAGCGCGCCCTCAAAGCCATTCGCGAACTTGGCCCTGGCGCGGCTTTGCTGCACAACGCCAACGGCGCACTTATGGAACTTGTGCCGTTACCCGGCAATTACGTCACCCGGCTTATTTCTTCCAAACCGACTCGCAAGCAACTTGCGGCTACTCAGCAACCCGCCGCCGCTACCAAATCTGCTACCTCCGCAGAACCAAAAACGGCGGCAAAACCTGCCCGTACCCTCGTTCCCGAACCGTTGCCCATTTCGGCTAACGCGGATTTGGACGAGGTTGCCACTGCTTCTGAGGGAGCAACCGACCAGAACACCGAAAAAGAACCCGTCTATATCTTCGCCAGCGCACGCGGCGCTTAACATAGGTCTCGTCGCTATTGCATGAAGTTAACAAGAACGAAGGTGGTAGGTCGGTGAAGCCCGCCCTGGACAACCCTAAACACCAATTCCAGGCTTGATTCCTTAACCTGATGTGATGCTGAAGATGAATGTTATGAGCCACTACCAATAGTTACAACCCGTTAAAACCTGATATAAATAGTTACTATCATCTGAAAACGTGGTATAATTTTTTCAAGCTCTTAAGTAGTCACTATCATCTGAGAATTTGTGTATATTTTTTTCAAAAGCCTTGTCAAGCAGGAGGATAAAAGCTATGAAGATGTTTAGTGCTACCACCGAAATCAATGCGCCAGCCGAGAAAGTTTGGAATATTTTGACGGACGGCTCGAAATATACCGAATGGGATCCGGGAATGACCAGCCTGGAAGGTAAGATTAGCTCCGGCGAGAAACTGGTTATTTATGCCAAAATCAGCCCGAATCGCCCCTTCAAAGTGACGGTCAGTGAGTTTGTGCCGAACCGTAAAATGGTCTGGAGTAGTGGGATGCCGCTAGGCTTATTTCACGGAGCGCGTACTTTCACGCTTGAGCCGCTTCAAAACGGACGGGTAAATTTCAGGCTTCAGAAAGTTTTCACCGGGCCAATGCTGGCATTAATTGGCGGCACCATCCCCGACCTCAATCCAACTTTTGCCGCGTTCGCCAGCGCTTTAAAGGCAAAAGCAGAGGGTAAGTGAGGATAAGTAAAATATGAGCGAAGAAAAACAGGCCGGGCAAGCAATACATAGAAAATTCGCGGTTAATCTTTATAATTTCGTGTGGCAACTACTGAACAAGAGTGACCGCAGCCTTGAAGAAAACGACACTATGCTCCATGCCGCCCACGCTTCCCGCTATCATTGGGGCGAAATTGGCGAAGCGGTAAACTTTGCGCGGGGCGAATGGCAAATCTCCCGCGTTTACTCCGTTCTGAACCGACCTGAACCGGCGCTCTATCATGCCCAACGCTGCCTCGACATTTGCCAACAAAATAATATTGCCGACTTCGACCTGGCTTACGCCTACGAAGCCCTGGCAAGAGCCTCCGCCTTTGCCAAAAACACCGCCGATACCCAAAAATATCTCGAACTGGCCCGTGCCGCCGGAGAAAACATCGCCGAAGCCAACGACAAAGCCCTATTCGTCAGCGACCTAAAAACAGCCCCTGGATACACGCCAAGTTGACGTTAAGAAAAGCGGTTACAAATCGGCGTTTATCTACATATTAAGGTAGATGCTCAATAATTTGTTCTGTTTCAATAAATCTGCTATACTTATCCTCGTCTTAAACTTATCCTTCAAAATACAAGATTTCTAATCAATGAAAATCCATTTTTTCGGACAACCTTATTTAGCTCCAATTGGTAAGCAAGCGGGCCTTTGGCTGGAAGAACGCTTAACCGACTCTAATGTTGATAATCTTCAGATTGCGGTTGCCTGGATGAAACGATCAGGTTTAATTCGATTGGAAAAATCGCTGAAAGATTTTCGAGACAGGGGAAAAACGGCGAACGCTATAATTGGAATAGATGAAGCAGGTGCAACTAAACAAGGTCTCAAACTAGCCCAAGAACTTTTTAGCGAGGTTCATATTCTTCACGATAGCTCGGCGGGTACATTTCACCCCAAAGTTTATTTGGCTTCTGGCAACACATCAGCAGAATTACTTGTAGGGTCGAATAATACAACGTTAGGCGGATTATTTTCTAACTATGAAGCAACTTTATTGTGCCAACTTGATTTAACAAATCCAGAGGATAATTTACTTTTTGATCAGGTAGTTCGCTGGTTTGATACTATGTACAAAGATAGTAATGTCTGCAAGTTGTTAGATGATAGCCTGTATGATGCCCTCTGTAATGACCCACGTTACAAAATTGGTGACGAAGACCAAACCAAGCTGGAAAGAGTCAGTAGAGAAGATTATGATGGAATAATTACTGATACTCCTGAATCAAAATTATTTGGGAAATCATCAGTTCCAAAAAAATCTGCCCCACCCCGTCCAACCGCAAAGCGCACTTCTGCCTCAAACAGGAAGGTTAGGGTTACAACCCCAATAATACCAGCAAGTCAAGGCACAACTGCAAAATCTACGGCGCGGTCAGGAGTCTTGCACTGGACAAAACCACTATCAGCTTCTGATGCTCAGTCTATAAAAGGAAGTTCTAAGCGCACAGGAAATCTAAGACTTTCAAATGGAGCGTCTCATGTTGATCGTAAGACCTTTTTCCGACAAAAATTATTTGGAGACGCTAACTGGATAACTAATCCGACCAAGCAAGGGCTAGAGAAAACTACTATAACCTTTGAGGTTATTATAAACGGAGTAAATCAAGGTCAATTATCTCTTGACATTGACCATGCGGATTATAGGATTTCAGGGGATAATGAAAATGTGCCTACCTGGTTGCATTGGGGAAATAAGCTAACACCAATTTTGCTTTCAACTAATTATACAGGTGCATGGGTAGTAATCGAACGATTTAGCGATGACACTTATCGGTTAGAAATTACCTGGAATGAGCCAGAAAATGTAAGCGGAGAGACGAGTGAAGACTCTAAGTGAAGTATCTAGCGACAAGCTAAGGGGTGGATTTTATACACCTGAGCCTTTAGTTGATGTTTGCCTCGAACGAATCAGTGAATTTACCGATTTAAATAGCAAACTTTCGGTGCTTGAACCCAGTGTTGGAGATGGGGCTTTTCTACGCCGTCTCGCTGCTAATTCGATTTCTGAGTATGTAGAAAGATTTGTTGGTCTTGAGATAGAACCTCGCGAAGCTCAAAAATGTCGTGAGCTTGCCCGGAATATTTCTTTTGAAACTGCCATTTGTACGATGAGTACTATTGAATGGGCCGTAACTACAGATGAACTATTCGACATTGTAATAGGCAACCCCCCTTTTGTACGCTATCAATTTATACAACTAAACGATTTACAATATATCACCACGTTAGGATTAATACTTGGACTACCACTTCGGGGTGTCTCAAACTTATGGATTCCAGTCCTTTTGGGTGCATTAAATCGCCTTCGTCCGGGAGGTTCAATGGCATTGGTAGTACCCGCCGAACTTTTCACTGGTTTTTCGGCAGGTGATGCCAGACTCTGGTTGCTATCCAATTTTACCCAATTGCGGATAGATATGTTTCAACCGGGCGCTTTTCCTAAAGTCTTGCAAGAAGTAGTAGTTATCAGTGGCAGAAAAATTGATGAGGCAAGCCCTACCTTTAATAAAAATACTTGTGTAAATTTTGTAACTCACTCAG
The DNA here is from genome assembly GCA_038209275.1 of Chloroflexia bacterium. GTDB lineage: Bacteria > Chloroflexota > Chloroflexia > Chloroheliales > Chloroheliaceae > L227-5C. The sequence continues at coordinate 7,969 of JBBQXW010000186.1, read as the reverse complement.
ATTCAGGTAGTAAACAAGAGTGTTCTCATCTCATACCGCAAAGTACCCAAAGTTGGACACGTTATTTACTCGCTCCTGTTCAGCTTGATGCTTTAAGGGAAGCACAAACTCTCCCTCAAATGCAACTTTTTGGTACGATTGCCAAACTTGAAGTTAGTATTGTTACTGGGGCAAATGAGTTTTTTTCAGTAAATAGGGAGGAGTTAGAAAAATTTGAATTACAGCCCTGGGCGGAACCGCTTCTTCCACGCACCCGACATGCCGATGGTCTAATATATACTAATGATGACCACAAAATGACGAGTGCAGCTGGGTTTAAGGCATGGCTACTTAATTTTAGTGAAAACCATCCAGACCCACAGAGCAACGAGCGCTCCGCTCAATACCTTGCTATTGGAGAAGCACAGGGATTACATACTAGATACAAAACTTCTATTCGTTCCCCCTGGTATCGCGTACCCTCAGTCTGGTCAGGTAAGCTCCTTTTATCGAAACGTTGCCACTGGTTTCCGCGTTTGATTTATAACGAGGCGGGAGTGGTTACAACCGATACAATTTATCGTGGACAAATGATGTCTAAATATAACGGACAAGAACTCGATCTTGTAACCATTTTTCACAATTCATTAACTCTTCTAACCGCAGAAGTTGAAGGTCGTAGCTTTGGGGGTGGCGTTTTAGAGTTAGTGCCATCTGAAATTGCTCGTCTTATCATCCCATTCCCAGTAAATATTAAAGACCAATTCTTTGGATTAAATCAAATTGCACGCAAGACTACTTCTAATCCACAAAGTCAGACTATACTAATCGAAAAAACCGATGAACTTTTATCTCAACATGTAAAAGGGTTAAGCTCAAATCTTTTGCATCAACTTCGCGAGGCAAGAGAATTTCTGCTCAACAAACGTTTAAGCAGAAACTAAGGTGTTAAACGAAGGATATTTCTAAAGATTTACTCATCCGAAAACATGTTGTCGCCATCGCGGTAAAGTCGACGGACACGCGACCCTAGCCCGGTCAAGATTTCCCAGGGAATTGTGTCGCAAGCCGCCGCGATTTCTTCGAGGGTTATTTCGGCTTCGCCCTGCCGCCCGATTAGCACCACTTCGTCGCCTTCGGTTAGCCCGTTGTGGTCGGTGACATCTACTACAAATTGATCCATCATCACCCGGCCCAGTACTCGCGCCCTTTGACCGTTGATTAAAACTTCGCCTTTGTTAGAAAGAGCGCGGCGGTAGCCATCGGCATAACCAAACGGCACAAGAGCCAGTTCGCGCGGCGTTTCGGCAATATAAGTACGGTTGTAACCCACCCCTTCACCCGGTTCAAGGCGGCTCAAGCGGGCAATCACGCTTTTCAGGGTCAGGCAGGGCTTCAAATGCGGGCCGTGCAAGCGAGACTGCTCGGAAGGATAGTAGCCGAACAGCGACAGCCCTGGACGCACCATGCCGCGCCGGGTGGCGGGTAAATCAATCGCCGAAGCACTGTTTGCCAGATGTTCTTGCGGAAAATGAAAGCCGTGCGCCGCTAATAGCGTGCGGGTTGCCTCAAAGCGGCGCATCTGCTCAAAGACAAAATCCGGCTCAGGCTCGTCGCTGGTCGCAAAATGAGTATAAAGCCCCTGTAGCCACAAACCGGGCAGGGTGCTGATTAACCGGGCCAGTTCAAGTGCTTCTTGCGGCTCAAGGCCATAGCGGTGCAAGCCCGTATCCAGCTTGAGTTGGACGGATAGCGGTGTATGTCTGTACGAACGCGCCCGCCGTACCGCCCACGACAACGCTTGAGCCAGCGCCGCATTGTTCACCGTGATAGTCAGGTTGGCTTCGACGGCGGCTTCGGCACACTCAACTGGCACATAGCCCATCACCAGAATTTGCCCGGTCAGGCCCGCCTCACGCAAAGCCACCCCTTCTTCGCACGACGAAACCGCTAATGCCGCCGCGCCTGCTTCCAGCGCCGCCCGTGCTACCGGGACACCCCCCAATCCGTAGGCGTTGGCCTTGACTACCGCCATAATTTTGGTTTGCGAACCGAAATGCTTTTGTAAGGCTCGAATATTGTGCTTGATTGCACCCAGGTCTATTTCGGCCCAGGTGCGATAAGTAGCAGTAGCAGAATGCGCGAGAGGTTGAGTGAGGTTTTGCAGTGGCTTCAACGGCATCCGTTATACCTCGTCACGGGGATGGGTAAAGGTGTGGTTGAGCGGCGGCTCGTCCACCCCTTCCCCGGTTGGCGGCTCGGCGGCACTGCCAGCGTCCAGTTCCTTCACCATCAGCTTTATCAAATCGGAACGGCTGACAATGCCCGAAAGCCGTCCGTCCGGCCCGACCACTGGCACGGGGTTGACCTCTTTCTTCATTATCAAGGTCGCCAGTTCCTGAACTCCGGCATCTTCCTCAATCGTAAAGACTTTGCCACTCATAAGCTGACCCGCTTCGGTTGCCAGGATTTTTTGCATTTCTTCATCAAATTGCTTGCGGTCTCCCAAATAAAACACCGCGCCAAACAAATTAAACACGCTCGGCGTATCTACAATCGCATCGCGCATAACCATATCTTCTTCGGTGACAATCCCAACTACTTTATCGCCATCAACCACCGGCACGCCACTGATACCATACTTGACCATCAAATGCGCCACTTCGCTTACGGGCGTATTGGGCCGCACAAAAATGACTTCGCTGGTCATTATTTCTTTTACTTTCATTAGTCATTTCCTTTATTAGGATTTTCTCTTACCTTCAAATTAAACCCCGTTTCTGGCACGGTTTTTGAAATTTTTTGCAAAAAATTTCAAAAACCGTGCCAGAAACGGAAACTTCTTAGCTTTTGAAAATTTTTCGCGAAAAATTTTCAAAAGCTAAGGGAAAAGCGAAAGTCTTTACTCCAGGCTATCGCCATTTTTGATTGCCAGAATTGCCTGTGGCACGACCTGAAGAAAATCGCCTGCCAGCGTTCCTGTGTCGCCATAGGCTCGGCTCACCAGTTCACCCGCCATGCTGTGCAAATAGACCGCGAGACAGGCCACCGCAAAAGTATCCGGCGCGTCCTGCTGCTTGGCAAATTGAGCCAATAATCCGGCGGCAATTCCGGCTAATACGTCACCACTGCCCGCCGTCGCCATCGCCGCATTTCCGGCAGGGTTCAGGCGCACCCGGCCATCCGGCGCGGCTACCACCGTATATGCGCCCTTCAAAACCACCACCTGATTAAAAGCGCGGGCCGCTTCCAGGGCCGATTTGTAGCGGTCTTGCTCAATCTCCTTAATCGAGCTATTGCGTAAAGTTGCCAGTTCGCCGGGGTGCGGCGTTAAAATATTGCCCGGTTGCACTTTCTTAAACCAATCAGGGATTTGGGCCAACAAATTCAAGCCGTCAGCATCTACTACCATTTTCGGCAACTCAGAGCCTGCTCCGTTCGACTCAAGCAAGTGCTGTATCAGGGCCAGTTTAAACTCATCATTGCCCAGGCCAGGGCCGAATAGCAGGGCCGAATAGCTGCCGTCTTTGACCTGTTTAACCAAAAGCGCTGCTGCTTGTTTCGCTGTTTCCGCCGATTCTATTTCGGGCAGCACCAGAAAAGTGTTCTCGCTCATTTTAGTAGCGACTATATTAATCGCGCTCTGCGGAGCCGCCAGTGTCACCAGACCCGCGCCGCTTCGCATGGCCGCCGAAGTACACAGATAAGGTGCGCCCAGATATTCTTTAGCGCCGCTCAAAACCATCAGCTTGCCAAACGTGCCTTTATGCCCGGTTAAGGGGCGGCGCGGCAAATTGCGCCGCACCCAATCCGCGTTAATAATCGCCGCTGTCTTTTCAGCGTCAACCGACTTGGCGGTTTCGTCCAGCACTGCTTCGGGCAAACCAATATCGCCCAGCACAATCCGCCCGGTGCAATCTGCCGCACTGTAATTATACAGGCCGCGCTTGGGGAAGCCCAGCGTTACGGTCAAATCGGCCTGAAGCGCTGTTCCCATCACTTCGCCCGTATCGGCGTTGAGGCCGCTCGGTACATCAATCGCTACCGCAAAAAGTGGCTCAGGCTCGTAGCGCCGTTGCTCTCGCGCCGCGTTGACCGTCTCAATAATTTTGGCTAAAGCGCCCGTCACCTTGCGCGAAAGCCCCGCCCCCAAAAGACCGTCCACCACCAGCGCCGCTTCCTTCAAATCCATTTTGAACGCTTGAAACGCTATCTTCTCGGCTAAATCCTGCCCGTCCTGTTCTTCCGCTTCGGTGTAGGTCAGTTTTTCGGGAAAGCCCGCCGGGTCATCAATGCGGGGACGATTATGAAAATAAATCTTGATGTCGGCATCGGGAAACGCTTCTTTGAGCATTGCCGCTACTACCATCGCATCGCCACCGTTGTTGCCCGACCCCGCCAATATTACCGCGATACCCTCCGCCAGGGCGCTATCCTCGTTCGCCGGGTCAAATTGCGATTGGCTTATAATTGCTTCGTAAACGCTCGCTCCGGCGTTCAGCATCAATTCGCCCGTCGTTACCCCCGCCTCTTCCGAGCGAGCCTCGATTTTTTTCATTTCGGCGGCTGTCACCAGCTTCATCAATTTTACTTCCCTTTTACTTTAGAATTCTCGCTTACCTTCAAACTAAAGCCCATTGGTGGTCTGGTTTTTGAATTTTTGCAAAAATTCAAAAAACCAGACCACCAACAAAAACTTTAAGCTTTTGAAAATTTTTTGCAAAAAATTTTCAAATGCTAAGATAAAGAAAGAAAAGCGAACATTCGGTATTTATAGTTTTTAAATTTTTGCAATAATTTCAAAACTATAAGAAATTAAATCAGGACGTGGCGATGATGAAAGCAATCGCATCGCCGCGTGAATGAGATAGGCTGACGCTCCATTGGGTTAGTCCGGTTTGTTCGGCCCGACGCAACGCTTCGCCACTTAGTACCAGGCGCGGCTTACCGCTCGGCTCGTTCACTACCGCGATATGCTGCCAGGCCACCCCTTCGTTCCACAGACCCGTCCCCAGAATTTTCCCCGCCGCCTCTTTTGCAGCAAACCGCGCCGCCAGTTGCGGCCCGCGTCCCCGACAATAGCGCCGCTCCTCCTCGGTAAAAACCCGGTTCAAAAAGCGTTCGCCCAACCGCGCCACCGCCCGCTCAATCCGGGCAATCTCTACTAAATCTACCCCACACTCGACAAGCAGTTTTGAGTTTTGAGTTTTGAGTTTTGAGTTACTATCAATCATAAGTTCTCACTGGTTGTTTTAACGATGGAAGTCAGGATACGAATTAGTTCGTCAACAAGGGCCAGTTCGTTTGAAACATTAACATCAGCGATTTTTGATGCCTGTAATAAACGTAACCAATACTTTGTTTCTCTGGCTTCCTTTGAAGCAATTGACATCTTTGACAAAAAATCTTTGCGACTTTGTCCGGCACAGGCTTCTTCAATATTTGCGCCAATACTTGTGCCACTTCGCAATAGTTGCTTCGATAAAACGTACTCGCGCTCATCCTGCAACTTACGATAAAGTTGAATAATTTGCAAGGCAAAATCAAAACTTTTTGTCTGAAGAATATTTTCCTTCACCCTAATCCTCTCCTAATTCAAAATTCAAAATTCAAAATTCAAAATTTTAAAGGCTTGGTCGTCCGATGGAGCGATATTTAAAGCCGAGCCGGGTCATTTCTTCAGGGTCGTAGAGGTTGCGACCATCGAAGAGGAAAGGCTGGGCCATCGAACTATGCACTCGCTCAAAATCTAGCCCCTTGAACTCGTTCCATTCCGTGAGCAATAGCACCGCGTCCACGCCAGTCGCTGCTTCGTAGGGGTCGGTGCAAAATTCGACGGCGCCGGGGAGCAAACGCTGGGCATTCTTCATCGCCACTGGGTCGAAGGCGCGTACTTCCGCCCCTTTGCGTACCAGCGCTGAGATAATATCAAGCGCAGCTGCTTCGCGCATATCGTCGGTGTTCGGCTTAAAAGCCAGCCCCCACACGCCGATTTTGCGGCCCGATACGCTACCCAAATTGCGCTCGATTTTTTGGAGGAAAAAGCGGCGCGAGTCTTTGTTGATGTCCATTACTGCCAGCAAAAGCTGCGGATGGCAATTAGAAACTTCGGCCATATGTGCCAGCGCCTTCACATCTTTGGGGAAGCAGCTGCCGCCGTAGCCAATACCAGCCTGTAAGAACTGCGGCCCGATGCGCTTGTCATAGCCCATTCCTTCGGCTACTACTTTCACATCCGCCCCAAGCTGGTCGCAAATCTGGGCAATTTCGTTGATAAAGCTGATGCGCGTCGCCAGAATCGCGTTCGAGGCATACTTAATCATTTCAGCCGTGCGTAAATCGGTGATGATTATCGGGGCTTTAATAGGCGAATAGAGTTCGGCAACTTTTGCCGCCGCCGCCCGGTCAGTCGAACCCAGCACCACTCGGTCAGGATGCTGAAAATCGCCAATCGCTGAGCCTTCCCGCAAAAATTCGGGATTAGAGACCACCGCAAAAGTTGCGTCGTGCAAATTATCTTTCAGGCCGTTCTCTACAATTCCTGCTACCCAGTCGCCCGTACCGATTGGCACGGTACTTTTGTTGATAATAATAGCGTGCTTTTTCAAAGCGCGGGCGATAGAACCGGCTGCCGCTTCGACATAGCGCATATCGGCCCCGCCGTCCTCACCCTGCGGCGTACCAACTGCAATAAAAATAAAATCGGCTTCCGGCACCGCCTCATCGTAGTATGAAGTAAATTTAAGGCGACCTGCTTCACTGTTGCGCTTGACCAACTCTTCCAGACCCGGCTCGTAAATCGGCAAATCGCCCTGCTTCAAACCAGCAATTTTAGCCTCGTCAATATCCAGGCAAGTTACTTCGTTGCCTAAATCAGCAAAGCACGTTCCCGTCACCAGCCCAACATAACCCGTACCAACCACGCAAATATTACTCACTACAGACCCTCCATACTTCTACACGAGAATTCACCACAGAGACACGGAGACACGGAGAATTCTATAAAGCTTAAAATCATCGGTGTTCATCTGTGCTAATCCGTGTTCATCTGTGTTCCTTCTTATAATTTTGTTTAACTCCGTGTCTCCGTGGTGAAGCTCTTTGAACTCGTTAAAAATTCCGCAAACGACCTATCAGCGAGACCTCGGTAAAATAGGTTTCGTAATCGTGTCCGGCAGCGCCTATTACAATTGAATTAATTTGGACTGGCTTTTGGCGCAACTGCGATAAATCAAACTCAAATTCTTGCCACTTATTTTCTTTCCATTGTTGGCTGGCGGAAAGCTCGTTCGAGATGCGGTCAAGCGTGCGGGTATTGGCATCCGCCGCTTTGAAATAGACTCCCCGGAAAAATTCGCGGGTCTGCCCGTCCCGGTCAGTATAATTAATCTTGACGAAAAGCGGATATTCAATCGCTGCCGTCCCGCCGCCGGGCAAAGATTGGCGCTGAAGCCGCCCCTTGAAGCGGAAAATCAGGGCGGTATACTCGCGCACATCTACCCCGTTCAAATCCTGGCGCAGGCTGGTTTCCTCGAAATTATCTTTCGATTCGTAGCGCAAGATGTGGGCGCGGGTAATAGTGGCATCGTCTATCATTTCCGAATCGGGCAAAGCGCGGCCTCGCACATCGCCAGCATCGCCGCCCTGGTCGTGTTGCTCCTTCCAGTGGTCGAAGCCATCAATAAACGCGCCGTTGGCGATTAATTCGCGTTCGCGGCGTTCGGGCAGTAGCGGCGGCATCCCCCGCTCGATTATCAAATATTGGCGAGGTTCTAAAGAGCTGGTTTGCCCGGCAGAGCGCACATCAATCGCGTGCTGGTTGCTCGGTAGCGAAGTGACCCAGGTACGGTTCGTGCCGTTGCCAATCAGGTCAATGGTGTAAGCCCCGCCGGGATAATTGCCTTTTAGCTGGTCATTAAACAAAACTTCAGCCTCATCGGGCGTAGTCCCCTTGATAGTGGCTTTGCTGTAATCGCGTACCGAAAGTGGC
>JBBQXW010000185.1:0-14627 GCA_038209275.1 Chloroflexia bacterium | reverse complement strand
TATTTCCGCTGGCTTTTGCTCAAAGCTTTCTAAGGCTTGATCTACCGCTTCACATAGCTTGCCAAACTCAGCAAAATATTTGTTGTGGGTGCCTTTGCGCTTGGTCTTGCGCCACAAATATTCGATTGGATTGTAGTCGGGTGAATAGGCCGACAATTGATACACCGTCATCCGTTCACGCTGCTCTTCAAAGAATTCCTTCATCTCCTTGCTGGTGTGATACCGCGCTCCATCTTGTACCAGAAAAATAGGTTCTGTGGGTTTTTCCAACACTTCTTTAAGGAAAGCTTGATAACTCTCGCTGTTGAACTTACCCTCTATTCCCTGATAGAATACTCGCCCACTAAAATATTCCACCGCTCCAAACATCTTATAGCCTTTGCGTTTGCCACTGGTTTTTATTTGAGGGGTCTGACCAGTTCTAGCCCAGGTGTAACCCAACGAATCCCACTGCCCAAAGCTGGCTTCATCGCCAAACAGAATTAGACCGCGAACTCGTTCAGCCTCGGCTAACAAGCGCGGCCAGGTCTCTTCGCGCCACTCTTGGCGGCGTTGCGGGTCAAGATAATCCGAAACCCGTTCGGCTTTTTGAAAAGAGTAACCCAATTTGTGCAACAGCGCACTGACATATTGCACATGATACTCTACCGCAAACTTAAGTTTGATCAGTTCTTGCACCAACGCGCTGTTCCAACAATCCTCCTTAAATCCGCAGGCTTCCGGCCCAGCATCGAGCAGTTGGGTCAGTTTTTTTTGTTCGAGCAAACTTAATTCAAAACTCAAAATTCAAAATTCAAAACTCAAAATTATTCTAGTTGTTGGTAGGCATCGAGCAGCACGGCGGCTTTGGTGCGGACAAGGGCGGCGAGTTCGGCATCTTTGGTAATGACGTGGATGCGGCGCACATGGCGATGGAACTTTCGCATATCGTCGTTATTAAGGCCGCTCACTTCGCCCCAGGGTACGGGGTTGGGCCAGCCGTGCGGCGGCTGTTCGCAAACCACATCCAGCACCATCTCAAAACCTTTTGGTTCGGGAATATCCAGCAAAATTTCGTAGCCGCCCAACTCGCGCCCCGTCCATTGCGCCGCCAGTTCGCACCATTTCTGTTCGAGGCGGCGGCGGCGGGCCGGGTCATATTTTAGCATAGTGAGGCGAGAAAACAGCGTATCATCTTCCGCCAGCGAAAAAGCCCGCTTGTAAAAACGGCGTTCGTGCAAATCACTGATTAAATTGTGGGCAATCGAACTCGGCGCAGTGGTATTTTGAATCAGGGCAATAATCGAAGCATCATCGCTGCGTTCCAGTTCCGCCCCTCCAAAAGCCTGACTTTCCAGCGCCTCTTGCAGCGAACGCAAAAACATTACCGTCGCAATGCGGTTGGTATGATGCCAGTAAACGTTGTAGAACATCAGATAGCGGGCAAAAATAAGCGATTGGAGCGCGCCTACGCCCTTTTCATCAATCACCAGTTGCAACTCGCTTACCCCGTCGTCGCGTTCGGGCCAGATGCGAATCGAATCGAGCAACCGCTGCACATCCACCATCCCATAAGGCACATTGCAGTAGCGCGAGTCGCGCATCAGGTAATCCAGCTTGTCGGTATCGAGCGCACCGCTAATCAAATTACGGAGTAAAAGTTCGTGACGGCTCAAAGTTACGTCGCTGCTTTTGGCAATCATGGCGGCGACTTTTTCCGGCTGCACGCCCCAGGCTTCACGCAAAATCGGCGCAATCTCCGGCCCTAGCACGATTTCGTGGCCTATCAGTTCATGGTTGCGAATAACATTCAAATCAAGCTCTTCGACGGCGTGGCTATAGGGGTAGTGACCAATATCGTGCAATAATCCGGCGGCTAAAACGGTGTTGACTTCTTCCAGGCTGAAATTGTAGCTACCGAGCTTGAGGAGGTAAAGGACGGCTTGCCGGGTAATATGAAAAACGCCCAGGCTATGCTCGAAACGGCTGTGGTGCGCCCCCGGCCACGTCCAACTGGTGAAACCAAGTTGCTGCACCCGCCGCAAGCGCTGAAACGGGATGCTATCTATTATCGCCATGACCTTGCGGTCTAGCGGCACATCGCCCCAGACTGTATCCCGAATCATGCCTTCATTGGTCGTCACCAGCGAAAGAATGACCGCTTCACGGCTCATTTCCCTGGCAGGGACGCGCCCGTCCGTTGTTTCCTGTATCGTCACCGCCTCAAATCCTTTTCTAACACTCTATCGTGATGCAACTAAGCCTCTGTGGGAGCGAGCTTCCGCTCGCGATTTTTCCTTAATCACCATCCGAAATCGCGAGCGGAAGGCCAACCTACGCTCGCTCCCACAGAATTACCCTATAGAACTACAGGTTTTATTTCTAAATACAACTCCCTACAAATAAGGTGTGGAAATAATAGCTGCTAATTCAGCACCCTACTTGCAAGTAGCTGTACTAAGAGCATAAAATGAGCCTACCCTCGCGCCCGATTATACGCCGCGAGGGTAGGCTTGACAATTCGAGACGCTGAAATTTAGTTTTCAGTTTTCAGTTTTCAGTTTAATTTTTAACCACAGAGGACACAGAGGACACAGGGGTTTTTATAATTCCTCGTTCCTCGTTCCTCGTTCCTCGTTCCTCGTTCCTCCTCCTCCCCTACCGTCGGTTTTCTTTCTCAAGGCGGGCCTTGTTTCTGAGGCGCTTGACCATGGCGGTAGCATCGGTGGCTTTTACGTCACCGGCGACGTGCAGAATTTCGCGGTAGGTATCGGTTGCTTCGATAGCCTCGTCAAGTTGTCCGGCTTTCTCGTAGGCGATACCCAGATTGGCGTAGGTATCAGCGACGGCTACAATATCGCCTTGCGCGGTTTTAGCCAGTTCCAGCGCCCGCAAATAATAAGGAATCGCATCGGCGGCGCGACCATTATTGGAGAGCAGCACGCCTAACGAGGAAAAGGCCGAAAAAGCGGTATCAAAATCCACTTTGTCCAGCGCAAAAGGCGCAGCCGCCTCAAAATAAGCAATCGCTTCGCTGGTACGCTTGACCCAGGCACAGGCAAAGCCCAGCGATACCAACAAGACTCCGGCGCTATCACGGTCTGCCGTGCGTTCGGCAATTTCGAGGGCGGCTTGAAAAGCGGCGATAGCCTGATTTGTTTCGGCTATATCGCCCGTTTTCACGCCCATTTGTTGCAGGGTCAGGCCGAGGTTATACCAGATTTCAAGCTCTTTTTCGGGCCAGTCCGCCAGCTTTGCGTGTTGGGCGGCATTTTGAAAAGCGGCGACTGCCGCCTCAAACTCCTTGTTCTTCCCGTAAGCTTTCGCCATGCCCGACCAACAGCTAGTACATTCGCGCTCGTTGCCCAGCGCGGCATACCGTTTTTCGGCCTCGCTATAAGCCGCAACAGCCTGTGCGGTCTCACCCTTACGGTTATAGGTTTTCGCCTGATTCTGAAAAGCCTCGGCTTCTTTTTTTAACTCTTCTATATTCATGGGCCTATTATAACGCCTAATCGCCTCTCTCTCAAACTGGTGTGCCGTGTAGATTTGAAATTTTCGCGAAAATTTCAAATCTACACAGCACACTTTTCTCTTAGCTTTTGAAAAATTTTTTGCAAAAAATTTTTCAAAAGCTAAGAGAAAAGCTCTTGACAGTAATACGTAAGTGTGCTATAACAGTGGTACGTAGAAGTGTCGAGAAAGGTGACAGTAGTGGAGCGAACAAGTTATAGTCTTAAAGAATTGTGCAAGGTGGCGGAAGTTACCGGGCGGACGGTGCGCTATTACATTGCCGAAGGGCTGTTACCACCACCAAGCGGAACTGGGCCGTTCAGTCGCTATGGCTACGAGCATTTGCTGCGCCTGAAATTTATCAAACGCCTTCAGGAAGAATATTTGCCGTTGCGCGAGATAAAGAATTTGCTGGCAGGCAAAACTATCACCGAACTTGAAAATATTGCCCGGCGCAACGGGTTGGTCAGTGGCACGCCCACGGCTGGCCCAGGTGACAACCAGGATGATTATCTGGAAAGGCTGTTGCAGCCCGGTCAGGATAAAGCTTTACGCTTTCTACGCGACGAAATAGCGGCAAGTGGGCCAATCGGAATAAGCGAAGCGCCAGCCGATTATACATTAGATACGGTCGCTTTTGGCGGTGCAGGTGCGATTCGGGCAAGCAATGAAGCCATGTCAGTCACTGGCGGCGCGGAAAAAACGGCTATACAAGCGGAAAGTGCGACTGACGAGGGCGAAAACGAAGATTTAGCTTTAGCCGAATTTTCGGATACAGCTACTTCGGAAAACACGGGCAGTTTTTTTAGCGCACCCGGTCACGGCTATCAGCCACCAATGCCGCCGCCACCACCCACAGGAATGGCGTTCCAGCCTAAGATGACACTTTCCGGGCCAGTCCCGGTGTCGCCAGCGTCACTGTCATCAGCACCCAGCAATTTTTTGCGAAAGCGGATGGCAAGCCGTAGCGCCGAGCAAACCACCTCTTTCTCAGCGCAGCCTGTGCCGCCGCCCGCATCTGTACCGCAAGCGGAAGCGGAACAAAAGCCGGAACAGGAACAACCAATTGGTCAAAGTTGGGAGCGGATTATAGTTGCGCCCGGCATCGAATTACATATTGAAAGCAATATCGCCAATCAGCATCGCCCGGCCCTGAGCTTACTTTTGCGCGAAATCAAAAACCTGCTGGGCCAATAGTGCTTTTATCAAAATTTTATAGTAATTCCGCACATGGTCACGCCCCTTTACGGGGTGTGAGGTACGAAGCATCTTGGCGCTACCCAAACTAAGGGCTTCGGGTAAAAAAGACCCTTCCTGCGTCAGGGTAACAGAGGCAATGGGCGGAAGAATTAGCTTTTATTGGCTCTTCCAGCTTCCAACCAGCTATGCGGGCGGGTGACAGAGGCAATGGGTGGAGGGAATACCTTTTATAGCTATCGAGAAGAGAAATAGCACGCACTTCTCGATAGTACAGTTCTTGTTGCCGTCGCTCGGCAAGGTTGCCTTGCAAAGGAAGGACAATGCTAAACGAAACCGCTTCCGAGACCAAACTCAAACCGCCGCTTAATTCGGAATTTTTGATATTCTGGCTGGGCAAGGCAATTTCTGACCTGGGAACGGCGTTTACCCAATTTGGGCTACCGCTACTGGTTTTCAAGCTGACTGGCTCGGCGATTAATCTGGCGCTGGCAACTACCAGCGTTTTCCTGCCTTACTTGCTGTTCGGGTTGGTTATCGGGGCGTGGGCTGACCGCCGTGACCGCAAACGGTTGATGATTCAGACGAATGTGCTGCGTGCTTTAATAATGGCAATTATTCCAGCAGTGGCGGCGATACAGGTACTTAATGTCAATTGGCTGTATGCAGTCGCTTTTTTAAACTCAACTCTGGCGATTGTGTACGGCGCGACCAGTGGCGCAGTAGTTCCCAGCCTGGTTACTAAAGACCAGCTAACCAGAGCCAACGGACGAACAGTGGCGACTACTTCTGCCGCCGCAGTGTTTGGCCCACTTCTGGCGGGACTGCTTATAACGATAGCGCCAATTGAGACCATTTTTCTGGTAGATAGTCTTTCGTTTCTGGTTCCGGCGTTTTTGCTGCTGTTAATCAAAAGCAGCTTCAATCAAGCCAAAAGTGGCGGCAAAACCAGCATAAGACAGGATATTTTGGAGGGACTGAATTTCTTTCGACGGCAGCCCATTCTGCTGAACGTCACAATTTTATCAACCCTGATTAATTTTATTGGCATCAGCGCCGGGGCGCAGCGAGTATTGCTTGCCAAACACCAATACGGCGCAAATGACCAGGGATTAAGCCTTTTGTACGCGGGCGGTGGTATCGGCGCATTTGTTTTTTCACTACTTACCGGGTGGCTTCCCAAAAAGTGGCCGTTAGGTCGGGTTGCTATCGGCACAATGATGCTAAGTGGTTTATTGACGCTAGGGCAGGGGCTTACCAACCAGCTAGGGGTAGCGCTGGTCTTGTACATAATCTCATCAGGCTTACAGATAATTTTTAACGTTCAAGTTATCAGCCTGGGACAGGCGATTGTGCCAAACGAATTATTAGGACGTGTCACTACTACCAGTATAGTGTTAGCCTGGGCCGTCATACCGCTTGGCTCAATGCTCGGCGGCGCGTTAGTCGAGTGGACAGGAAACATTGGGTTGCTTTATCAATTGATTGGTGGGCTAATATTTCTTACCGCCGTGGCTTTCTTGTTTACTCCGTTAAACCGTTCAAAGCTAGAATGACGGATTTTTCGCATATATGTCTCAAGGCTTTGGTTTGCCAGTATAAAGTAGTAGCGATTTGCCCAATTGGGCCACTGGCTGCAATCGCTTTTTGAGAATTAAATCCGTAAATAGTTCATCATTGTAGGAGGGGACTGCGCCCTCGAAAAGGTCTTGCCTGGGCAAAAATCGAGGGCGCAGTCCCCTCCTACAATGATTTAGGGTTTAATTTGTTAAAAAGCATCAACCGCTATTACCAATGCGAAAGTCTGGTGTCTTTTGGGTCGCTCTTAGTATTACAGCAAAGGGGAAATTACCATGCCAAAATTAAATATTGAGGTGGATAACTATAGTTTAGCGCCGGTGTACGCCCGGCAAATCTGGGTCGGCAGCGCCTTTGCCTTTATCGCGCCCACGCCCGGCGAGGATAATTTGCAGACCGGGCTGAATAATTTTTATGGGTTGGGCGCGACACCGCCCCGGCGTACTCTGGCGCTACTCCCGGATGGATTGGTTTTTCCCGGCTTCAAAGTGCAACCTGCCGCCCGCCCGCTCAAGTTAGCCCCGGTGCTGTTGCCGGATAAAGAAATTTACCGGGCGGGAGAAGATAACGTCCGAATATTAATCGTCGCTCCTGGCTGGCTTTTTGAAACATCCGGCGCGAAAACGGCTCGGCTGGTGGTCGAGAATAACGGTGCAACTTACCGCGCTCAGTCCGTGGCGCTCTCCGAAGGTGGTCTGACACTGGTGGAACTGGGCAAACTGCCCGAAGGCGGCTACCGAGTGTATTGGGATGGTGACGAAGCCGCCGATTTCGCCGGAGATAAGGCCGAGTGTCGCTTTAGCAGCGTCGAATATGTCCTTTCGCCGCTACAGGCAACTTTGATGGCCCATGAATTAAACGAAAAGCGGTTAGTTTGTCGCCTGAAAGTTGAGCGCTTTAACGAGCCACTAAACGAGCCAGTGCAAATCGAATTATGGAGCGGCAACCGTCGGCTGGGACAAGAGCGGGTCAAGCCCGCCACACCCGGTATTTTCAACACCGAATTTAAGCTGAAGGCCAGCGCCACCGAGCGGCTCGAACTGCGGGTTAGCTACCTCGACCAACTGGCAACCGCAGTTATTCCGGGGTCGCGCAAGGCCGAACGCGATGAGACGCTGCTATCGGGGCTGGGCAACCGGATGCAGGTCAGCTTGATGCCACGCGAGGGTAGCCGGGCGGTGCGTGGCCTCTACCTGAACGAAGATAACATGGTGACAAACACCCCCGTGAGCCTGACCGACCCTGCGCCGGGCAATCGCAAGGCAATATTGCGCTGGCAGTTAGCCGCGCAAGCCGCCCGTTTGCTGGTGCTGGACATGCACGGTGGTGTAATCGAGAACCGCGATTTGGGCGAGGTGAGCGCCGGACAGGAAATCGAGGTAGACGTACCCGCGCCGGGTGGTTTTGTAGCGCTGGGGGCATGGCTAGGCGAAAAAGCCTGGGAGGGCTGGTCGGTTCTGCTTGCCCCTTCCAAAGCGACGCTCAAAATAGAAGCTCCAACCACTGCCCGACCGGGTAAAGAAATCGAGCTAAAGCTGACGACAGACAGCCTAGCTTCGGTTTATCTGCTGGTGCGCGACAGCCGATTGGCGGGGGCAGGGCCGCAGGAACGGCTGGCGGCTTCGCTCAAGCGCGGACTGGAAGGAGTAAATCAGTGGGCTACGCTTGGCTATGTCATTCTGAGTTTAGATAGACATGCCGACTGGCCGCCCGATACAAACTTTTACAGGTACAGCAGGACTTACGGCGGCGGGCCATTACCACCACCCGCCGCACCAATGATGATGCCCATGCCTGCTTCCGCGCCGATGAACCGACCAATGATGCAAACCAGAAGCACTGGCGCTTTATTCCGAGCCGCATCTGCATCTTCGGAGAGACTGGCTGAATATACTCTTTCAAGTATGGACATTGGAGCTGAAATAGCTGTCACCCGGTCAGCCCTATTTTTGAAGAAGGGCGGGGTGGGGCTTGAAGGGCTTGAGGACGAAGCCGCCCCAACCGACCCGCGCCGCGATTTTGCCGATGTTGCGTTTTGTGGCGTAGTCCAGACCGATAAATTGGGACAGGCTACGCTCACCCTGAAGTTGCCCGACACGATTACTTCGTACAGCATCGAAGCTTTTAGCCTCAGTGCAGACGGGGCGGAATGGGCCGAAACTCGCGAGAGTCTGGAAGTTTCGCAACCGCTCTGGGCCGAATTTAGCCTGCCCGCTTTCGTTTATCCCGGCGACAGCAGCCCGTCAACTTTAGAACTTGGCTGCAAAGGCGGGCAATTCCACTTGCGCTTGCTATGCGATGGTACACCAGTAAAATACACCCTTTCAGGGGCAAAACAGCTTGCGCCGGATACGTTTGAGGGACACCGCGCCAAGTTAATGTTTGAAGCAAAGCCGGGCTTGTGGCGGGCCGAACTGGAAGATTTGAAAACTCAGGAGCGCGACGCAACCGAGCGCACGGTGTCGGCTATCGGGCATTTCAAAGGACTGGCGCGGCGCTTCCAGCTGGCGATAGCAGGCGAGACAATTTCGCGGAGCAAGCTGGGCGCGTTGCAAATTCGGCTATTACCTTCGCTGGACAAGCCGTTCAATGTACTGTGCGACGCGACCACTAACTACAGCCACAAATGCTGTGAACAGACGGCAGCCAAATTGATTGCCGCCGTCGCTGCTTTAATCGCTGGCGGGGAGCAGGTCAAGTTACGCGACGCAATTCTGGCAGGGGTGGCGCGAGAAAAATTGATGTATTTGCCAGGGCGAGGCTTCACCATGTATCCACCGAAGGAATCGGGCGGGGATACGTCGCCCAACGATTACTGGGGCAAGCTGGCGGCGGAACATTTGTGGAGCATTTCACTGGTCGGTCAGCCGTTGCTTACGCCGAGCGCGGGCAACACCGCTTTTGACCCTGAAATCAGCCGGGCGCTCCAGGACGCAATGGCAATGGGCGAAGATGCCGCCAAAGCTTACAAACTGGAATTAGTGCCGACCCAAATTGAAAGCGGACGCGACGCTTACCGGGCAATCGCTACCAACGCCCCTTCGCACAGCAACGCTCTCGCTTACGCCCGCCGCACCCTGCAAGCCTACGCCGATAACGGCGGTAATGGCGCACAAGGAGCAGTGTTGGCCCGCGAAGAGCAAGCCTATTGTGCGGCGGCTTTACTTGCCGGAGGCGACCAAAGCAATATGGCGCTGGCAATTGGGGCGGCTAATCGCCTGGCAAGCAGTCTGGATGGCGACGGCAGGCTCTACTCAACCGTAGATTCAGTCGCGCTCATCAGCCTGATGACGGCACTACGAGCTGCTGGTATCGGTACAGGCGGGCAGAGCGATTCGCGGGTGCGATTAGATAGTCGTGAAATGGCGCTGAACGAAGCAATCGAAATCGCGGCTGCCGGGCAGAGCGAAGAAATAAGCGTGCTGAGTGGGGCGGCGCTGGTCGAGCTAACCAGCGAAATCAGCGAGGATTGGAACGCATTTCGAGCCGAACTGCCCGTTGGCGTGCAGCTAGTTCGGCCCGGAAAGCTAAATCTGCGTCCGCTCCGGGTAGGTGATACGCTTGAACTGGTGGTTAAAATCGAGCAGTACGAGCCGGGCTTGCTGGTGCATGTCTGTTTGCCGCCCGCCCTGTCGCGCATCGAAGGTGGCGGCGAAGTCAAGAAATTCTCGGTAGATTTCGCCGGACGCAACGAAGTGCGTATTCCGCTCCGCGCGACTGGCGCAACCCTCCCGGTAGGCGAACACTGGGCCATCCTCGTCCGCAATATGTTCAAAGAAGAACAGGCGGGCAATCCCGGCGTTCAACTAATCAAGGTGGCGGCGGACTAGGAGTTTTGAGTTTTGAGTTTTGAGTTTTGAGTTTTGAGTTTTGAGTTTTGAGTTTTGAGTTTTGAGTTTTGAGTTTTGAGTTTTTAAATAAAAGGGGAATGAGCCAAAATCTTAGAGCGTGTCTAACAATGGTCATTCTGAGGTACGAAGAATCTCTGTTTCCCCCGTCTAACCCTTTTTGAGTTCAATTCGAGATGCTTCGTACCTCAAAATGACCATTACACCATTTATTAGACTGGTTCTATCACTTTTGACCTGGATGGAACGCAACGACGCGACATCTGGTATCTAGACTTGATGGTGGCTCCACTTGATATTACCGGCCATGTCAACGAAGGCGGCGGCGGCGGCTACGGCAACCTTGCTCAAATGCTCCGTTTCCGTCAAAACGAACAGGTTTTGAGCATCCATTATAGGGGTAGTGGGTTAGTAAAAGTGAGACAAATTTTTCCAATCTATTCGGAAATCATCACAAAACCTCTACAGGAATGAGGTATAATGTACCCAAGCGGCTAGTTTCTAAAAATGAAAACAGCCCATGTCTTTTTCAAGTACAAATATTTAATAAGAATAAGTTGGAAGATGGAAAATAGAGCGATAGAGAAAAGTACTTTCAAAAACCAGAAAATTATTGCGCTGAAAGACCGACGCAAGCTGATTATAAAGCTGTTTCGCTGGCTGATATACGATATTTTGTTGGAAAATTTTCAGCGTCGAATTCTGGGTACGAAATGGGTCGAGAAGCGGGCGGCGGCGCGCAACCGCAAACGGGCGCAGCGTTTTGTCGGGGCGGCGCTTGAATTGGGCGGCGTATTGATAAAGCTGGGGCAGTATTTGAGCGCCCGCTTCGACTTGCTGCCGGTAGAATGGATTGAAGAACTGGCTAAATTGCAAGATTCAGTGCCGCCGGTAGATTTTGCCGAGTTGCGCCCGCTAATCGAGCAGGATTTTGGTGATAAGCTCGAAAATCTATTTCTGGAATTTAACCAATCCCCGTTAGCTTCGGCTTCGCTGGGACAGGTACACAAAGCAACTTTGCTCGATGGTACGCTAGTGGCAGTAAAAGTGCTGCGGCCCGGTATTAGTTTAATCATAGATGCCGATTTGGAAGCGCTGAACCGGGTAATTGATTTTCTGTCGCGCCGTACCGATTTGGGCAAGTTCGCCGATTTGAAGGGAATTGCCCGCGAGTTCGATATTACTTTGCGCCGCGAACTCGATTATATTCAGGAAGGCAAGAGCGCCGAGCGGGTCAAAGACAACATGAAAAGCCTGAAATATGTCTATGTACCAAAAATTTATTGGGAGCGCACCAGCCAGCGCGTGCTTACCACCGAATTTATCGTGGGCTACAAAGTGACTAATTTTGAAGCAATTGACGCTGCCGGAATAGACCGCGATAAAGCGGCGCGGATCTTAGCCAATTGCTACCTGAACCAGATTTTGATTGATGGCTTTTTTCACGCCGACCCGCACCCCGGCAATTTGTTCTTACGCAACGGGCCAAACGGTGTGCAGGTTGCTTTTGTAGATTTTGGCATGGTAGGCGAGATTTCGCCCGAAATGCGGGTGCAGTTGCGAAGACTGGTCTATGGAATGGTCTCGCGCGATACCGAAGCGGTGGTACAGAGCTTTGATAAGCTGGGCTTTATCAAAAGCCCCGATGATGTAGACAAAATTCGGGTAGCGATTTCTTTCTTCATTGATAAATTTGTCGGGCGCAACCTGGGCGAACTCAAGGAGATGGACTACCGCAAAATTTTTGACGAAGTAAGTTACATTGTCTATAGTCAACCGCTCTTTTTGCCTGCCGATTTCTCGTTTCTTAGCCGGGCAATGGAAACCCTTATCGGGCTTTGCACCAGCCTTAGCCCAAAGCTGGATTTTATCAGCGAAGCCCGCCCTTTCATCGAGCGATTGGCAACCGAGGAAGTAAGCAAGGCAACCGGGGTAGAAGCGGGCGGCTTGAGTGGGTTGCTCAATTCCCCTCTGGCGGCACAGCTTCAAAGCTCGGCTTTGCAACTGCTGACCTTGCCACGCAGCCTGAGCGCTACCCTGGAAAAGCTGGAAACCGGGCGCTTGCAGGTGCAATTCACTTCGCAGGAAGTGAAGCAGGCGGCGGAACGAGTAGAGCGGGCTAACCGTATGGTCGTATCCAGCGTGATGGCCTCCAGCCTGTTTATATCCGGCATAATCCTTGTTACTGCCTCAGCACCGTTATGGGCTGCCGTACTTTGCCTGGGCGGGGCAGGCGCTTTGATGGTACAAACTTTTTTCGGCAGGTAAACTTAAACTTTAGCAGGCCGGATTATCACCGCGAAAAGTTCGGGAATGGTTTGGAAGAGGGCGACTTTAAGGGTCGCCTTTTTGATGCGTATAAATAGCGCGTCTTAAGGGATTGAGTTCATTCAAAACCTTTCAAACCTTGGAGTAATACCGAAATTTATAAGTTCCTTTATCAACCTCTTGACAACTGAACCAGGGTCAGTTATAATTGAACCAGGGTCAGTTAAGTATAAAAGTGCCAAAGCTTTTTAGAAAGTTAGTTATGTCAAGTAACGGATTATTTAGTAATCGGCAAAGAGCCACCAAAGATAATATGAAACAGCAGCGCCGCCAGGATATTTTGGACACGACCTGGAAACTGTTTCAGGAAACTTCCTATCAGGCGATTACGATGGCGGAGGTAGCCGAGAAAACTGGCCTTGCCAAAGGCACAACCTATTTGTACTTCAAGACCAAAGAAGAATTGTTCCTGTCTATTCAGGTGCAGCAGTTCGATAGCTGGTTCGACGAGATAGATGCTCACCTGGAAGAAGCGGCGGCAAATAAAATTCATCAGATTGGCGAAATTGCCAAAATTATTTGCCGGACGCTGGAAGAACGAACCGCGTTGACCCGGTTGCTGGCAATTTTGCACAGTGTGTTGGAGCAAAATATTGATTTTGATACAGCCTTGCAATTCAAAAAGTTTCTGCGGGCGCGGCTGACCACGACGGGGGCAAACCTCGAAAAGTGCTTGCCTTTTCTGGAAGCGGGACAGGGCGCGACGGTACTATTGCGGATTTATGCCCTGATTATTGGACTACAACATTTAGCCGACCCATCGCCAATCGTGCGGCAAGCTCTGCAAGAGCCAGGGATGGCGATAATGCAGGTAGATTTCAAAGCGGAATTTTCTCAAAGCGTAGCAGCACTGCTCTATGGCGTTGAGTACGAAGCAAACCAGAAAAAAGCAGAATGAGGCAAAATAAAGGAGATATAGAACTATGAGTGGGCCAAACGGTACTAATCGCGGAAAAACGGCACTCGTGACAGGCGCGTCAGGTGGCATCGGCTACGAATTTGCCAAACTCCTGGCGCAGGATGGCTATAATCTAATATTGGTAGCACGAAGCAAAGACACGCTTTTGAAGCAAGCCGCGGATTTCAAGCAGAAGCATAGTGTAGAAGTAAGGGCAATCGCCAAAGATTTGGCCCAGGCCAGTTCGCCCCAAGAAGTTTTTGACGAGGTAAAGAGTGCCGGAAGCAATGTAAATGTGCTGATTAATAACGCCGGGTTCGCCACCTACGGTCATTTTGTCGAACTCAATTTGACCAAAGAACTGGAAATGATGCAGGTCAATATTGTGACGCTGACCCATCTGACCCGGCTGTTTCTACCCGATATGGTTGAGCGACGCAGTGGCAAAATCCTGAACGTAGCCTCGACTGCCGCGTTCCAGCCCGGCCCGCTTATGGCGGTTTATTACGCCAGCAAAGCTTTTGTACTATCCTTTTCCGAAGCTATCGCGAACGAGTTGGAAGGCACGGGCGTGAGCGTAACGGCGCTTTGCCCCGGCCCAACCGAAAGTGGTTTCCAGCAAAGAGCGGCCATGGAAGACTCAAAGTTGGTTAACGGCAAGAAAATTATGAGCGCTGAAACGGTTGCCAAAGCCGGATATGAGGCTATGCTGAAAGGCAAAACTATGATTGTTCCTGGCTTGATGAACAACCTGATGGCTCAATCGGTACGCTTCACTCCCCGCAAAATGACGACCAAAATAGTCCGCGATATGCAGGAAAGCGCGCATTAAGAATGTACAGGATAGGTCGGATTATTGTATAATTGGGCAATTGGATAATTGATACTGCAATAGAATAAAACAACTAACTGCCTATTGCGAGGAGCAACACTAAAATAATGACCGAAAAATTATATTATCGCGATACTTATGCCCGCGAATTTGAGGCCGAAATCGTGCAAATCGGGCCGGACGGTCTGACGCTGGCTTTCGATGGCTCGGCGTTCTATCCGGGCGGCGGCGGGCAGCCCTGCGACCTGGGTACGCTTACCATTGCCGATGAAACCTACAATGTTACTGAAGTTTATGCGACGGACAGTACAATCTGGCACAAAGTAGACCGACCTGTTCCGGCTGAATTCAAAGGGCGCGGTATCAAGGCGGTACTGGATTGGGAGCGCCGCTACAGCCACATGCGCTATCATAGCGCCTTGCATCTGCTCAATGGTGTCGCCTACAATACCTT
>JBBQXW010000184.1:0-14663 GCA_038209275.1 Chloroflexia bacterium | reverse complement strand
AAGGCAATCCGTTTTTCTTGCTGCACAAAATTGGTAATCCTGATTTGATGCTCGTTCAGGCGCACCTGGCTGTTAGAAGCCAGTTCCAGGCTTGTCCCATCAAACAGCGTCAGCACCGCCCGGCTGCCCGGCCCGGTTCGCACTACATCGCCCTGATTAATCGGTTCACTCTGATTTTGGGCCACCAGCAAAAAGCGCTCTTGCCCGGTGTGCAGCACACTAACTTCCGGCCCGGTGGCATCCGGCCCACCTAGCGCGGTCACGCTGGCCCGTTGTAGCTTGACCGAATTGCTGAAATAATCTATCAAAGATGAGGCTACCAGGTAAGTTATCAGGCAGAAAAGCGCAAAGCAGAAAAGCAGAACCAACCACGCGGTAAATTGAAGCGGAAGAAAACGACGCAGGCGCGGAGGTTTTGAGTGCGATTTTGGAGGTAATACTTCGGTTTCTAAACTCATACTACTTCTATATAATCAGTAAGTAATCTCGAAACGGTCATACAGGCCAGTCGCTGCTTCCCAACCCGCCACAACCGCCGTCACATGCGCTCCCGGTGGCCCGGCGTGCAGGTAGCGCTCCAGTTCTTCCAGTTGCGGGCGCGTTCCTTCCGCCACCAGTTCAACTTTCTGGCGGTCATGTCGGTCATTACGAACATAGCCACGCAACCCGAGTCGCCGCGCCTGTTCATACACAAACTGGCGAAAGCCTACATTCTGCACTCGCCCGCACACCGTCGCGCTTATTCGCACAATTTCTCGTTCAGACATCCGCCCGACCAAATCAATTTACGTTAAAAACTATCGAACAGCAAATTCGGTTTCATTTTACTCTTAAACCGACGCAAGCGTCAAACAACTAGAATCAGTTCAGCCACCCCTTCATCTTGAGCCAATCGCGACCAAGCAAGCCGAGCAGTACTTCGTTGGATGTGCCGGAGTATTCGGGGTGGTACTCGAAACGGGCGCGCTCGAACCACTGGACAATAAAAGTTTTGCCAGTGGCGGGGTCGGTTTCGGAAAATTCCTCGCTAACCGGGAAGCCGAAGATAGCGAGACCGCCGTTGCGTTCCCAATATTTTTTAAAGGAATTGCTCATGTTGTGGCCCGTTTGCGGAAAGAAGGTACGCAAGGGGCTGGACGGTAGCGGCCCGGCACGCGGGAAAGAGCGGCAATTGACCCAGAGCATGTTAGTGCCGAGCAAGCCGAGTTGCACCCGGTAGGCCGGGTTTTTGGCTTCGGGATGAAATTCCAGCCGTTCGCGCTCGAAATACTGCACCGAATAGACTTTGCCATCGTTAATATTTACTTCCTCAAAAATTTCGGTGATGGGGAAGCCGAACAGGGCGACCCCGCCATTTTCTTGCCAGTAGCGCAAGAACGGATAGCTCAGATTATGCCCGGTTTCCTGGAAATAAATATTGGTGGCCCAGTTGGTTGTGGGTGGGGGCGGCGTGCGGTCAGCAGGCAATTTCGGCGAGGATAAGGATTGATAGACGTGGTAGGCCAATTTGTAATAATTTACTCGGCCTCCCGATAAATAGCGGTTCTGCCCGTCCGCTTCGAGCCGCACCAGACCCCAGGGCTGGTAGCCACTCTGGTCATAAAAATCTTCGTACTTGAACCAGAAAACCGTTGCTACATCGGCCTGGTTGTTGACCAACTGGCTGTAAACTTCCTTTAGATAATCGGCCTGCCCCTGTTCGCCGGGACTGATGCCGCAAACGCCGGGTAGATTGGGTCGCCCGTTAAAGCTGGTTTCCGTCACCCAGATTTTGTTAAGCTGGTCGCCCCAGCTACGCATTTTGGCCGCCGCATCGCGCACGCTTTGCACCGACTGGTTGCCCTGCGAATAATAGGGATGCCAGCCAACCCCATCGAACGGGAAAAAATTGGAGTCATAGTGCCTGCCGTTTTTGTAAAATGCCTGAACTTGCGGCGAAGCATAAATCTGGCTCAAATAATCTACTGAACTAGAAGCCGTATTATTCGAGGCAAAAATTCCGCCGACCAGTATTTTAACTTCGGGATGTTCCACCTTTGCCAGTGAATAAGTGTAAGCCATCAGTGCGCCAACCGTATTAGGGCTGACGCTCAGGCCATACCACAAATTTTCCTCGTTGAGCAATTCGTAAGCGGCAATCCTGCCGTTGTAATGGTTCATAATCTCGCGGGTGCGGTCAGCAAAGAAGCGGATGTAAGGATTAGAACCGTCCGGGCGGTCAGGCGACAGGTTCAGGTTGGGATAATTTAAATCGCCATCCTCCGGGTTTTTGGCATTAACTGCGCCCGCTCCGATCAGCGCCAGAATTTTCAAGCCGTAGCGCGGCGCAATATCGTTAATAAAAGCATCGTACTTGGCGTAATCAATAAAGCCACCCCGCGCACCGGGCCGAGGGTCGGCAAAAAACTCGATGCGTACCCAGCGCGCCCCCAGCAGCTTTATCTCGCGGGCCATATTTTCCAGAAATCCCGCGTTCGATTGGTTCGGGAAATTAGCCTGGTCGGTGTTCCACTCGTACCAGGGGTCGCGGCCTACCATGCCAAAAAATTCAGGCGGCGCGATGCCAGGGTTCGGCGCACTATTGCTCGGCTCTAGTTGCGCCTGGGCTACCGACGCTTGACTGCTTTCCAAAAGAGTTCCCAATAAAAGACTGCTGGAATAAAGCCAAAATAAAAACAGGTAGCGCCATTTGTGCTGCCCCTTCGCCATCATATTACGCCAGGACTTCAAACTCGACCTCCTTAAATCCAGTTTACGATTTACGATTTACGATTTCTAGTTTCTGACTTCTGATCTCTAATAATATTATGTCTACTTAACTATTATACAACACAAAGGCAATAGAATGTTGCTTGCAAACCCGTTTCTTTTCTGCTACTATCGCATATATTGAATTTGAAGAAACGAGTAATTAAAGCGTAATTAAAGTAGTCTCGCCGATAGCAGGTACTTCTTAACCTGCCAACCTCTCCCGTGTTCTGTGTTAGAACGTCCATAGGTTTTTTAGCGAACTCCGCCAAAGCGGAGAATTTAAGCAAACAAATTAAATACAGGAGGAGACACGATGACTTCTAAACGTCGGTTACACCTTTTAGTCATGGGCTTGCTGATAGCGGCGGCACTCGCTGCTTGCGGCGACCCGACCGCTACTCCCGCACCGGCTGCGACGACGGCTGCACCCGTAACAACCGCCGCCGCAACTACTGCCGCACCCGCAACGACAGCCGCTGCCGCCACTACCGCCGCACCTGCCGCAACGACGGCGGCGGCAGCTACCACGGCTGCACCCGCCGCCACTACCGCCGCACCCGCAACAACGGCGGCGACTACGGGTGGTGGCGCATCTGACCTGATTGAGAATGTGAAATTCGATGGCACGGGCGGCAAAAAGGGCGGCACTTACGTCTACAGCTTTGCCGGACAGTTCCCGACCAACGTTCAGCCCTACTATGTCAGCCAGGTTGTAGCCAGCACCGTTTGGCGGCAGATTTATGCCACCCTGATTGGCTCGACTGACAACGCCAAATATTATCCTTACCTGGCAACGCAAGTGCCGACCACCGAAAATGGCGGCGTAAAACTTAGCGCCGACGGCAAGACGATGGATGTCATAATCAAGCTAAAGCCAGGGCTGAAATGGAGCGATGGTTCACCTCTGACCAGCAAAGACATTGCCTTTACCTACAAATGGGTGGTTGACCCCGATAACAGCAGCCTGACCACCGACACCGCTCAATGGAAAGTTATCAGTGCGGTAGAAACGCCCGACGATAGCACCGCCATTCTGAAGTACAGTCAGGTTTACGGTGCTTACCTGAGCTTCCTGGATAGCTTTGTGCCTTTGCCGGAGAAAATCTGGAGCAAAATTTCGGTAAAGAATCAGGAAGCCGCCAAATCCATCGAATCTACCAAGCCGAGTGTAACCAGTGGGCCGATGAAGGTCGAAGAATTTGTGGCGGGCGACCGGGTGGTGCTGGCCCGCAACGATAATTTTAGCCCGGTCTGGGGCTTCAACGCCTACCTGGATAAGGTTATCAACCGCAAGACTTCCGATAGCAACGCTGCGATTGCCGCCGTTACCAAAGGCGACATTGACCACGGCGAAAATTTAGACGAGAACCAGTTTGAGGCGGCGGCTAAAGTTCCCAACGCCAAAGCCGACATTGTGCAGCAGTTCTCCTACGAATTACTGCAATACAATCTGACCAACCCGATTTTGCAGGACAAGAATGTTCGCAAGGCTATCGGTATGGGCCTGGATTTACCCGCAGTAATCAAGCAGTTCCGCACCCCCAAAACTCAGCAACTGGCCGTCGGTATCTCGCCCCTCAGTGCTTTCTACGACAAAGCTAACGTTGTACCCAAGTACGACCTGGAAGCCGCCAAGAAATTGCTGGATGATGCCGGGTGGAAAGTCGGTGGCGATGGTATTCGGGCTAAAGATGGCAAAAAGCTGGCTTTCGGCCTGAGTACTACTACTGCCCCTATCCGCAAAGCTACTTCCGAAGTCTTTATTGCCTATTGGAAAGAAATGGGCGCGGACGTTAAGCTGGTGACTTACGAAACCGAATTGTTCGCTCCCTGGGCGGCCGATGGTATTCTGGCACGCGGCAAATACGACGTGGCGATGTTTGGCTTCGTAACCGGGGTTGACCCGGACGGCAGCTACGCCAACTTCCATTCGTCGGCTATCCCCACCGATGCCAACAACGGCAACGGTAACAATTATGGTCGGATCAAAGATACGACGATTGATAAAGCCCTGGACGACCAGCGCGCTACGGTGGATACCAGCAAGCGCAAGGAAGCCTGGCAAACCTGGCAGAAGGTGATGGTAGATAATTCTTATATTACGCCGCTCTATACTCGCGTCACCAACTACGTCCAGACCAACAAGCTGAAGAATTTCCGGGCGAACCCAACTTCCAACACCAACTTCTGGAATATCGTTGAAGTATGGCTCGATAAATAGATTTTGGTGATGTCGAGAGCTTTCAGTTCCCAACAGGGCTGGAAGCTCTCGCTCGGAGATGAAGTACAATGACAAAGTTTATCATACGCCGGATTCTGATTTCTATCCCGGTACTGATTGGCATATCCTTTCTGGTCTACATGATAATGCTACTCGCTCCCGGCGGGCCACTGGCGGCTTTCGCTCAAGACCCCCGCATGACCGCCGAGCAGAAAGAAAAAATTGCCGAAGCCTGGGGCTTGAACAAATCACCGATTGAGCAATATTTTAGCTGGTTCTTCTCCATGTTGCGGGGCGATTGGGGCTATTCCTTCGATAGCCGTCGCCCGGTGCTGGAAATGATTGGCGAACGAGTCCCCGCCACTCTGGTACTGACCCTGACCGCTTTTCTTCTTCAACAATTGATTGCTATTCCGCTAGGCATCTGGTCGGCAGTCAAACGCTACACCCTTTCGGACAAAATTCTCACAATCTTGACTTATATTGGTTTTTCCACCCCGACTTTTTGGTTAGGTTTGGTATTACTCTTTACTTTCTCGGCTAATCTGGGCTGGCTGCCGACTGGCGGCATTACCGATGCCCGCGAACCAACCTTCTTCAAGCCTGCTTATTGGGAATGGTGGGGGAAAACGCCCGGTCTGGCCTTCGGTAGCCTGATAACTCACCTGATTCTGCCGGTAGTCACGCTCACTATCGTCGGTATTGCCGCCGATTGCCGCTATATGCGTAGCTCGATGCTGGAAACTTTGAACCAGGATTACATTCGTACCGCCCAGGCCAAAGGCTTTAGCGGCGGTCAGGTCGTCCGCAAACACGCCCTGCGGCCCTCGTTGCTGCCCGTCGTCACCAATATTACGCTCAGTATTCCCGGCCTGATCGGTGGTGCAATTGTCACCGAAACCATTTTTAGCTGGCCCGGCATGGGGCGTTTGTTTATCGAAGCAGTTAGAATTGCCGATTACCCGGTAATGATTGGGTTGGTCTTTATTCTCGCTGGCCTGATTCTGTTTTTTAACATCGTGGCCGATGTTTCGTATGCCATTTTAGACCCTAGAATTCACTATTAACCCACCGTTCGCCAGATGCTCTGTTTTTGAATTTTTGCAAAAATTCAAAAACAGAGTAAAAAAGATTTTTAGCTTTTGAAAATTTTCTAAAATTTTCAAAAGCTCAGTGGAAAAAGCGAAGGGTTTGAGTATTAAATTTAGCAGCAGGACAAAATTATGCTTGAGAGTAAAGAAAAAACCGTCACCCTGAAGCCGCTTTTGACCGAACCTGAAACCGATAGCAACGGCGTTTCGTCACAGGCACGTTCGCAACTTGCCGAATTTTGGATCCGCTTTCGACGGCATCAGATGGCGGTTTGGGGTGCTATACTATTTATTTTCCTGTTAATCATGGCGATAGCCGGGCCGTTATTTATCCCTGAACCAAAGGTCAACCCGCGCACTATGTTCAAGCTTAAAAACAACCCGCCCAGCCTGGAACATATCTTTGGCACTACCGTCAACGGCCTGGATGTCTTGAGTTTAATTGTGCATGGGGCGCGTATTTCGCTGCTCTTGAGCATTATGGCAATGCTGGTCGCCTGTAGTTTCGGCACACTGTTCGGCCTGACCGCCGGGTATTTTGGTGGCTGGGTAGACAATGTATTGATGCGGATTGCCGATGTCTTTCTGTCAGTACCGCTTATCTTTGTGCTGCTGCTGGCCTCGCGCTTTTTGGTAACGCCGCCCCCGCCGGGTGGCACAGGCGGGGTAGTGTCGGAAGGGGCAGAAGTGCGTTCATTGGTAATGTTGCCCCTGATTATCGGTTTGCTCACCTGGCCGCGTGTCTCGCGGTTGGTACGCAGCATTACGCTTTCGACCAAAGAATTGGAATTTGTGACGGGCGCACGAGCGGTTGGTGCTAAAAACGGGCGCATTATGTTTATCCACATTCTGCCCAACGTTATCAACCCGGTGGTAGTGGCCGGTACACTTTTGGTTGGGCAGAATATCGTTCTCGAATCCTTCTTGAGCTTTCTGGGCTATGGTATTCAGCTACCCTTGCGGAGTTGGGGAACTAGCCTCGCCGATGCCCAGATTGAATTCGTCAACGGCAACTGGTGGTGGGCCTTCTTCCCTGGCTTCTTTATTCTGCTGACCGTGCTGGCAATCAATTTTATGGGCGACGGCTTACGCGATGCCCTCGACCCCCGCTCGAAACGCTAAAGATAAAGTAGGGGCGAATCGCATACGTCCTTGAGCGCCGTGCCAAGTCTTCAAGGGCGTATGCGATTCGCCCCTACCAAAACGTCACCCAGCGCAAAAACTCAATAAGCCTTTACAGGTTAATACCAAGTAGACAAAAAAGATTGCTATCGCCCTTTCGGGCGATAGCAATCTTTTTTGTCTACTTGTTCAGCCTAGAGCTGCCAGTTGTTGACGATGTAGAGGTCGCCGCGGGCCGGGACGGCGTAGGTGTGATTAGCACCATTCTCCCAGGTAACAGTGTTGCCTTGCTTGATGATAAATTTGTAGTAAGCTGATTTAGTCGTGCCAAAAGCAGCGGGTTGTCTTGAGCGCAGGGGAATGTTATAATTGCGGTCAATCACGGAGGAAATCAGGCCGGAGGAAGAGACCACCGACCAAAGCAATAATTAAAATTAAGGAGCAAAAGCCATGTCTGGACACAGTAAATGGCATTCTATTCGGCGCAGCAAAGCAATTACCGATAATAAACGCGGGGCAGTTTTTACCAAAATTGCGCGAGAAATTACCGTTGCCGTGCGCGAAGGTGGCGGCGGCGATGTTGACTCAAACTTTAAGCTAAGGACGGTGCTGCTCAAAGCTCGCGCCGAGAATATGCCCGCCGAAAATATTAAGCGGGCGATTGAAAAAGGCGCGGGCGCGGCGGGCGGCGCGGCAGATGAAGAAGTAACTTATGAAGGCTCTGGGCCAAGCGGCGTGGCAATCATCGTCAAGGCTTTTACCGACAACCGCAACCGCACCGCCAGCGAAGTTCGCAACGCCTTCACCAAAGGTGGCGGCAACCTGGGCGATAAGGTCGGCTGGATGTTCGAGCATAAAGGGGTTATTCGGGTGGCGCTGGATGGCAAAGACTCCGACGAGGTAATGCTG
This sequence comes from Chloroflexia bacterium, assembly GCA_038209275.1. Lineage (GTDB taxonomy): Bacteria > Chloroflexota > Chloroflexia > Chloroheliales > Chloroheliaceae > L227-5C. The sequence goes on along the minus strand of JBBQXW010000184.1, from coordinate 6,569 downwards.
GAGATAATTGATGCCGGGGCGGACGATGTGCAAGGGCCAAACGAAGACGATGAACTGGAAGTTTACACCGCCTTCGAGGATACCCGCAAAGTAACCGAAGCGCTGGAAAAGCAAGGGCTAACCGTAACTTTGAGCGAAACCGCCATGATTGCTACCAATATGGTAGACCTTGACCCGGCTAAAACTTTGCAGATTATGCGCCTGGTGGAGCGGCTCGAAGATTTGGACGATGTCCAGAATGTCTACACCAATTTAAATATCTCGGATGAAGTAGCCGCAGCAATGGAAAGCTAAAAGCTGGCGGCTGGATTGGCACTTTGACAAAATGGAAGCAAAAATAGCCGAACGCGACCCCGATTTGGTGCTGGGGATAGACCCCGGCACGGCGATTATGGGTTATGGGTTGGTGCGAGTTGGGGCAGATGATGAACTGGAACTGGTCGAATACGGTGTGCTAACCACCGCCGCCGGAACGCCAATGCCCCAACGTTTGTTAGAACTATACGGAAAATTACAGGCGCTCCTCCGGCGCTACCATCCGGCCCAGATGGTAGTGGAGGAGCTTTTCTTTAACAAAAATACTAACACGGCTATCGCCGTCGGGCAGGCGCGGGGCGTGGCGCTATTGGCCGGGGCAACCGCCGGAATGCAGATAAGCGAATTTACGCCGCTACAGGTCAAGCAAGCCCTCACGGGCTACGGGCGCGCCACTAAAGACCAGATTCAGCAGATGGTGCGCGTCACCTTCGACCTGGACGAAATACCCCAGCCCGATGATGCCGCTGACGCTATCGCTATCGCTATCTGTCACCTCCGCAGTCGCCGATTTTTGGAAAGAATCAGTGATGAGTGATGAGTGATGAGTGATGAGTGATGAGGAAATCCATTGGCGGAGCAATGTCCCACAAGACTAGGTTATCGCATAAGAGTGGGCTGATTTTTAGGATGCTGCTCCGTCAGCTGACCTCATCACTCATTACTCATTACTCATCACTACGAGAAATTATGCCCAGTAAAAAGAGTAAAGCTAATCAAAAGGAAGCGGCGGCAGAGGCTTTGGTCAGCGCAAGGCAAAAGGCCGGAGCGAAAGAGAAAAAGCGGGCTGACCAGTGGTTAGTCGAGCGCGGATTAGTCGAGACGCGAGAGAAGGCTAAAGCACTGGTGATGGCCGGGCAAGTGCTGACGGGAACACGCCGGATAGATAAGCCGGGCGAGGCATTGGACGCGGAACAGGCCATTTTATTGACCCTAAAGGCGGGTTTGCCGTATGTCAGCCGGGGCGGACTGAAACTGGAACGGGCGCTGGATGCTTTTGGCGTGGCAGTGAAAGAAAAGCTGGCGCTGGATATTGGGGCAAGTACCGGCGGCTTTACCGACTGTCTGTTGCAACGCGGCGCAAGGGCGGTCTACGCGGTAGATGTGGGACAGAGCCAGTTAGCATGGCGTTTGCAGACCGACCCGCGTGTGATTGTGCTGGACAAAACCAATATTCGCTATCTGGAAGCACTGCCGGAGGAGAAGGAGCGAGGAACGAGGAACGAGGAGAAGGAACGAGGAACGAGGAGAAGGAACGAGGAAGAAACAGCAAGAGCGTCACTGGCGGAATTGGTGGTGATTGATGTAAGTTTTATTTCGCTGAAGCTGGTGCTTCCGGCGGCGCGGCGATTGAGCATAGCAGGTGCGCCAATTGTGGCGCTGGTTAAGCCGCAATTCGAGGCGGGGCGGGAACAGGTCGGTAAAGGTGGGATTATCCGCGACCCCGCCGTACATCGCAAGGTACTGGAAGATTTGGTAAAATGGTGCAGCGAGAACGGCTTTTTGATAACGGGGCTAATTCGGTCTCCCATTCTGGGTACGGAAGGCAATGCCGAATTTCTGGCCCATTTGCAAGCGGTAGAACAAAAAGTTGAAGCCCCAGAACAGGCTCAAATGCAGTTATTAATCGGCCCTTTGTTTGAGCCAGCAGGCTTACCTGATACAATACAAGATTAAGAACCTATCTCGGTAGGGGTTTGAAGGGTCAAACCCAAATTGGTACGAGTTTGAAGGGTCAAACCCAGATTGGGCGCAATGAATTGCGCTCCTACTGCGATGGGTTCTAAGGCGACGCAGATTTTGGAGGAGTTAAGTGATTAAGAAGGTAGCTGTAGTACTCCGGCCTGCCCCACCACAGGCGGCGGATGAACTGGCAAACGCAGTGTGCGAAAAAATCAGCAAGGCCGGGGTCGAGGTCTGGCGTGGAATTGTGCCGGATGGCGGAGCGTTCGCTAAAATTTTGCCGGAGGTGGAGCTGGTTTTTGCTTTTGGCGGCGATGGCACAATTCTTCACGCTGCAAAATCGGCGGCGGCGCACGGCATACCGATTGTAGGGGTAGATTTCGGGCGCTTCGGCTTTCTGGCCGAACTCGACCCGGAAGAAACGCTAGAAAAAGTTTCGGATTTTATTCAGGGCGACTTCTGGTTGGAAGAACGGGCTATGCTGAAAGCCGAACTGGTGCGCGGCGGCGAAGTGGTCGGCGAATATATGGCGCTAAACGATATTGTGGTGGGCCGGGCCTTTCTGTCGGGCGTGATTGATGTCCGATTAGATGTAAATAGCGAACACGTCACAACCTACATCGGCGATGGCGTAATTGTCAGCACCCCAACTGGCTCAACTGCCTACAATTTAGCGACGGGGGGGCCGGTTATAGCGCCAACCATGCGGGCAATTGTGGTCAGCGCGATTGCGCCGCACCTGAGTTTTTTGGGCCACATGATTGTACCGCAAACAGAAACGGTCAATCTGTATGTCGGCACGCGCAAAGGCGCATCGGTAACAATTGACGGACAGCCCGATTTCTCGATTGAAGATAAAGACATTCTCAATGTAACGAACGCACCGCACGTCGCCTACTTCGCACGAGTACAGCCTAAATCCTATTTCTACACCACCCTGGCAAACCGTTTGCGGCGCGGCGGCTAATAAAAACGAAAATTCACCACGGAGACACGGAGAAACACGGAGAGATTTATAAAACAGAATTTTGGCGTTCTTTGCGTCTTGGCGGTTAATATTATAGAGAGAAACTTGGCGTTCTTTGCGTCTTGGCGGTTAATATTATTGTATTATTCGGCAAAAATTGAAAGCTGGCTCAACTTAGTGTACAATAGCCGAAGTCGAATGTTAAAGCCCAAAAGGTGTTGAGGAGTGTAAACATGAGTCAGGAGCCAAAGCCAGCTAAAATAGGGCCAGAGCAACTTGAAAGGCTGGTCGAATTTATCCGGCGCAGTGGCAAGCCGCAAAATTTGGAGGCGCTAACCCGCCGCTATATCGAGATTTTAAAAGAAAACAAATAGATTTAACATCTGTCTCGGTAGGGGTTTGATTCATCAAACCCAATCGGGTGTAATAAATTACGCCCCTACGGAAATAAATTTGTAGTTGTCAAGGTAAAACAGGCGCGATTAGTCAGCCTGATTATTTAGCAGGAGAGGGATGCTGCCTCAATATGGTACAGCAATTGAACCAAACTAAATTGGAGTTGGGTGGTACGCCACAAGAGCAGGAACTGGCCCGCGAAGTCTGGAATATGATGCGGATGCAGGGTTTTGCTTATGCGGCTGACCGCCCCATCAGCCAGAGCATTCAAAATCTGGCGGAGTATCTGGCCGGACAAAAATATAAAGGTCTGAGTACGGCGGAAGAAATTACACCGCTTTTGGAGCAGGCTTTATCCGCCAGCCCCGCCGTTTTCTATCGCAAAGAAGCCGATGATGGCGCAGTCTTTTTCAAGACCACCAAACGCGGCAAGGCGGCTGGTCCGGCTGGGCCGCTCGACCAGCATAGTTTTCAGGCCCGCCTGAAAGAAGATGTGCGGGCGGTTGAGCCATCCGAAGAAGAAGATAACGCCCAGGAAGCAACTACGCCAGCCCATACCGTTCCGGCAATGCAGTTGCCCGTCGCCGCCCAACCAACCCCGCCACGAGAAGCGGCAGTACAACCGCCGCCAATAGTTACGCAGCCGACCCCGCCGCGAGAGGCCGTGAGGACGCAAGCTGCGCCAGTGCAACAGCCCGCCGCTACGCCACCGCCGCCGATTAAATCAGCAGCAAAGGTGGTTGAACCAGTCGAACCGGCAGTAGTTGCGCCAGCACCAGCGCCTGCCCCGGTAGCCGCCGCTACCCCGCCGCCAGCACCAGTCGAAGCACCCCCGCCCCCGGTTAGCACTGCCGGGCCGGTCACGTTGCCGGATGGCACGGAAGTAGATTTGCGCCGCCCGACCGCCGAGATTATGCGCGAATATGGCCCTGAGTTTGCCGCATTGCTACAAAAAGCGGTCTCGGAAGATTTCCGCTTTGTGAATTTTGCGAACGACTGGTACATCGAAGATATGACCGGGCGCTACAGCAAAGGTGATTTCCGTCGTATTCGCGAGTTTATGAGCGAGGAGCAAGGGCCGGTCAGCGATACCGCCGTCCTGCGCGAAATTTACAACAAGCGCACTACCGATAGCGATTATGAAGCAACCCGCTTTGCCCTCAACTTCCGGCTTTTCAAAGAAAAGAAGGATTTTGAATTTGTCGGCGCGAACGATGACCGGGTGTGGACTGCCCCTGGCGTGGTCGCCATCGGTCAACCCCGCCGCAAGGCCGCCGAAATCGGCACCGATTACAAATTCCTGGAAGACCCAGCGCAGGTTGACCCGAACGAGTTAATCGTTGAAAAAGGCGCGAAACGCTGGGAGCATATTCTAACTTTCTATGAATATGAAAACGGCGTGCTGCCTTACGATGAGACCGCCAAAAACTTCTTCCCCAGCCCATTATTCGACGACCAAAAAGCACTGATTTTGCGCTTCGAGGCAGTGCAGGCTTACGTAAATTACACCGCCGAATTGCGCTACCCGACCACCACTCGTGGCGGCTGGATTATGGGCCTGGAAGGGTTCTTCTCGAATAACCTCGTGCCGGGCGCGGTGCTGGTAATTCAGCAAGGCGAAAAGAGCAACCACTTTACCGTGGAGTACAAGCAAGCTGAAGAACAGGAGGCGCGTCTGTTGTTCTACGATGAGCGCCGCCAGAAATTTGTCTTCCGGCCCATCGTCTTTGAGTGCGAAGTCAATCGTAGCCTGACGCTCAGTTCCGACCGCTTCGGGCAGTTGGAAGGACAGCGCCGCATGGAGGAGAACGAGCGCAAGAAGACCGACCAGATTGTCTCAAACGCTTTCCAGTTTGTCGGCGAAAAGCAAGGCGACGCTTATTACGCGCTGCTCGACGACCTTTACCCGATTGTGAATATCGAGCGCCCTTTCAGCAAGGCTTATCTGCGCCATCTGTTGAGTTCGGGCAACTCGGCCTTCCGACCAGACGAAACGATGCAGGACGCTTTCTACTATAAGCTGCCAGGCCGTCGGTAAACTTTAGAAAAGCTAAAAAATGCGGTTCATCATAGCGATGAGCCGCATTTTTTAGCTTTTAGTGGGAAATTTTCGACTATGCGCGGATTAAGACAAAACGCCTGGATGGGGCTTTTAATTTTAATTCTGGCTTTGAATTTAATGTTAAGTGGCTGCGGCGATGCTACCTCAACCAGCCTAATTACATCTGTGCCAATCGGTACACCAACCGCCCCTGCCATTGCGACTGCCACTCAATTCTCTACCACCGTTGCGCCTACCGCCACAGCAATAGCTACAACCATTGCACCGACTGCTATTCCAACCGCTACGACAATTGCCGCTACTCCAACCGTGGCAAAAACTACAGTGGCAATAGCGACGGCAACGGCAGAAGCCACAATTGGGCCGGACGAAGTTCCAACTCCGCCGCCAACAATTGCCTTGCCAAAACTGGATGCAAAAGCTGAAGGTTTACTACTGTACGACTATCAGGGCGACCTGTGGGCGCTTTTGCTGTCAGAAGGAGTGCGCACTAATCTGACCAAAAGTAGTACTAATAATAAGGTGCTGATTAACCGCAACCCCGTCTGGTCGCCCGATAGCTTGCGGATTGCCTTTGCTTCGGTGCGCGATATTTATAATCCGGCGGGTTACAAAGGTAGTTACGATATTTACGTCATGCGTCTGGATGGTTCAAACCTGACGCGCCTGACCAAAGATGCCGATAGTTTAGAAGTCGAGCGCACCCCGATAGCCTGGCTTTCGACTGGGGAAATTTTGGTTAAGCAAGTCGTTCGTGGCGGGAATCCGACGGCAGGACAAGTACCGCCATTGGTTTTGCTCAATCCTGACACAGGCGTAATAACAGCCCTGCCATTAACTGACCCGAACTATGAGGGCGGCGCGGTGGCGGTTTCGCCGGACAAATCGCAAATCGCCTACGTGGTACGGAAACCAACGAATAATCTGCAAGAGACCAAAGCCGATGTCTATCTGACTTCTTTCAATAAAGGCGGCACACCTGTCGCGCTAACCAATTTTGCGGCGGCGCCTAACTCGGACATTGCGGCATTGGCCTGGTCGCCGGATGGACAAAATATTACGCTGGCTCAGACCTATAGCGCCGGATGCGGCGGTCTTAATTTCTATTCGGTTGGTAAAGGTGGCGGCACACCCCGCGAATTATTC
>JBBQXW010000183.1:0-14786 GCA_038209275.1 Chloroflexia bacterium | reverse complement strand
GCTGGTCGCCCGCCTCAACGATTATGATGCGGCAAAAGCGGTGCTGGAACACAAAGACCGGCTGGGACAATACGACCACGCAATTTACTATTTACAGGAATATTTGCACGGGCGACCAGGGCGCGATATTCGGGCTTTTGTCATCGGCAACGAAGTAGTGAAGGCAGTCTATTTGATTGCTAATCAGGCCACCAGTGCTTCCGCCGAAAACCTGACGGTGATTGATTGCGAAGTCACGCCGGAAATTGAGCGAATAGCGTTGGCGGCAGCGCAAGCTGTGGGCGGCGGTGTGCTGGCGGTAGACTTAATCGAGAACGGCGACGAACTGCTGGCAATCGAAGTAGACTACACCATCGAATTTTCGCGCCTCGGCCTGGGCGAAGAACTCGCCCCACGTATTATCAAGTACGCGCTGGGACAGTAATTTTATTTTCTAAATTTATTTAAGAGCGCCAAGAGGCTCTTGGCGCTCTTAAATAAATTTAGAAAATAAAATAGAGAAATCTTAATCAAAAGTTAATTGTTTGTTAACATGTGTGTGTTAGACTATACATAATCTAAGGAACAAAAATTGTTTTGGATATGAGAGTAACTTTTCTCGCTATGGTGCGTTATATTAAGTGAACGCCCACCGTTTTTATGGACTACAACAATCTCTCCTCCTACCCTCTCCCCCCCTCCGAATGCGGGACGGAGGGGGGAACCGAGAGGGTTCTGCCGAGAAATATTCACCGCAAAACCTTTTCGCTTCCCCTCAATCTTAAATTAAGCCAAATCCATAATTTTCTCGTAATGAATTATAATAAGTTTGCTAAATAAGTTTCCAAACTACCCCAGCTCAATTTCACGGCAGGCCCGATTTAGTGCAGCAAATGACCGAAGAATTGCGGCAATTACTACCAGTGTGATGTAAGTCTTTGAATTTCTCGAAAAGCCCAGGTAAAATAAGCAGGTGCGACTGGCTAAACTTAATTGAGTTTAGCCAGCTATATCTCTACGGCAATATGTTGAAAAGATGCGAAAGGGTTTAGCATTGAACAAAGTTCACAGTAATTTTAATCAGAAATTAGCTGTTCTACTAATTTGCCTGTTAGTTACGCTATTTTCACCAGCTTTTCAGGAAGCCAAAGCCGAAAACAATTCTCGGCTGGAATTATCGGCGACTTCCGGCGCGACGGGCGCTCCTATCACCATCAAAGGCTATAATTTCCCACCCAACGGGACAGTACGTATCGCGATGTACGCCAAAGAACCTTTTCTGAGCGGCGAAATGGTCTTTGGCTATGCGGTAGTACGTGAAAACGGCACTTTTGTCTGGCGTGGACTATTGGGCCGCTCTAGCTACTACAACCGGGGACGCGGCGAAGACCCTGGAGTCTTTACTGCACCAATCGGCCCGGTGCAAATTTATGCTTTTCCAATTCATATTGCGCCCTCGATTGATGCCGGAGCAAATGCCACCTTTAGAATAACCGACAACCGTAACGGCCCGCAAGTAAGCGAAGCACTTTATGGTATCGGCAATTCCTCGGCTTTCTACAGTTTGTGGGAGCGCACTGATCGGCCCGTAATTGATGGCATTGTCAGCCGAAGCTGGCTATGGGGGCCGTATACCACAGGCGGCGCGGCAACCGCAGTCCTCGAACCCTACAAAGAAGCTACCAATAGCTGGCGTTGGGTTACTTATTTTGATAAAGCCCGCATGGAAATAACCAAACCCGATTTTAGCATCACCAGCTACGACCAGCGCCCTTACTATATCACCAATGGCTTGCTGGTGCGGGAAATGGTAACGGGTCAGCTTCAGACAGGCGATAGCACTTTTGTAGACCGCGGGCCAGCCGATATTCCAACCGCAGGCGACCTCTCGAACGCTAACAAAACTCCGGCTTTCTTGCGTTATTTAAGTTTGCAAGACAAAAATACCAACCAGGATGGCGCGCTTATTAACCAGACGCTCGATAATGCCGGACAGGTACGCAATAGCGATAGTTTGGGTCGCTTCAACGTGACCGCTACCAATTTGGTCAAAGAGACCAATCACTACATCGCCAGCCCGTTTTGGGAGTATCTCAACACGGTTGGCCCGGTATTCGACCCGGCAGGCAAGGTGCAGACTGCCCGTATCTTCGACCCACTCTTTTACGCTACCGGCCTACCTATCACCGAAGCCTACTGGACTAGAACGGTAGTCGCGGGAGTAGAAAAAGATGTGTTGGTACAGCTTTTCGAGCGGCGCGTCTTGACCTATACCCCGTCCAACCCGGAAGCTTACCGCGTCGAGATGGGCAACGTCGGCTTGCAATATTTCCAGTGGCGCTACGGGAACAGGAATTAGTTTTGAATTTTGAGTTTTGAGTTTTGAGTTGAAATTCAGGAACACAGATGAACACAGAGAACCACAGATGGACACAGATTTTTTTGAGTTTTGAGTTTTGAGAAATCCATTGGCGGAGCAATGTCTTACAAATCAGCACAGGTTTGTAGGATGCTGCTCCGTCAGCTGATTTTCCATTGACGGAGCAATGTCCTACAAGAACGAAATTGCTTGTAAAATGCTGCTCCGTTAGCTGATAAATTTTAAAATTCTTGGCGCTCTCTGCGTCTTGGCGGTTAACTATTGATGTGCTTTTTAATTTCTTGGCGTTCTTTGCGTCTTGGCGGTTAATCAATGAATCCTGATGAATTCGAGGAAAAGGGTAATAAAGAGGATGCGGCGACGCGCTGGCGGTTGGCGTTAGGGCGTTACGCCGGGCGGCGCTTGCCGTTGCCGGAGGCCCAGGAGCAGGGAACGGGCGGCGCTGCCAAAAAATCGAGCGAGGGTGAAGAAGGCGAAAGCGCATCGCCCGATTATTTGGAGCGGGTTGACCAGGCGTTGGGTTTTCTTTACGGACGAGAAGGGGCTGCTCCGTCGCCTTATGGCTTGCGTCAGGCCGACCTGGGCGGCTCAAATCTGACCGTACCGCGCTGGCTGACCGAGGTGCGCGAACTTTTTCCGCGTGAAGCCGCCGAAACGCTTGAACGTGATGCCCTCCAACGCTACCATCTGCAAGAATTATTGACCGACCCGGCGATACTTGAGAGTATCGAGCCAGACGAGAATTTGCTAAAAGCTTTGCTGCAAATGAAAGGCTTGTTGCGTGGCCCGGCCCTGGATGCCGCCCGACGGGTGGCCCGGCGCGTCGCCGAGCAAATTCGCGAAAAGCTGATGCGCGAAGTGTATTCGATTTTGCGCGGACGGCTAGACCGCACCCGCCATAGCCCGGTTAAAATCGCCCGCAATCTGGATTGGCGGCGCACTATTCGCCACAACCTGAAACATTACGATACCGAGAGCGGGCAGCTTTACCCCGAACGCTTCTTCTTTTACTCCCGCAGCCACAAACGCCGCGACTGGCATATTATTTTATGCGTGGACGAAAGCGGCTCGATGCTCGACTCGATTATTCAAAGTGCAGTGCTGGCGGGGATTTTTGCGGCACTGCCTTCGCTCAAAACTAATTTCGTTGTGTTCGATACCAAAGTGGTAGACCTGACTGACCGTATTCAAGACCCGGTAGAACTTTTGATGAGTGTACAGCTTGGCGGCGGAACGGACATCGCCAACGCCCTGCGCTACTGTGCCGGGCTGGTACAAGAGCCGCGCAAAACGGTGCTGGTGCTAGTCACTGACTTTTTTGAGGGAGGCGGGCGAGACCGCCTGATTGCTGCCGCCCAAGCCCTGACCGAGAGCGGCGTTACGATTTTAGGGTTAGCGGCATTATCCAGCCAGGCCGCCCCGGTCTACAATCGCGAAACCGCCCAGCTTTTGAGCGAAGTCGGGGTGCGGGTCGGCGCGTACACTCCCCAAAAACTGGCCGAAGAAATCGTAAATCTGGTGGGCCGCTAATTTTTTACCGCAGAGGACACAGAGAGGAGAAGAGAAAAACACCACGGAGACACGGAGGCACGGAGTTAAAATCTATTTTTTCTCCGTATTTCTCCGTGCCTCTGTGGTGATTCTTCTCCGCTAACTCAGCACCATACCGCAACCTGTTGCCCCGGTAATTTCGCCGTTGGCGAGTACGGCTACGCCGTTTACAAAGACCCATTCGATGCCATCCGGGTATTGTTGGGGATTCTGGTAGGTGGCGCGGTCAATTACGCTGGCGGGATTGAATAGCACTAAATCGGCACGGTAGCCTTCTTTAATCAAGCCCCGGTCAGGTAAACCCAGGCGGGCGGCGGCAGCGCCACTGGCTTTGCGGACGGTTTCTTCGAGCGACTGGCACTTTTCGTCGCGGGTATAGCGTCCCAGCAAGCGCGGGAAAGTTCCGTAGAGGCGCGGATGGGGCTTGCCGTTGGGAATACCGTCCGTGCCAACGGTTTGCAAAGGATGGGCAAGGGTGGACTTCACCACTTCTTCCGAGCCGTAGAAATCAATCATGCCCACGCCCAAATCTTCCTCGACCAGCAAATCGAAAACGACATCATGGGGGGCGTTGCCCTGTTCCTCGGCAAGTTCGGCGATATGTCGCCCTTCGCAAACCTTGTTTTTAGCCAGGATAACCGAACTGACGAAAATGCCTTCCCAGCCGCAAGAACGCGCAATATTTTCCCAACCGGGTAAACCTTGCTCAATATCACGGGCCATCTGGTTGCGGTCGGCGGAAGTTTTGAGCCGGGCCAACAATTTGTCCGGCCCGCCCGCTTGCGCCCAGGCCGGAAGAACTGCGGTCAGAGTGGTACATCCGGCAGTATAGGGATACTGGTCAAAGCTTAAATCTATGCCTTCGGACAAAGCTTTATCGAAACGAGCAAAAATCTGGTCAAGCAAGGGCCAGTTGTCGCGACCCACGATTTTCAGATGCGAAAGATGCACTTTAACGCCGGTTTGTCGCCCAATTTCAAGCATTTCATCAATGCTTTCCAGCACACTATCGCCCTCGTTCCGCATGTGCGTCACCAACAGTTTGCCGTGCTGGGCCACTACGTTAAAGAGCGCCACTAATTCCTCGAAAGACGCATACATCGAGGGCAGATATATTAGCCCAAGCGACATGCCCATCGCGCCACTGTCTAATGCTTCCGAAAGCAAGCCCTTCATCTGGTCGAGTTCGGCGGCGGTGGCCGGGCGGTTTTCCATACCCATCACGGCATCCCGAATCGCGCCGTGTGGGGCAAGCATGGCCGAGTTTAGCGCTCCTTTGGCTGACCGCAGTGCCTCCATAAACTCGCCGAAAGTATGCCAGCCCCATTTTTCGGGGTACGGCCCGGTCAGAGGCTTCAGGTAGCGTTGACGTTCATCCTGTCCCGCGTTGGTTACGGGCGCTGGCCCTAGCCCATCCTGCCCAAACAATTCAAGAGTAATACCTTGCTGTAGTTTAGCCGGATTAAGCGGGTCGCGCATTATGTCAAGTTCAGAATGGGAGTGCATGTCTATAAAGCCGGGCGCAAGCGCCAAACCTTTCGCCTCAACCACCTGTGCCGCCATTTCGTTTCCCGGCGCATCGCCCCAAATAATTTCCGCAATCGCCCCATCCTTTAGAAGCAAATGCCCTGGATACGGCCTGCTCCCCATTCCATCATAAATCGTCGCATCTTTAATCAACGTATCATAGTCTGCCATAACTAAATCCTCCGTCCTCATCCCTCCATCCTCATCTTCATCCCTTCCTCCCATGCCGCATTACCATGCGCGCCTCAACCGTGCGGACAATAGTATAAATACCATCGAGCCGGAGCGTGCTGCGCTGAAGCAAATCGGGACGGTCAGCAAAAACTTTTTGGCAAAAAGCTTTAAGCTCACGCTCAATCAAATCGGTAGTGCTGATAAAATCGGCGATAGTAAAGCCGATTTGAAGGCGCTGCCTCAAGCCATCACTCAAGTCAGCCTCGATAATTTGTCCGCTACTTTCCTCCATCCAGGAAGCCGTCTGCGAAAGCGCGGCGTAAGCAATCTCACGCAAAACAGTTAGCTCCATCGCCTGATAAGCGGCGGTGGCTTCGTACTTGAGCGCTGAAGCAATGTTTTGAGCCAGCTTATCAAAATTTTGCTCGATTGTCTCGCGCACCTCCCGGTTTAGCTGATTACCCAGACCCGGCGTAAAAGAAGATTGTGTCACCTTAATTGTCCCTCGTTTTAGTTCAAAGTTCAAAAATTTCACCACGGAGACACGGAGACACGGAAAATTTTATAAAGTTTAAATCATCTGTGTTCACGCCCGAAGGGTGGTTCTCTGTGTTCATCTGTGTTCCTAACTCAAAACTCAAAATTCAAAATTCAAAATTCAAAATTTCTTAACTGGTGGGCCAACGGCTTTGGAGCTTGATGTTGGCGCGTTCGTAGAGGGCGGTGGCGTGGGTGCGTGCTTCGGCTTTGAGTTTTTCTTCATCCAGGGTTTGTAGTTCGCCTTTCCAAACCGTCCATTTTCCGGCAATCATCACGCTTTCTACATCGTTACCCGTCGCGGCATAGACCAGGGCGGAGACCGGGTTTTGAGTGTTAAAAGGGGTCAGGCTCAGGCTGTTGGTGTCAATTACCACTAAATCGGCCTGTTTGCCTGCTTCCAGCGAACCGATTTGGTCAAGTAGACCGCAAGCTTTTGCGCCGTGTAGAGTCGCCATTTCGAGGGTAGTTTCGGCATCCACCACCAAGGGGTCAAGCCGAACGGCTTTATGAATAACCGAAGCTAGCTTCATTTCTTGCAGCAAATCGTAGCTATTGTTGGACGGGCCGCCATCGCAGCCAAGCCCGACATTGACTCCGGCAGCCAACATTTCCGGCACACGGGCGAAACCGCTTGCCAGCTTACTGTTCGAGGAAGGATTATGGCTGACCGTTGCGCCGTATATCGCCAGCAGCGCAATATCTTCATCGTCCAGCCACACGCCGTGCGCCAGAACGCATTTCGGGCCTAAATCGAGCAAGCCAACCTCCTGCATATAGGCGGCAGGGGATAAGTCGTATTCGCGCCGGATATATTCGGGGTCGCTTTTTACTTCGGCAAGGTGAACCGTAATGCCCATATTGCGTTCGCGGGCGATAGCGGCAATTTCTTTGTAAAGTTCAGGGGTACAGCCGCCGGGGGTGCGCGGGCCAAACCAGACCTTGAGCCGTCCGTTGGCGCTGTTGTTGTATTCGTCGTAATAGCGCAGGGTGTCGCGTAGGGTTATATCGCGGTCTTCGACCATGCCGGGGTGCATGGAGCGATTGCTTTCGGCATACGTCCCGATGTCCATCACGATTTTGCCCAGGCAAGCCCGAATGCCGCTCTGCTCAACTACCTGGGCCACGCCTTCAAAGCCATAGCGTCCAGCAAAAAGCGCTTCGATGAAACAGGTCGTGCCGCTCTTGAGCATTTCGGCGATACACAGGGTCGCGCTGGTACGACCATCTTCCGCAGTATAATTGCCCTGGAGGGGCCAGACTCTATCGAGCAGCCAGGGAATCAGACTCATGTCGTCGGCGCAACCGCGTATCATGGCCTGAGCCAGATGGACGTGCGTATCAATCAGGCCGGGTATAACCAGTTTTCCGCCCAAATTGTGCTTTTCGAGTGTAATTCCGGCTGGCACTTGCGACATTACATCATCAAAGCGTCCAATTGCTTTTATCACTCCATCATCTATCAAAATTGCACTATCGGTCAGAATACGGCGCGAGGCATCCATGGTAATCGTCATGGCGTTGTGCAAAAGTAACATCGTCACTCTTTTCTTTGCTATAAAATTTTTAGGACGGCTTGCTTTCCCATAAGCCCGGCAAACGAGCGGTTAGACTGACTGAGGGTTTTTACTTGCTATTGGGGTAACTTTAGTAGAAAAAGACCAAAAAAGCAAGTTAAGAAGGTAGCTATTTGCATTCTGCTTGCTCAAAATAAGCCTTACTAATTTTAGGCTAATTGTACATAGCTTAGTCATTTTGCCATGTTATAATAGCCAACAGCATGGATTGCTTTGAGCATTTTCACCTGTTATACTCTAAAGAACCTGTAACAACGCCGCTTTTTTCAAAAAAGACCAAAAATCAGGTTCCCCACCGCTTTTATCTTTTGTGCGCCAAATTTGATGTCTGTCAGAGCTTGTGCAACGTGCCAGCCTTTGGTTCAGGTTCAACTTTGTATAAACAGGACTTTCGCTTGCAGTCTTAAAGTAGTAGCGATTTCAATCGCTTTGGCTCTACCCAAATCCGAAAGCGATTGAAATCGCTACTAGCAAAATCAAGCTCTTATAGGGGAAAATGGAGGAGAAAAGGGAATGTTTTTAACTCGAAAGACTAATCGGGTCGCTCGTTGGGCCAGCGGTTTAATGCTGGCTATTGCTTTAGCCGGATTAATGGCGGCGTGCGGCGACCCAACTGCTACCCCCGCCCCGGCAGCGACAACGGCAGCTTCCACCACTGCTGCCAGCGCTACCACTGCGGCGGCGGCAACTACCGCCGCGACGGGAGCGACTACGGCAGCAGCAAGTGCGGGGATGCAAAAGGTTAATTTTGCGCTGGATTGGGTAATTTATGGTCGGCACGCCGGGTTCTTTGTGGCGCTGGAAAAGGGTTACTACAAGGAACAAGGGTTGGACGTAACTATTTCGCGAGGTTACGGCTCGGCTGACTCGATTAAGAAGGTGGCGGCTGGCACAATTGATATTGCTTTTGGCGATGTTGGTTCGCTGGTAGTTACTCGCGCCAACGAGAATACCGCAGTCAAGGCGATTGATATGATTTATGGTCGCGCCCCGCACACGATTTATTTCCTGGAATCGAGCAATATCAAAACGCCTAAAGATTTGGAAGGCAAGACAATTGCTGCGCCCGCCGGAGATGCTATTCGGACGGTCTTCCCGGCTTTTGCCGCCGCCAACAATATTGACGTGAGCAAGGTCAACTGGGCCACGATTGATGCTACCGCCAAAACTGCGGTTTTGCTGGGTGGACAGAGCGACGCGATTACCGAATTTACGATGGCAGCGCCACAACTACAAAAACAAGCCGGAGATAGCAAGAAGGTTAAATCTTTTGTTTTCTCCGATTATGGGCTACAATTCTATTCTAACGCGGTGATTGCCACCGATGATATGATTAAAACCAAGCCCGATTTGCTCAAAAAATTCGTGGCGGCAACCAACAAAGGCATGACCGATGCCTTCGCCAACCCGGACGAGGCGGTAACGTTGCTTCGCAAGACTCATCCCGAAGTAGAAGCAGATATAGCCAAAGCCGAAATTATGGCGGTCAAAGAGCTTGCCATGACCGACGAGGCCAAGAAAAACGGCCTGGGCTTTATGGATCCCGAAAAAATGAAGGCGACCCGCGATTTGATGGCAAAATATTTCACCCTGAAATCTGCCATCGAGCCGGAAGCACTGTACACCAATGATATGTTAAAGAAGTAATAAGTGATGGGTGATGAGTAGAAATCCATTGGCGGAGCAATGTCCCACAAGACCGGGCTAATTTGTAGGATGCTGCTCTGCCAGTTGACTAATTTACTCATCACTCATCACTCATTACTCATCACTCATTACTCATCACTACTAAAATGATACAACTAGAAAAACTCAGTAAAACTTTTCGGGCCAGGGACGGGAGTCTGGTGGAAGCGTTGCACCAGATTGAACTAATGGTGCGTGAGAGCGAATTTGTCAGCCTGGTCGGGCCGAGCGGTTGCGGCAAATCTACGCTGTTAAAAATAGTTGGTGGGCTGGAAGAAGCGAACTCTGGCGGGGTAAAGGTGGGCGGACAGAACGTTACCGGGCCTTCCCCCGAAATCGGGTTCGTTTTTCAGCGTCCGGCCCTGTTGCCCTGGCGCAATATTCTCGATAATGTGCTGGTTCCTGCCGAGGTGAACCGGGCCAAAAGCAAGGTGCAGGGCGGGCGTTCCGGCTATCTAAACGAGGCTAAGCGGCTGCTGGCAAAGATGAATCTGGAAGGGTTTGAGAAGAAAATCCCCCGCGAACTTTCGGGCGGGATGCAGCAGCGCGTCGGAATTGCGCGGGCGCTGCTGCTCGATCCGGCAATTTTGTTGATGGACGAGCCGTTCGGAGCGCTCGATGCCCTAACCCGCGACGAATTGGGCCTGGAACTATTACGCATTTGGGAAGAGCGCCGCAAGACGGTGCTTTTTGTGACTCACTCGATTCCCGAAGCGGTGCTGCTCAGTGACCGGGTAGTGGTGATGTCGCCGCGCCCAGGCCGGATAGTCCGCGAGGTTATGATAACCTTGCCGCGTCCGCGTGCGCCCGAAATGGAATACACGCCCGAATTTGAAGCACTGGTGACGGCTATTCGCTCGGCTATCTACAACCGGGCTGACTTTGCAAAGCAGGAAGACAAATCTTTTGAACACAGATGAACAAAAAGCAAGTAACACAGATGAACACAGATAATTTTAGAAATTTTGGCGTAATTATTCCGCAGGAGGCAGAAATTCACCACAGAGGCACAGAGAAAAACTAAAAATGAATTTCAACTCCGTGTTTCTCCGTGCCTCTGTGGTGAATAAATAATTTTTATTAAATCTGTGTTCATCTGTGCTCATCTGTGTTACCTGCATTTTTTGACTTGCCCAAAAGAAATTTGTTAGAATAGGTCAATCTGCACAAGCGTATTTCTATGAAGAGGCGAAAATGAGTGTTGCCAGCGAGAGCAAAACCGAGGAAAGTACTTTACCATCCGATGTAATCAAGCGGGCCGATTGGGGCTGGCGGATATTGCACTGGCTTAAATTTCTTGCGCCAGTACTGACGCTTGTATTACTGTTTTTGTTTTGGGAATGGGCGGTGGCTTTCTGGAAGATTGAGAAGTTCAAGTTACCCGCCCCTTCGGAAATCTGGCGGAGTACTTTCGATTGGTGGCAGAGCCAGGACGGAACGCCGCGCTCTATTCCGGCTCAAGTCTTGGTGACGCTGTACGAGACGCTGGCAGGGTTTGGGCTGGGCGTGATAATCGGCATACCTTTGGCGATTATGATTGCACTTTCGCGCACCTTGCAAAACACAATTTACCCGGTGCTACTGGTCTTTCAGTCGGTGCCAAAGGTGGCACTTGCGCCCGTGCTGGTCTTCTCGATGGGCCTGAACGACTGGCCCAAGATTACGGTAGCTTTTCTGGTTTCGTTCTTCCCAATTATTGTAGATACCGCAACCGGGCTGAAGGCGGTTGACCCCGAACTAATGGACATGATTCGCTCTTTCTCGGCTAACCCCTGGCAAGCTTTTATTAAAGTGCGCTTTCCGGCGGCACTACCGTTTATTTTTAGCGGACTGAAGGTGGCAATTTCGCTGGCGGTGGTTGGAGCGGTTATCGGCGAGTTTGTGGCTTCGGATAAAGGCTTGGGCAACCTGATTTTAATCGCTACCGCCAACGCCAATAACGGATTAGCCTTCGGCGCGATGCTGCTTCTTTCGCTAATGGGCATCGTACTGTTTGGGCTGGTGACGCTGATTGAGCGCTTAGTCTTATGGTATCGCTGATATGACTGATTTAAAAGATGAACCCTCTATTATTACCAGAAGCCGAATAATTAGCGATTTGCAAAAATTGGGCCTAGAGCCGGGCTACACTGTGATGATGCACACTTCGGTGAAAGCTATCGGCTGGGTTGTGGGCGGGCCGGATGTGGTGCTGCAAGCTGTCCTCGATTTGCTGACTCCTTCTGGCACACTTATGATGCTGACCAGCTGGCAAGATACCCCTTACGAATTTGCCCAATGGTCGCAAGAGCGCCAGCAAGCTTATCTGGATGAATGTCCGGCCTTCGACCCGGCGAATTCCCGCGCCTACTACCGCGAACTCAGTATCTTAGCCGAATTTTTGCGTACCCGGCCCGGCGCGTACCGCAGCAGCAACCCGGAAGCTTCGATGGCCGCTATCGGCGCAAAGGCCGAATGGCTAACCGAAAATCACCCGCTTCAGTATGGCTACGGCTCTGGTTCACCTCTGGCAAAACTTTGCGAAGCGGGTGGCAAGGTGCTGATGCTGGGTGCGCCGTTGGAAACGATTACTCTGTTGCATTATGCCGAGCATCAGGCCCAAGTACCCAATAAACGGATTGTACGTTATCCGACGGTCATTCTTGAGAACGGGCAACGCAAGTGGGTAGAGGTAGAAGAATTTGATACCAGCCAGGGCATTGTAGATTGGGAAGAGGACGGCAAAGATTATTTTGAAACCATCGCCAAAGCATTTCTCGCCTCCGGGCAGGGCCAGACTGGGTTAGTCGGAGCAGCGCCTTCCCATCTTTTCGAGGCCACTGCGCTAGTCCAGTTTGGGATAGAATGGATGGAACAGAATTTCCGCTAAGTGTTATAATAAAAACTCCTAAAAACCTCCGTGTCTCAGTGTCTCCGTGTTGAATATTCAATTAACCTATAGTAAAAAGGGTGGCAATTATGGAATATAAGGAAATTTCGTTTGCGGTAAATGGAACAGAAAAGACGGTACAGGCTCGGCCCGGTGCATCCTTGATGGATTTACTGCGGGATGAATTGAAGCTGACCGGGGCGAAAAACGGCTGCGACAAAGGTTTTTGCGGCTCGTGTATGGTGATTATGAACGGCAAGAGCGTAACGGCCTGTACTATCAAGCCGGAGAAAGCGGCGGCGGCCCAAATTACCACTATCGAAGGGCTGGCGAGTGGCCCAATAGACGACCCGACCCTCGACGCGCTACAGCAAGCCTTTATTGACGAAGCGGCCCTGCAATGCGGCTACTGTATTCCCGGCCTGATTATTTCAGGCAAGGCACTTTTGAACAGCAACCCCGACCCAACTGACGACGAGATTAAAACGGCCCTATTGGGCAATTTGTGCCGTTGTACTGGCTACACCAAACCGATAGCGGCGATTAAGCGGGCGGCGCAGCATTTAGCCGAAAATTCGGCGGCGCAAGAAATCTCGAAAACTAAAGTGGTTGGCGAACGGGCCAAACGCAAGGACGCACTAGAGATTGTGACGGGCGGGTCAATTTATTGTGACGATATGTTCTTCGACAATATGCTTTACGCCAAAACGTTACGGGCCGATTACCCGCACGCCCAGATTATTTCGATTGATACCAGCGAAGCCGAAAAAGCACCGGGCGTAGCGGCGGTGATAACCGCGAAGGATGTGCCGGGACGCAACGCCCACGGCCTGATTAAGCAAGATTGGCCGGTGCTGTGTGGCGACAAGGTGCGCTATATGGGCGACGCAGTAGCAGTGGTGGCGGCGGAGACGAAAGAGCAGGCGGAAGCAGCCAGCCAGCTAATCCGAGTAGAGTACGAAGTGTTGCCCGGCCTGTTTGACCCGGCGAAAGCGCTTGAGCCAGATGCGCCGTTGGTTCACGCGGGCGGCAACACGATTGTCGAAGTAAAATTCGAGAAAGGCGAGATTGACAGCGCCTTTACCAACGCAGCGGTAGTAGTTGAACAGGTCTACCAGACCCAGTTTATCGAACACGCTTTTATCGAGCCGGAGTCGGGCGTAGGGCTGCCGGACGGCGAGGGCGGCGTAATTATTCATGTGGGTTCGCAAAATCCGTTTGAAGACCGCGAACAGACCGCCCACGCCCTGAATTTACCCGAAGAAAAAGTGCGGATTGTTCACGCTATGACGGGCGGGGCGTTCGGCGGCAAAGAAGATATTTCGGTGCAGATTCACCTGGCACTACTGGCTCTCAAAACTAATCGCCCGGTGAAGATGACCTACAGCCGCGAGGAATCAATTCTGTTCCACCCTAAGCGTCACCCAATTACTTTACATTACAAAACCGCCGCCGATGCTGAAGGGAATTTGCTGGCGATGGATATTACCATGCTGGGCGATGGCGGGGCGTACTGTTCGCTTTCCGTGCCGGTATTGCAACGAGCGACGGTGCATTGCTGCGGGCCGTATGTCGTGCCGAACGTGCGGGTGAATACGCTGGCGGTCTACACCAACAATCCGCCCACCGGGGCAATGCGTGGCTTTGGGGTGAGTCAGAGCGCCTTTGCCGTCGAAAGCCAGCTGGATTTAATCGCCGAAAAGCTCGGAATTGACCCGCTCGAAATGCGCGAACGCAACGCCCTTGAAGTAGCCAAAGAAAGCGGGACGGGGCAAGTGATGAAGGCCAGCGTCGGTTTGAAAGAGACGATTCGGCGGGCGCGCGAGATAGCCCAGCAGTGGCCTGCCGTCGCCTTCGACCCAGAAAAGGAACGTATCGGTATTGGGGTAGCTTGCGCCTACAAAAATACCGGGCTGGGTACGGCGATTGACGACCATGGCGGGTCAACGGTAGTGCTTGAGTCAGATGGTCGGGTTAGTATTCGCATTGGCACAACCGAAATCGGGCAGGGCATCGGCACGACGGTAGCCCAGATTTGCGCCCAGGAAGGCGGCTTCGATTACGAGGACGTAATTCCGATAAACGGTGATACCGGGCGCACTCCCGATGGCGGCCCGACTACCGCCAGCCGTTCAGCCTTCATCAGTGGCAACGCCGCGCTAATGGCCTCGCGACAGGCCCGCCAGAACGTGACGATGCTGGTAGCCCGCAAGCTTGGGCTGGATGCGACGCAATGCCGGGTGGCGGGCGGGCGCTTCTTCCGTTCGCCCGATGATGTAGAAGGCACACTGTTGCGGCCTTACCTGCAAGAACTGGTCAAGGATGGCGTAACCCAGTTGGGCGAAGCGGTCTATCACGCGCCGGATACCGCTCCAATCGGCAAGGCTAAACCGGGTCAGGATTTGCACTTCGCTTACGGCTTCGCCACCCAGATTATTCGGGTGAAGGTAGACTTGAAGAGCGGCAAAACGCAAGTGCTGGACGTAGCGGCGGCGATAGATGTAGG
>JBBQXW010000182.1:0-14851 GCA_038209275.1 Chloroflexia bacterium | reverse complement strand
GCGCCCGATAGCGTTCCACGAACCAATAGTAAAAACCAGCGCAAACACTATTACAATTGCCAATATCAAACCCGCGAAAATCGCAGTCACAATCGCAAAAACACGGTCGCCCAGGTTACTGCCTGTTACTGCAACCGCTTTCGATTGAGTGGCGGGGGGGGAGGTTATCGCCATTAAAATTCGCTCCTAAACTCTTTTTCACATCCATCCTCTCTGAACCCTTGAACCCGTACTATATTTATCAGAAAGGCAAGCAGTTTATTGTGAAATATTATTCTATCTATTTTACCATATTTGTAAGTAAATCGCGTTTAAGAAGAAATTATATTTGGTGAAGGAAGAAGCCACGCCATCACGTGGCTTCTTCTTTCTTCCTTCAGTCTTATAACCAAATCATAGTTACAAGTTAATTTGTTAACGAATGGTTAACAACTTTACTTTATAACGGCTTCGCCGCCTGCGGTAATCGTCTTTACCTTCGCCTCGATTTGAGTAACAATCGCGGCTGGGAGCGGAGCGTATTCAGCTTGCTTCGAGTCTTCCTGACCTTTGTGCAGGATGTACCACAGGAAGCTTACCACTGCCTGACCTTTGTCTTTGTCAGGATAAGCCTTGTAGAACAGACCGTAGCTGGTGGTCGCAAGCGGGTAGGCATTTTCGCCCGGCTGGTTAATCAGGTCAATTTTGAAGCTGTCGTCCAGCTTGGCATTGGCTGCCGCCGCACTGATGCTATCCAGGCTGGGTTTTACGAACTTGCCCGCCGGGTTCTTGACGTTGGCGTAGGCGAGTTTGTTCTGCAAGGCGTAAGCCAGTTCTACATAGCCCAGCGTACCAGGAGTCTGCTTGACCAGACCGGCTACGCCATCATTACCGGGAGCGGTGGTTACGTTGATGCCAGCGCCTTCCCATTTGGGCTGCCCAGCCGCGCCAACCGCAGTTTTGAAATCGGGGCTAACTGCCGAAAGATACGAAGTGAAAACATTCGACGTACCACTGTTGTCAGCGCGTACTGCGAATTTGATGTCAAGGTCGGGCAGGTTCGCGCTGGGATTGTCGGCCTTAATCTTGGCATCGTTCCACTTGGCAATCTTGCCAGTGTAAATTGCGCCCGCTACTTCAGGAGTCATGTTCAACTCGGTGATACCAGGCAGGTTGAAGGTAAAGACTACTGCCGCCAGTGTCCAGGGAATCTGGATAATGTCGGCGAGGTTTTTACCACTTTTGGTTGCTTCGTCTGCCGAAATCTGCACGTCCGAACCGCCAAAGTCAGTCTTGCCAGTCAAGAAGTCAGTCCGACCCTGACCGCTACCGCCGCCGGGGTAGTTAATTTTTACGTTCGGGGCAGCCTTGCCAAACTCGGTCTGCCAAACTTTAATAGTCGGTTGTGGCAGAGTCGCGCCGCTACCGTTCAGGTTAGCGTTCAACTTGGTGCCATCCACGCCAGTAGGCAATACGGCACTGGTATTTCCACCTGCTGCGGTAGTAGCTGCCGCTGCGGTGGTAGCCGCGGTAGTAGCTGCCGCTGCGGTGGTAGCCGCCGCAGTAGTTGCCCCAGCCGCAGTGGTAGCCGCCGCAGTAGTGGCGGGACGAGCAGTAGTCGCGGCGGCGGTGGTAGCTGCTGCCGTTGTTGCGGCGGCGGTGGTAGCTGCTGCCGTTGTTGCGGCGGCAGTAGTGGGGGCAGCCGTGTTAGTAGCGGTATTGTCGCCACAAGCCGATAAAACCAGCGCCGCCAGTAACGCCATCAGCGCTACACTTACTAATTTTGCATTGGTTCTCACTTGCCAAATGCTCCTTTTTAACACCTATTCTTCCTCCGTTTAAGATATAGGTAACTTTTATAAATCTCAGTCCTTGAAAGTTTTCGTCCTGATAAGCAGCCGACCCGGTGCCAGTACTACTTTTTTACTATAACCCTATCATTAGAATCTGAGCATTACATTAACTTCCACATTCATGTTACAAAAAAGATATGAAGGAGGTTTAAATGAGTTGTTAAGAATATCCACAATTTGTTAACATCTTGTTAAAACCCGTTTGTTCAAATTTTAACCAATTCAGGCTCCTGTTTATGTTTCAGAAACGCATGGCTTACGGTTTTGGCCTGCTTTGTTACCTCAAAGCTTTATTGGCTCTAAAATTTAACACCTCTTCAATTCATTTTAGCGACTTATTAACAAACCATTAACTATGTTTCTTTATACTCAAATAGTAACTATTCTAAATCATCCCGAAAACTACATCTACCCGCCCAAACGGATAGGCTATAATGCTACAAACCACCCAAACAGGCAGGCGCATTGCGGCTATTTTTATGTTTAAATTTGAACCAGAAGTTTGTTAAAAGATGGAACAAACTGGCATAGGAGGTTTTGATGAGTTTTGGAATTCAAGAGGGGCGCGAAGAATTAATTGACACGAGTAGCGATGGAACGGGCCGTATCGAGGCGTTTAGCGATGGCGTAATTGCAATTGCGATTACGCTATTGGTGCTGGAAATTAAAGTGCCACATTTGAAAGAGGGCGCAGAGGGCAATTTGTGGAAGGAATTGTTGCAACTATGGCCTTCTTATGGGGGATATTTGACCAGCTTTTTGGTAATTGGCATTATCTGGATTAACCATCACCAGATGTACAAGCTGATTCAGCGTACCAACCATGCTTTTTTGGCGCTCAACGTGCTGTTTTTGATGGTAATCTCGTTTCTGCCGTTCCCGACGGGGGTGCTATCCGAATATATGCGGGAAGGACGCGAACAACAGACCGCCACCATTTTTTATGCTGGTATAATGCTTCTGATGGCGGGAGTTTTCAATATTTTGTGGCGCTATGCTTCGGGTAAAGCTGGCCTGCTTGACCACAAACTTCCCCCAACTCTAATCAAGGGTATTAGTCAAAAATATAATTTCGGCCTGTTACTGTATGTAGTGGCGTTTGGGCTGGCGTTCCTTAGCTATGAGGTCAGCCTG
Organism: Chloroflexia bacterium; assembly: GCA_038209275.1. GTDB lineage: Bacteria > Chloroflexota > Chloroflexia > Chloroheliales > Chloroheliaceae > L227-5C. The sequence continues at coordinate 11,885 of JBBQXW010000182.1, read as the reverse complement.
GGCTTGATAGTTTTGCTGGCACTCTATTTCCTTTTGCCAAGTCTACCCGGCTTTTCCAGGGCCAGCCGACCTTAACCAGCGCCGAAATTAAGCTTGAAACCATAGCTTTTCTTATTTTGAAAATTCTTGCAAGAATTTTCAAAATAAGAAAAGCTATGGTGAAAACCATTTATCCTGGGGAAGACAACTTTCGGCCCAGTAACGCACTATTTTGGTCTGGCGCACCTGAATTTCAGACGGGGCAGGAATAGATTTTCCCAGGGCAAAACGGATACCGTAGTAAAGCATGTTGACTCCGGCGGCGGCATTGGCGACAATTGTGCCGGAGATGCGCGGATTAATATCGTAGACCATCGGCTGTCCGCCCGCAACTTCGGAATACTTGAATTGCATGTTTACATTGAGGTGCAGGCCAAAATGTTTGATGATGCGGGCGGCAATCTGGCGTACTTCGGGGTTGGCGATGGCTTCACCCACCACCGAAACGCCTTCGACGGCTTCGAGGCGGCGGCGCGGGATAATATAGAGCGCTTCGCCCTGGTCGGCTAATATATCCACGCTAAATTCTTCGCCGGGCAAATATTGCATTACAATGTAGTCCGGCATAGTTGCGCCGCTCTTTTGGGCTTCGTGTAGCATTGCCAGAAAGCTGGAAAGCGGCAGTTGTTGCTGGCGGTGAAGCAAATCCACTTTCGCATCCAACACACACTGGCCCAGGCTGGAACTGCCCACGCGCGGCTTGACCATCACCCGCTTTTCGGGGTAGCCGAGCCGACGAGCGGCTTGCTCCATTTCTTCCGGGCCGGAAGCCAGTTCAAAATCCGCCGTCGGAATATCGGTCTGTTTTAATTCACTTAGCATCCGGCCTTTATCGTTGGCCCGCTGAATCGAGTCGAACGAACCGCACAGGGTGGCAATATCGCGCTCTTCAAAAATGGCGGCGGCTTCGGCAATGACCCAGGCTTCGTCATCCGTCCAGGGTACAACGATTTCGATCTGTTCTCTAGCGCAAATATCGAGTAGGGCTGCCAGATATTCGGGGCTGCCGGGTTCTGGCACAACGTAATCGCTGTCGCACCAGGCCGCGCCAACCGCATCCGGGTCGGTAGCAATCCCAACGATATAAAAAGTCGTAGACTCTATCTTTCGCAAACTTTCCAGCGTGCTGGGCGTAACCGGGTGTCCGATGTCGGTTATCAACATACGGATGGGGCGGCGCTCTTGCTCCATTTATTTTTCCTCCTTACCTTTTTGCCTTAGTACAGTGCTTCATAGAAATTGAAGCGGTATAATTGAGTTCAGGAAAATCAATTTAAAGAAAGGAAACGACATATCCAATATTTCGCATAATCCTGAACTCGAACCGCAGTGGCTTTTGGAAATTGAAGCAATCGCGGCGGCAGATGAGTGATGAAAAGAGACTAACGGGGTAGAACGGCGGTAGGCGCGCTCGGCACTGAAGGCCGAGCTACATAGCGTAAGTCCACTAAAGGGACTGAAACTCCCTGATGATGAAGATTATTAGCCTCTTCAAATGGACTGTAATCCCCCTGATGATAAAGATTTACCAGCCCCTTCAGTGGGTTTTGGCTATGTAGCTCGGCCTTAAGTGCCGAGTTACCACTTGCTTAACCTCCCAACTCCAAAAATAATTCCTGATAACTCTCTGCCGAATTATGTATCACTTTACATAATTCAAAACTCAAAACTCAAAACTCAAAACTACTTCGTCGCGCCAACGCCGAGATAAAGTTCGCGGATGCGGGGATTGTTTCGGAGTTCTTCGCTGCTGCCACTCAGAGCCAGTCGCCCGTTTTCCAGCACGTAGCCCCGGTCGGTCAATTTCAGGGCAACCGAGGCGACCTGCTCGACCAGCAAAATAGTTAAGCCTTCTTCGCGGTGCAGTTGTTCGAGGTAGTTAAAAACTTCTTTGACCATAAGCGGGGCTAATCCGAGGCTCGGCTCGTCCAGAATGAGCAGCGAAGGGCCAGTCATCATGGCGCGGCCTATAGCGACCATTTGCTGTTCGCCGCCGCTCAACGTTCCGGCTAGTTGGTGTTTGCGTTCGGCCAGACGCGGGAAAAGATTTAGCACTCGTTCGTAAGTGCTATCAAAGTGTTTTTTGTCGTTGCGCCACAAATAGCCGCCCATTGCCAGATTATCGGCGACGGTCAAATTGGTGAAGACCTGCCGCCCTTCCGGGACGTGGGCAATTCCGGCGCGGGCGATTTCGTGCGGGGCGCTGCCAGTAATTTCCTTGCCTTTAAAAAATACTTTTCCGGCACGAGGCTTGAGCAAACCGCTAATCGCTTTGAGGGTGGTGGTCTTGCCCGCGCCGTTCGCCCCGATAATAACTACCGCTTCACCCTGGTTAATTTCGAGCGATAGATTATGCAACGCTGGTACATCGCCGTAGTTGACCGAAATGCCTTCTAATTTAAGCATGAATTATTCTCTTGTGTTTGTTTCAGGATTTAGGTTTAACGATTACTCATATCTGAACCCGGACATGAATGTCCGGGCTAAAAACAGGTTGAGTTATTTCTTAGCCCGGCTCTTCAGGGCCGGGAGATTGAACTCAAGCCTGTTTTGTGGATAATTGTTAGGCTTTAGGCCGGAGCTATCCCTTCCATCCAGCTATCGCCCGCTCGTGCTGGCTTGCCCGAAGGGGCGGTTTGGGTGGTGCTAATCTCTGGTTCAGGTTCGCCCAGATAAGCGGCAATGACGCGAGGGTTGGCCTGAACTTCGGCGGGTGTACCTTCGGCAATTTTTTCGCCGTACTCAAAGACGCTGATTGAGTCGCACAGGCCCATCAGGAAATCCATATTGTGTTCAATCAGCAGCACCGCCACGCCCTGTTCCTTGAGCGCCACGATTAGCTGGGAAAGGCCGCGCAACTCTTCGGCGGTCAGGCCCGTCGCTGGTTCGTCCAGAATGAGCAGACGCGGCCCGACTGCCAGCGCCCGTGCTACTTCCAGCAAACGCTTTTGCCCGTGCGAAAGGCTGCCCGCTAACAACATCCCCTTTTCGTCCAACCCGACCAGCGCCAGATAATTCATGGCTTCCTGTCGCAATTCGCGCTCCTCGCGTTGTTGACCGGGCAAATGCAGCGCCGCTCCGACGAAATTCTGGCGGCTGTGGTTGTGAAAACCCGCCAGCATATTTTCGGCAACGGTCAAATTATTGAACAGGTGCGCCGCCTGAAAGATGCGTACCAGCCCCAATCGGGCCAGTTGATAAGCCGGAGGCCGTTCGAGTTTCTGCCCATTAAATTCAAGCTGTCCAGCATCGTAAGGCAAATGTCCGCTAATCACGTTCACAAAAGTAGATTTGCCGCTTCCGTTCGGCCCGATTAGCCCATGCACCTCGCCCGGCTTAATCTCCATCTCCACTCCCCGCAGCGCCTTCAACCCGCCAAAGCTCTTGCTCATCCCAACGGCGTGAAAGAGTTTTGAATTTTGAATTTTGAATTTTGAATTTTGAGTTACAGAACCAGAACTCACAACTTCCTCAGAACTTGAAACTTTGAACTTGGAACTTGAAACTTGTGCCCTCGGCAGTGGGCGGATGCGGGCGAGGAGGTTTAGCCAGCGCCGTCCGGGGCGGCTTTTGTTCCAGGTGCCGACGATGCCGCTTGGTAGTAGGGCCATCGTTAGAATCAGCAGCAGGCCGTAGGCTAAAGCTTGATAGGAAGTGTTGGAGGCTGTGCCAGTAGTTTTATTGAGCCAGTCGCCGCCGATGATGAGCAAGCGGTCTATCGTAGTCACAAAGAGTACGCCTAAAAGCGGGCCGCTCAACGTGCCGACCCCGCCTACAAACAGCGCGATAAACAGACCCAGCGCGCCGCCTCCATCCCCTAACGCCGGATTGACAAACCCGTTCAGGTGAGCATAGAGCGCTCCGGCCATACCCGCAAAGGCCGAACTGACCATAAAGCTGATTAGCTTATACTTGAACGGATTGACTCCCAGCGCCGCCGCCGTACCTTCATCGCCCCGCAACGAAATAAAGGCCCGCCCATATTTCGAGCGCACCAGATTAATAATAATCCAGAGCGAGAATAGCGCCAGACCCCAGACCAGATAAAAATACTGGTTCAAATCGAGCCGTTGGTCGCCCAGCGACGGACGCTTGATACCGATTAGTCCGCTATCGCCGCCAGTCAAGCCTTCCCAGGCAAACGCCAGTTGCACCAGTATCAAATTAAAACTGAGCGTGACCATCGCAAAATAAAGGTGCGCCGCCCTTAACGTTGCCAGCGTCATCAAACCGCCGATGCCCGCCGCTACTAGCATCGCTAAAGGCAAAGCCAGCCAGAAATCGAAGCCGAGCTTGGTGACAATCAGGCCGGAAGCGTAAGCTCCCACCGCGTAAATCCCGGTGTGCGCCATCGAAACCAAATCGGTAAAACCAAGCGCCAGATTGAGCGAACTGGAAAGCACCATCAAAATTGCGACTTGCGCCCCCAGCGTCACCCAGAATTTGTTGCCGCCCACCAGATTAGGCCAAAAAATAATCAGCAGCAATCCTGCCACCAGCGCGCCCCACTGTAGCATCCGCACCTGCCCTGCCGTCCCAAAGTTTTTCGTTCCTGTCACTTCCATAGAATCCTCGATTTACGATTTACGATTTACGATTTACGATTACAAGTATTAACCGCCAAGACGCAAAGAACGCCAAGTTTATATAAAATTTCTCCGTGTTTCTCCGTGCCTCCGTGGTGATTTTCTACAATCGTAAATCGTAAATCGTAAATCATATTCCTGCTTGCGCGGGTTTGCGCTTCAGGCTGAAATTGGCTTTTTTTAGGGCGGCGAGACCTTGCGGGCTGGCTAGTAGCACGATTGTCAGCACTGCGTATACCGCAACATTGGCGTAGGAGGCGCTGCCACTACTGAAATTGATGACGCTAGAGAAGAACCAGGCTGACATGCTTTGCAGTAGGCCGATTAAAAAGCCGCCCAGCACCGCCCCGCGTGCGCTGCCCATGCCACCAACTACCGCCGCCACGAAGCCCTTTACGCCCAAATCTATGCCCATATTGGCATCTGCCCCGGTGAGCGGCCCGATTAATACTCCGGCCAAACCCGTAATGACGGCGCTAAGAATAAAGCTAAAGGTGACGATGCGACCCACGTTGATGCCCATGAGCGAGGCCACCGGGCTGTTGTTGCTGGTTGCCTGAATTGCCTTGCCCGTAAAAGTGCGCGTCATAAATAATTCTAAAGCCACCACGATTATTAGCGCAAAGACCACCACCAGAATATTTTGCCAGCTAATCCCGATGTCACCCAGGCGCACCGTTCCAGCTACCAGTGGCGGCGGCGCGTGGCTATCGCTGCCGAAAGGCAGGAAAGGCAAGGTCAGAATATTGCGAATGACAATCGAGGCCGCAACGGTGGAGATAATCCAGCCGAAACTTGAGCCAGCCAACCGGGTTGGTATCATTACCAATTTTTCCACCAGATAGCCCGAAATCACCAGCACGCCAACCGTCCCCAAAATTGCCAGAGGTAAAGGCCACTTCAGTTTATCTTCTAACTGATAGCTGGTCAACGCGCCAATCGCCACGAACTCGCCTTGCGCCAGATTCAAAATGCGGGTGGTCGAAAAGATAACGTTGTACCCAATCGCTACCAGCGCATAAATCGCCCCGACCGCTATCCCACTAATAATAGATTGAATAAATGCGTTCACGGTTTTACCTTAGTTTCAAGTTTCAGGTTTCAGGTTGCCGAACTCTTAACTTGAAACCAGAAACTAGAAACTTGAAACTCTGCGAAGCTATTTCACTTCATCGAACTTGAACGTGCCATCGCCCGCTTTGACCCATTTGTAGAAGTAGAGCGAACCTTCGCGGTAACTTTCGTGGTCAGCCCCTTTGATGACTAGATGGGTGGCGCTAGGAGCCTGGTCTACCGGAATGTCGGTTTTTTCGATTTCGGCTTTAACTTTGTCGGCATCGAAACTATTGGCTCGTTTGACCGCCTCTGCCCAGATTACTACCGCGTCTGCCGCGAGTGGCGTACCTTTAATCTGGCCTGTCTGGTCTAGCCCGAATTTTTCGACGACAGTTTTGACGTGTTCGGCATAAGCCTTGGGCTGCTGCTCGAACGGTACTTTAGCCGGGAAACCGCGATAGCCGTTTACAAAAATCGTGCCTACCGCCGCGTCCCCGCCGAGGCCGGGATAAGTGCCGCCTTCCAAACCGCCGATGCCATAGAGCGGCAACTTAATGCCAGTCTGGTTCAGCGCCTTCGCAATCAGTGCCGCTTCGCTGGCGTTGCCCGTACCGATAATAATCGCTTCTGCGCCGTTATCTTTGGCTTTCTGTACGCGGGTAGACAAATCTTTCTCGTCGCTCTTGAAATAATCTGGCTCACCCGCCGTATCTACCCCGTTCTTTTTCAGTTCGGCGGGCAGTAGCGTTCCCAGACCTTTGCCAGTTGGGTTATCTACCGCAATAATCGCCACTTTTTTGTGTCCGGCCTTCGCTATGAACCGGGCTAACTCGGATGCCTGCAAACTATCGGGTTGCTGTACTCGGAAAGTGTAGGGAGCGTCTTTTAGCGCGTCCGGGCCGGAAACAGTCGGCCACATCTGAATAATCTTGGCCTCATTCACAAATTGCTTGGTGGCAATAGCGTTGCCAGTAACCGACGGGCCGATGAGCATGATAACTTTCTCATTGTTGATTAAATCCTGGGTGGCGCTGACCGATTTATCCGGCTTTAGCTCATCGTCACGAGTCACCAGCACCAGTTTTTTGCCGAGCAAGCCGCCCGCCGCATTAATTTTATCCAGTTGAATCTGGGTGCTGTTCGCCATATATTGACCCAAAAAGCCCAGCGCACCACTGAACGGACTAACCAGCCCAATTTTTACTTCGCCGCCAGTTGGTGCAACTGCTGCTGTTGTAGCAGCGGCAGCAGTGGTGGCAGCGGCAGCGGTGGTGGCAGCTGCCGTCGTAGCAGCGGCAGCTGTCGTAGCCTTAGCCGTTGTAGCGGCTGCTGTTGTAGCTGCTGCCGTCGTTGCCGGAGCGGTGGTCGCGGTTGGGTCGCCGCAAGCCACCAGGAGCAAGCTTAACATCGAAACCAGAGTTAGCGCTCCAAAGAAGCCGGAACGCTTTGACAGGCGCGAAAGGTGCATAATTTTCTCCTCCACAACCTCTAATCCTGTTTAATTTTCAACCAAATTTTTCAGGCGACTTAGCCAAAATAAATGTGAGATTATATTTTATTGTCTGGAAAGTGCTTGCTTTCAGGACTAACTGACTGGCAAGCCGAAGCGAAAAAGTGCGGGAGAGCATTAGTTCCACCATTTGGAACGGCGTTCTACAGTTTAGATTTAGGGCAGTATAGCTATTTCATTTCAGCTTGTCAATCCTAATTCGCTTTAATTCACAAATTAATTTCCCTCAATCCCTTTGAATATGAATGCACTTTTGGGGTCAATGATGTGCTAGAATGGAAAACTACCGGGCCGGGTAGTTATCACTTGAACGCAAAACTAAGCCAGCCGGGAGCAGTAAAGAAAAAGAACCCATCCCAGTAGGGGCTTGAAGGGGCAAACCCTGAGTGGGTGCAATCATGAACTTTAGCTATTAAATCCAGGTATGGGCAATAGTTTTGGTAGGGGCGAATCGCATACGCCCGTTTGCCCTACCCTGATGTTCAAGGGCGAATGCTATTCGCCCCTACCGCTATACCCGGTTTATTTTGTTAAGATTCATCATTGCACCCTACTGAAATAGATTCTAAGGACATTGAGAAATCGTGGAAGTAATGCTTAAAATATTCATGGAAGCACCTCAAAGTAAGATTGGGTTACGCCGGATGCGACAACTGGCCTGGAGTTTATTGGTAGCAGGGCTGGCGTTTGCCTGGGGCGGTCTGCGACTTAGTTCAGGCTGGCAAATCGGCTTGCGCCGATTGTTCGGTGACGAAACGGCGGTAGCGGTAGGGCCGTTCTATACGCTTGAGGTCGGCCTGGGTAGTCTCTTCTGGCTGTCGCCTTTTTTACTGTTAGGTTCAGTCTGGCTCTTTTCGCTGATTTATCGAACTAATTCTCAATCAAATTCTGCCTCCCCTGCTTTGCCGCTTTTTCTTAATATTCAGCCTCAGTTGCGTCTAGTGTTGACGAGTGGCCTGTTAGCCCTCATTGCACTACTTCATTTATGGCCTTTGCTACAGGAGAATTGGGCCACGATTGCGCCCGATTACGACGAAGGGGTGCATATGCTGGCGGCGCGCCAATTTTTCCTGGGCTTTACGCCGCATCGCGATTATTTCTTTACGCATCCACCCGCCGCGATTTATGGCTATTTACCCGCCGCCATATTTGGCAACGGCGGCCTGGAAACCATCTGGTTAGCCCGCTTTAGCTCGGTAGTTTGGAGCGTAGGGGCGGCCTGGCTGCTCTATCTGTGTGGTCGCCAGCTTTACGGTTGGGCCGGGGCAATGGTTGCAACCGCAATTTTTGGTCTCGACGGCTGGGGCATCTTTATCGGACACCAGGCCATGCTCGAATTTCAGCTAAATTTCTTTAGTCTCCTCGCCCTCGCCCTGTTTCTAAAAGTTCAACCCACCAGGCAACCCTACGGACCGAGTTCAACCCACCGGGCAACCCTTCGGGCCGAGTTCAAAGTTCAAAGTTCACAGGAAGTTTCAAGTTCCAGGTTTCAAGTTCCAGGTTCTACAACTCAAAACTCAAAACTCAAAATTCAAAACTTACCCTACAGTGGTTCTACAATTCAAAACTCAAAACTCAAAATTCAAAACTTACCCTACAGTGGTTCTATAACTCAAAATTCAAAATTCAAAACTCAAAATTTATTCGTCTTTCTTTGCGGTGCGGCGGCAGGGGTGGCGTTTTTGACGAAGTTGAACGGGGTGCTGGTGCTGGTGGCGGTTGGGCTATATCTGGTGGGGCAGCGCAGATGGAGCGATACGGCGCGAGTGGTGGCGGGGTTTGGCGGGGTAGTGGCGGGGTTGGGGCTGCCGATAGTGTTGCAAGCGCCGGGCGATTTTGTGAAACAGGTCGCGCTTTTTCAGCTTTTGCGCGGGACGGACGGAATTACCGGGCCGAAACGCTTTGAGATTTTTGCCATTACTCCACAGGCGAACCTAACCTTAATTTGTGCCTGGTTGGGCGTGCTGGGCCTAATGCTGGGCGTGGCGCGAGGCCGGAAATTAGCCGGAGGCTGGTTGGTTATTTGTCTGTGGTTGGGCTTTAGCCTGATTTTCTTCACCTTTAGCCGAGCGTTTTATTTGCACTATTATCTGACTTTGCTGCCGTTGTTTGCGCTGGCGGCGGGCGGTCTGCCCGACTTGTTGAAGTTGGTTTTGCCACAAATAAAAAAGCAGGCAGTACGCTTTGTTCTCGTTGGCGGGTTAGTGATAATCTTGAGTAACGCTTTGCTGGCGGCGGGACAAACTTATGGTGAAGTGGGCTATTATCCAGGGCCGCAGAACGTAGGGCAGTTGGTGCAGACGCAAGCAAATCCGGGTGAAACGGTGCTAACTCTGTACGGATTGGATACTTTTTTTGCCGAACGACCCCAACCTGTCACCAGTGACGGCAAAGTTTTGATTGACCACTACGGCGGGTTTTACTACAACGCTTACGGTTTGAATAAAAAATCGGTGGGCGAGGTGTTGGGAATGGTGCTTTCGGGCTTTAACCCCGGTGCATTTAACCCTCAACAAATTCTGGCTGACCCGACTTCGCAGCAAATGTTGACTGAACTCAACGCCCGCGCTGCTTACACCGTCGTGGGCGATTTTGGCAAAGGCTACATCAGCGATACGACCAAAGCGGCCTGGCTATCCCGTTCGCGGGTACTGCTCGAAAATGCCCAAATCTGGTTTTATGCTAATAATTACCCGGATTTAAAGAAGTAATATAACTAATTAGCCCTCGTCATGCTGAGGAACGAAGCCTCTCTGCTTGCCCCAAAGTAAGGTGCATCGGGAAGAGCGAGACCCTCCCAGGTGAGCGTCAGTTTTTTGTAAAGACCCGGACGTTCACGTCTGGGCTAAAAATAAATGAGCCGGGATTTTTTAGCCCGGACGTGAACGTCCGGGTTGGCTTGACCCTAGTACAAAAAACGACGCTCACCCGACCCTACCTGCGTCACGGTGACAGTGCTGAGGTTGAGTGATTACATCAAAATTCTGAAAGCAAAGGAGTTTTTTATTGGAAACGCTGCTTCCTATAGCAATTCAGCCGCTCATTCAAGCTTACACCAAAGCACTTGCGCCGTTGCAGGCTCGGTTTTTTGGAATTTATATTTATGGCTCTATCGCTCTTGCTGCTTTCGAGGAAACCCAAAGCGATATTGATATGGTCGCGCTGACGCAAGGGGAATGGACTGCGTCCGAACTGGCCCAACTAGAAAATATCCATAAAGCCCTGAACCAGGAATATTCGCTTGGCAAGCGCCTGGAAGTAATCTATGTTCCATTTAGCGGGCTTGGAAAATATAATGACACGCTTGCGCCATATCCCTGTGTTCGGGATGGTAAGTTTTTGGTAGAGGGCAAAGGAGATTTAAACGCTGTTACCTGGTGGTTGGTGCAACACAAGGGTATTCGAGTGCTTGGGCCGGAACGGGCGACTCTGCCGTTAGCCGTAGATTGGCAAGAAGTGTTGAAAACGATGGACTATAACCTGAACGGCTATTGGGCGGGTAAGTCCAGAAAACAGCCTTATCTTTTTCTAACCGATTATTGGGTGGTGTTTGCAGTTTCTACGCTCTGCCGTATTTTATCGGCGCTAGAAGAAGGCGAAATTATTGCCAAATCCCCGGCATTGCAATACTGGCGTAGAAAACTTCCGACCCGCTTTCAGTTACTTGTAGACGAAACCTGGCGCATCCGCCACCGCTCACAAAAATCCTCTTTGTATCGCTTTCGCCTCAGCCGAATGAACGAAACGCTGGCCTTCATCCGATATATGCGCGAACGGGCCGGAAATGGTAATTAAGCTTTTCTTTGATAAGCGTTTTGTTCGGCGTTCCAGACTGGATTAAGCTGCTGGAACGCCGCCACATGCTTTTGCCAGGTCGTTTTATCGGTCAGGGAGGCGAAGAAATCCGGGTCATCTACATCGGGAACAGGGTAGACCGAGCGAACCAACCGCAACAGTTGCGCGCGAAAAACTGCCAAATCAGTTTCGATAGTGTCCTCGTTTGTCCGGCGATACCAGTGCGGTGATTCAATTAATTGCTCTGCCAGAGAGAGCGGGTTATCGGGCGGACGCAAGACGGTAGCGCGCAACTGACAATTTTCTTCACAAAATTTGATATGTCCTTCAGGACTTCCCGGCATACCGCCTACTATAAGGCCCGCCGAAATCAATAGCGGTACATCTTGCACCAGCGCCAGAGGATAAAGCGGAAAAGTCGGCTGGTAAGCTTCACCCGAATCTACTGGCTTGCCCGCCGGAATACGTGGGAAGGTAATGTTGGCGTTAGCAGGCTCGAAAAGCAACCGCAGTAAGAAAAACACTCCCGTTCTAAGGCCCATGCCGCCATCGTAAGGCGAATTAATATAATTCCGCAATTGGGCAATTACTTCAGCTTTGGTCTCGTGCCGCAAGATATTGACGGCCCGGATATGAGTAGCCGGGTCAAATATATATCCGTCCCATTCCGAACAACTACCAATCAGGTCAAAAACCTGGCTTTCTTTGAGCATAATTTCACTCCAAAGATTGCGAACCCGCTTTTTAGGTCGGGTTCGCAATACACTGATACGACTGCTTTTATTTTAGGCGGGATTGTGAGTAGTGCGACCATTGGTGCAATCCCAGATACCGGCATGTCGGCGGGTGCTAATAACCGGGGTAAGATTGGTCGGGCGCGTAACGGTAGACCTCAATCC
>JBBQXW010000181.1:0-14872 GCA_038209275.1 Chloroflexia bacterium | reverse complement strand
GCTATTGGGCGATGCTACCAGACCCTCGGTTTTGTGCGACTATGCGCCACGCCGGGAGGAAGTAAAGACGCTCTGGCTGGAAGCGCCGCTCGATACGGTGGTGGCGGGGAACGCGGCGAACTGGGATTATCCACCTTTCGAGGCCAAAATAGCGAACGGGCGAATGTACGGACGCGGCGCGGCGGATTGCAAGGCCGCAATTGCGATTTTTACCTACGTGGCGGCGGCGCTACGACATACAGGCTACCAACCGGGTGGCAATCTGGTGCTGGGCTTCGATGCGGACGAACAGGGCGGCGAGTTTACCGGCATCAAAACGCTGCTTGAGCATGTAGGCAAGGTGGATGCTTGCATTATCGGCTACCCCGGCAACGACGAAATTGCGATTGCGGCACGCGGCTTTTTGCGGCTGAAACTTAGCACCATAGGCGAGAGCGCCCACACTGGGATGCGAACTAATGCGCGTTATCTCAACGCAATCAGTCTGATGGCTAATTTAGTGGCGGCCCTGGAAGAACTGGAAATGGAGCATGAAAGCTCCGAATTATTCTGGTTCGGGCCACGCCTGACCGTCGCCCAGATTAGCGGTGGTTCGGCGATTAACGTTGTGCCGGAAAGCTGCGAAATCGGGGTAGATTTGCGCCTCGTGCCAGGACAAACGCCCGAAAAAATTCTGACCGAAATCGTAACCAAGCTAGAGCAAACCTTCGACCCTGGCTTTGTCGCTACCCATATCAGAATAACACCCTATCAATACGAGCCAGCCTACGCTTCCCCGCCAGAAAGCGAGATTGTGCAGACACTCAAGGCCAATGCCGAAACAATTTTGGGTAAAGCTATTCCACTCGTCGCCAGTGGGCCGAGCAATATCGGCAACGTGGTCGGCAACCGGGCCATAGACACAATCAACGGCTTTGGCGCAACCAGTCAAAATGTTCACGCTGCCAACGAATACATCGAAGTAAGCAGCGTGCTGCCAGTAGCAAAAGTTTATTTGAAAACCGTGCTAGATTATTTAGGTTAATGTACCCGGAAAAAGACGAATTTAACACAAAGACATGAACTCAACAATTGCATAAATTTTTCACTAAGTATTTTTGAGTTCAAATATACGGCCATGTCTAATGACTAAATCTCTTTGGAAACAACCTAACTTCATGCTTTTATGGAGTGGTCAACTCGTCTCATGGATGGGGACAGAGATTTCGGGCATAGCTCTTCCTCTTGTCGTACTAGCACTAACCAGCTCTCCAGCACAAGCAGGCAGTGTAGCAGCAATACGAGGATTTGTATACGTATTTTGGTCAATACCAGCAGGTGTCGTCATAGACCGATTAGATAGAAAAATAGTTATGGTCACTGCTAATCTTGGGAGTGGCCTGGCTATGGGAAGCATAGCATTAGCATTATATTTTCATAGCCTTTCAATAATTCAACTCTGCGTTGCTAGTGCTTTAGAAGGATCTTTCTTTGTGTTTGCGAACCTGGGAAGATTTGCATCATTTCCAAAAGTTGTTTCTAAAGAACAATTTCCTGCCGCTTCTGCCCTAACAGGTACAGCCGATCATTTAGCCTTGCTTTCAGGACCACCTCTTGGAGGACTATTGTATCAAGCAGTTGGAGGTTTTCTTGCTTTCCTTTTAGATGCCCTTTCTTATTTTATCAATGCAATTTCTATCTTTTTCATAAGTATTCCTTTGGGTGTGGAAATCCATACCGAACGTAAAGCAATTTATCAAGAAATTAAAGAGGCGATGACGTGGTTCTGGAATCAACCGCTTCTCCGCTTTCTCAATTTTCTCACAGCAGGAAGAACAATAATTGCAGCAAGTTTATACTTGCTAATAATCGTGATTGCCACAGAACATCATGCTTCTTCACTATTTATTGGGGCTGTATTTGCTATAGGAGCAGGTGGAGGTATAGTAGGTTCATTATTCGCAGCAAAAATTTACAATCGTTTTACAATGAAGCAACTACTTGTTGGAATATCCTTTCTTAGTTTTATATTCTTTACATTATACACATTTGCAGTAAACAACTATCTTCTAGCTTTAATTACAGCGCTTTTTTATATAGTTGACCCATTATATAATGTAATCACTTCTTCATATTCTGCTAAAACAATCCCTGATGAAATACGTGGAAGAGTCACAAGTCTAACACGCCTAATTGTTTTAGGTTCTCATTCATTAGGGTTTTTTGCTACAGGTATGCTTTTACAATATGCTGGCACTTTTCAAACTGTCATAATATTTGCCTGCTTACTCTTTATCTTATTTATTATGACTATTATAAATAAGGATTTTGAACTTGAAATCTAGAAAAAGGAGTCAAAACTGCCAGGATACACAGCCAGCGTCATACTAAAACCTTTTAAATAGTTCAGGCTTTAGGTGGACGATAAGACGGGCGCACCATTTCAAAGATTTCATGAGTTTTGGTGTAAAAGTTATGAGACATACGCCCGATGGCATGGAGTTTGTGCGGGTCTATGCTGTTTTGCGGGGTCAGTAAATCGTCGCGGACGTGCCACATAACGGCCTCAACAATCATTAAACCGCTTTGGGTTTCTTCCTTGCCGATATTGACGACCTGTTGAAGTTTACATTCGATGCTGACGGGCGCTTCGGCAACCCGCGGCGGACGAACCAGTTGAGAAGGAGCGGGGGTTAAACCAGCCATCTCAAATTCATCAATTTCGGGCGGAAATTCGGCGCTGGTTTCGTTCATCTGTGGGCCGATTTCCTCGTTGACGATATTTATCACCAGTTCTCCGGCCCATTCCGCGTTGGTCAAAGTATCCTTCTTGCCGTCGCGCCGCCGATTGACGCAAACCGCCAGCGTGGGTGGAGTGCCGCTTATCCCCATAAAAAAGCTGAAGGGCGCAACGTTATAGCTGCCGTCTTCGGCAATGGTCGAAACCCAGGCAATCGGCCTCGGAACCACCGAGCTAATGAGCAACTGGTAAGCCTCACGGGGCGGCAACTTGAAAGGGTCAATAATCATTTTCTTTTCTCTTATTCACTATTGTAATAATTTTGGGGGAAATTTCTTACAAGAAATTTCCCCCAAAATTATTACAGATTTGGCCTGATGCTGTTTAGGAGCGAAATTTGTGCAATTGTAGCATCATTCGAGAGTCAAGAAAAATTAGTTGGCGTTGCCAAGCGCAACCAGCGGCACATTATTTGGTTAAAGTTCAGCTCCCTAACTAAAAGTGGCTTTTAGCACTATTGAGGCTCGGTAAGTTGCCTGATGTGTCCAGTAATCTATTGCCATAAATCTCATCAATAAAGCCGTAGTCAAGGGCTTCTTCGGCACTGAGATAGTGGTCTCGGTCAAAATCGCGGGTAATTTCTTCCAAAGACCGCCCGGTATGCTTCGCCATCAGCCCCCTTAAGCGCTGGTTATTATCCAGCAAATGTTTGGCGTGAATCTCAATATCGGGAGCATAGCCTTCCATGCCGCCAATAAGGGCGGGGTGCTGGTGAATAGTGCTGTTGGGCAAAGCGTAACGCCGCCCTTTTGCCCCGGCACATAAAAGCACCGTTGCCATTGAAGCGGCCATTCCCAGACAAAATGTTTCTACGGGAGCTTGAATAAACTGCATAGTGTCGTAAATAGCCAGCCCAGCACTGACCGAACCGCCCGGACTGTTAATATACAGCTTAATCTCGCGCTCAGGGTCTTCGTACTGCAAGAAAAGCATCTGGGCGATAATCACGTTGGCAACCTGGTCGTTGATTGCTGTACCCAAAAAGATAATTCGCTCCCGAAGCAACCGGGAGAAGACATCATAACTGCGCTCTCCTCGGCTAGTCTGCTCGATTACTTCTGGCACGATTAATTCAGGGCGGCTTTGCGAATAGGACGCGAGTGCGGTGCTTCTATTTTCCTGGGGTATATTCCATAAGTTCATCTGATGTATTCTCCTTTACGATTTTTCACTTAATAAACAATGAACGAAACCTGAGTTTCATCTCAGACTCTTACTCACATCTGAACCCGGCCATGAATGACCGGGCTAAAACAGATACATTTATTTCTTAGCCCGGTCATTCATGGCCGGGTAATTGAATTGAGATTTAGCTGCCAATATTAGCCAAACCTTAATAAAGGCTCTGCCGTTTCTAAATTCGGAATTTAGAAACGGCAGAAGCTGATTACAATTTGGAATAACTATTGCTGACGGCTACCGAATGGGTAGCTGGGTTAATAGATAAGCTTTCAAGCCTAGCCGGAAAGCGTCATCTGCCGGAGAAGTGGCTTCTTGCAAATAAGCATTAAACCAGGCCAGGGCAAAAGTAGTCGGGCCATTGCTACTGCCGCCACCATTACTCGCGCTAATTTCCGCTAACCAGCTTTGCGGCTGTACCTTTGCGCTAAATGCAGATGAGGCGGAAGGCAAAATGGTTGCGCGTTTAATAACAAAAGGCAAGCTGGAAAAATTGCTGGGCAGGTTGTTCTTATGGCCTCGCTTTGGTAGAGCGGTTGACTGGTTGGAATTGGCGGTAGCCGACTGAGCAGGAAGATAACGGCGCTGAAGTTCTTCCAGCCCTCGATGCAGATAAGCCGATACGCTGCGCTCATCCAGGTCTAAAATTGCGGCAATCTCTCGGTTACGCAATTCGCCAAAGAACTTGAGTTTAAGCACTTCTTGCTGACGAGGAGCCAAACTTTCCAACATATGCCGCACCAACCTGATTTGTTCCTGCTTTAGCAATTGCTCTTCGGGAAGCTGGTTTTGAGGCGCGGGTAAATCTTCCGCCACTTCGAGCGGAAGAGTAGCTGCTACGGTCTGCCAGTGCTGTTTATCGCGCTGAAAACTAACCAGGGTATTGTGGGCAATCCGAAAGAGCCAGGCGGCAAACGAATGTTGGTGTTGAGCCTTGAAAGTGGGCAATCCTTTAACTACCTTTATGAAAGTTTCAGCCACCAGGTCTTCGGCATCCTGTGTGCTATCCACCCGGTAACTGAGATAGGAATAGAGGCGGGGAAAATATTGCTCATACAATTCATCAAAGGTAGGCAAAAGTTCTCCCGAAACCGTTTCCAGATTTGGTGCTGATTGCAAAAGCGGGGTCAGCTTTTTGTGTTCTTGCGCTATTTCCAGGTGCATAAAATCCTTTCTCATTTCTCTTAATTAATAGCTGTTACCCTGGCTTTTCCAACCTTTTTCAATCCTTTAAACCAGTTTTGCCTAAAGATACCATACCAATAGTTAGAATTACCTTTGCATCAAAAAATTCTAACCAACAAAACCTGTCTCTACTAGTAATAACGCTCCTACTCATCAAAATACTGTAACAGAATAAAATTTTGACTCTGGTTTTAAGGCTTTAATTTTTGAATTTGAAGCGGTCAATAATATATTGATTACCCAAAAGGCCCAGTTGTACCTCGTAGGCAGTGCCTTTGTTTTCGGGATGATATTCAAAGCGAGCGCGCTCGAAATATTGCACCACATAAAATTTACCGTCCGCCGGATTTATTTCGCCGAACTCTTCGCTGATAGGGAAGCCAAAGATGGGCAAGCCGCCGCGCTTATCCCAATAGCCTTTGAACGCGCCGCGCAGGTTATGCCCGGTCTCCTGAAAGTAATACCCTTCGGTTGACCCGGTAGGGAAAAGCGGTTTTGAGCGCTCAAAGCTGCGGCAAGCCCCTGAAATCAGTTCATTTCCGAGTAACCCCAGCAAAACCTCATAGCGGCTTCCGGCGTTTTCGGGATGGTATTCAAAACGTTCACGCTCGAACCACTGCACCATATAAATTTGACCGCTACCGGAGTCTAGTTCCTGATAGGGTTCGGTTAAGGGATAGCCAAACAAATCCAGGCCACCGTATTTGAGCCAGTAATTCAAAAATACCCCACTCAAACTATGCCCGGTCTGTGGAAAATAATAAGGCGCATTGCGGTTGGTGGGCGACCACTGTATCGCCGGAGCGGGGATGGCGGCAGTTGGCAAGGTTGGGGCAGCCAGACTTTGATACGCCTGATAAGCTGGTTTATAACGAACCACCTTACCGTAATGAGGATTGTAGTTGTTAGAATTATTAGGACTGGAAAGATGTACTACCCCAAAGGGCAATATTTGTGAACCATCGTAAAAATCTTCGTACTTAAACCAGAAGATATTGGCAATTTCACCCTGTTTGAGAGCGGCCTGAGTATAAAGTACCCGCAAAAACTGGGCTTGCTCATCATCACCGCGCCCACTCGACGGGGTGTTGCAGTTGCTATAGTTAAACGAGCCGTAGACCCCCGTTTCGGTTATCCAGATTTTATTGCTGCTATCGCCCGCCTGTCGCATTACCCCAATGGCCTGGTCAACCGTGTAGAGCGAAATCCAGGGGTCGGCAAAATAGGGATGCCATGCCACGCCGTCAAAAGGAAAAGGATTATTGTTGAAATGCGCTCCGTTTTGTTTGAAGGTTTGCACCGCTTTGGATTGATAAATTCCCCGCAAGTAGCCGACGTGGTCAAGTTCTGGCTTGCCAGTAGCGGCAATCGCTCCCAGGATAAAGCCTACCGTAGGATGGGCGGGTTTAGCGGCGGCATAGCTCAAGGTCATTAACGTGGCAACTTTTTCTGGTTCAGCCTTAAAGCCAAGCCAGAAATTAGGCTCGTTAAGCAATTCGTAAGCGCCGATTTTATCGCCATAGTGGTCGGCAATTTCCTTGCCCCGGCCCACAAAGAAGCGAATGTAGGGGTTAGAACCGTCGGGCTGGTCGGCTAGGTCGTTGATATGCTGGTAGTTCAAATTGCTATCGGCGGCAGTTTGGGCCAGGGTCGCCCCCGAACCAAGCAGAGCCAGCACCTTCAGGTTGTAACGCGGGGCAATCTCGTTAATAAAAGCATCGTATTTGGTATAATCAATTAGCCCGCCTTTCACCGTACTTTTTTCATCGGCGTGAAATTCAATCCGAATCCAACGCGCCCCCATCAAACTTAGTTGCTGGGCCATATTTTCCTCGAAAACGAGGTTAGGGCGGTTCGGGTGGGCCGGGTCGGTATTGAAATCGTACCAGGGGTCTCTGCCAACCACCCCGAAAAAATCGGGTGGGGCAATGGCGGTACTGGCACTATTTTGGACTGAATTAGCATTATAAAAGCCTGAATTGGAATTATCGAGTAACGGTTCCGCCTGGGTGGTTGGAACAGCCGCAAAATCAAGTAAAAAGATACCAAAAAGTAACCAGACAGCCGATAACAAAGCCGTTTGGCGACTGAGCAAAGCAAGCCGAAAGCGCAACAAATTAAACTCCCTCTAGCCTGATTGATTAGCATTAGCAGCTAAAATATTTAGCATTATACATAAAAACGATTGCACTACCAAAAAGTTCCATTTATGCTGTCAGGTATAAAAAACGGGAGTGCCGAAAACAGTATAGGTAGGGGCGAATCGCATACGCCCTTGAACACTAGGCCGGGTCAAAACGGGCATATGCGATTCGCCCCTACGAAATGACCTCTGCAAAAATAGGCACTCCCCAGAAAACAAACTTCTTGACAATTCCAGAGTGTTAAGCGACAATAAATCCAATTCCGGGGAAAGCTGGTTCCCGGTAGATTTTTTGTCTTCGGTTTTTCTCGGTTATTAGATTAAAACTTTACTGCGCCCTGGCGCTGGATTGGTGACAAAATAAAATATGAGTGCTTCATTACCACCGTTGGTAGATGAACATGCCTTGCGAAATTATCTGGCGGAACACCTGCCCGGTGACGACGATACCGCGCCAGTAGTGGCTGAACGAGTCAATTCTGGACATTCCAATTTGACCTTTACAATTACTCGTGGCAAGCAGCAATGGATTTTACGCCGCCCGCCCTATGGCCCTTTGCTACCGACTGCTCACGACGTTATCCGCGAGTTCCGCTTTATTGATGCGCTGAAAAATACGCCCGTGCCAGTGCCGCAACCCGTATTGGCTTGCGAAGATACTGCGGTAATCGGCGCACCTTTTTATTTGATGGAAAAATTGCCGGGTGTAGTCATTCGCAGCGAATTGCCACCCCAATTTCAGAATGAAGAAAGCGGACGGGCGATTGCCGAAGATTTGATTCAGACGCTGGTCAAATTGCACGCGGTGGATTATCAAAATACCTCGGTTGCCAATATCGGCAAGGCGGAAGGATACATCGCTCGGCAACTCAAGCGCTGGACGGGTCAGCTTGAAGGAGCATACACCCGGCCTATTCCTGATTTAATCGAGGTGGGCGACTGGCTGAAGGCACACTTACCCGAATCGCCACCAGGCGCAATTGTGCATGGCGATTTTCGGATTGATAATTGCATGTACAGTGCCGATGCGCCGCCACGAGTTATTGGCGTACTGGATTGGGAAATGGCGACACTGGGCGACCCGTTGGCTGATTTAGGCTATTTGCTTTCGTACTGGCGTGACCAGGGTGAGGTAGAAGCCTCGTTCCCGCGTGATATGGGCCTGATTACGATTTTGCCGGGCTTCCCGACCCGCCAGGAAGTCGCCGAACGTTATGCCGAGTTGAGCGGGCGCAAAGTTGGCGAAATGAGTTTTTATATCGCGCTGGCAATCTGGAAACTGGCGATTTTATTGGAAGGCAGTTACAAGCGCCACTTGTCCGGCACCACTGACGACCCGTTCTTCGCCACCCTGACCGACGGCGTTCCGGCCCTGGCCCGTCGAGCGTTAAATGTGTGCAAGGGGTTTTGAGTTATCAGTTATCAGTTGTCAGTCGTGTATCTATCCTTTTTAACTGAAAACTGACGACTGATAACTGAAACCTGATAACTGATAACTTTACTAAAGGGAGTAGATGAACACAACCACAACCGAAGAAGGCTTTAATCCTTTCTTGAACCGCAAGAGTGGGGCGGCGGAATTGTTTTTAATCCGGCATGGCGATGCTTTGCCCGGCCCGGAAGTGGTGCTATCCGATAATAATTACGACGGGCGGGGCTTGAGCGAGTTGGGCAAAGCTCAGGCGGAGGCACTGGCTAAAGAATTGGTAGGGCTGGAATTTCACGCTATTTATAGTAGTCCGCTCCTGCGTACCCGCGAAACCGCCGCACCTCTGGCAAAGGTCAAGGGGCTGGAAGTGCTGGTGGAAACCGATTTGCGCGAGGTAGAGCTGGGTACTGCCGCCGAAGAATTGCGAATGCCAAACGGAGTAGACCCCGCGGATACTGCCGCAGCGATGCGGGCCAGACAGTATTATATCGCCAGCACTGCCGGGCGTACCGGCTACTGGTCGAGTATTCCCGGTTCTGAGCCGAGCGAACAATTCCGGCGGCGGGTGGTGAACATCACCGATAGCATTGCCGCTAAACATTCGGGCCAGCGCGTAGCAATTTTTTCGCACGGCGGCGTAATTAACGTTTATCTGGCGGAGTTGCTGGGGATAAAGCGCGATTTCTTCTTTCCCATTCTCAACACCTCGGTCAATGTGGTGCGGGTAGCCGGAAAGCAGCGCGTCTTACGTAGCATCAACGATGTTTGCCATCTGCGGGCCGCAAATCTGTCAGCAGATATATAAACAAGGGATATTGAGGGGCTGATTCAAGAGTTGGAGTATTAAGGAAATGCACAAGCATAAATCTAGTCTATTTCTGGTTATAGCGATACTGATAGCGGGCTTGCTGGCGGCGTGCGGCGATGAAGCCAGCCCTGTTCCGGCGCTGGATACCGGGCAGGGCGGCAGTTTGATTCGGATTTACAGCAGTTTGCCGCTTACCGGCAGCAATAAGAAACAGAGCGAGACAATGGTCAACGCCATGAAGATGGCTATCGCCGATTTTACCAACGGTACTAACAAAATTGGCGGGTTTACGATTGATTATCAATCGCTGGACGACTCGAACCCGGCGCTGGGGCAGTGGGACGGACAGCAGGAAGCCTCGAACGCGACAAAGGCGGTAGCTGACCCCGACGCGATGATTTATCTGGGTACTTTCAACAGTGGCGCGGCCAAGATTGCCCTGCCGATTACTAACCGGGCGGCGATGGCGATGATTAGCCCCGCCAATGGCTATCCCGGTCTGACCCGTGCCGCCGAGGGCATTACGGCGGCGGGCGAACCGACGATTTATTACCCCGGCGGCGGGCGCAGTTTCTTCCGGGTAGTCACGCCCGACGATGTACAAGCTCCGGCGGCGGCAGCGTTCGTCGCTGACCGCCTCAAACCCAAAAGCGTTTTCATCATAGATGACTCGCAGCTTTACGGTAAAGGTCTGGCGGACGCTTTTGCGATTACCGTTAAAAATACCAACATTACTATTGCAGGCCGGGCTTCGATTAGCGGCAAGGAAAGCGAGTACAAAGCGCTGGTCAGCACCGTAAAAGAGAAAAAGCCCGACCTGATTTATTTCGGCGGCATCACCCAGCAGCAAGCCGGGAAACTTTTGACCGAAATTCGGGCGGCGGGTATTCAAGCCCCGTTTATGGGCGGCGACGGTATACAGGACGATGTCTTTATCAAAGATGGCGGGAAAGCCGCCGAAGGCAGTTACGCCACTATTAGCGGCGTGGACGAAACCCAATTACCGCCAAAAGGCAAGGATTTCGCCGCCCGTTTCAAGGCTAAATATGGCGACCTCGAACCCTTCACCATTTACGCCTACGAATCTATGAACGTGGCTCTGAATGCGATTAAATCCGCTAACAAAAAAGACCGATTGGCAGTATTGCAGGCGGTTGCCAATACCAAAAACTTCGATGGCGTGCTGGGCAAATGGAGTTTCGACCAACTCGGCGACATCAGCATCACTGAATTTAAGGTGTTGCAGGTCAAAGATGGCAAGTGGGTCTATGTAACCCAGGCCCGCCCCGGCCCAAAGGTGTAAATATATAGTTGTACTCACTGAAAGGATTTTGTCACAGGTGACAGAGATTGTACGGCTGGATGCTGCCCAGGCCCAAAAAATCCTGCCTTCTTTGGTGGAATTGTTGCAGGATGCCGTCGAGAGCGGAGCTTCGATTGGCTTTTGGTCGCCGTTAAGCCAAGAGGAAGCGCTGGCCTACTGGCAAAAAGTAATCGCCGATTTGCCGGAGGGCTACCGAATATTGCTGGTTGCCCTGGAAAACGATAGCGTACTCGGTAGCATTCAACTCGAACTTTCGCCCAAGCAAAATGGGTCGCATCGAGCCGAAGTCCAAAAACTAATGGTACACCAAGCCGCCCGGCGGCGGGGACTGGGACAGACGTTGCTGAACGCCATTGAGGAAGAAGCGCGGCAGGCTGGTCGCTCTATCCTGGTTCTCGATACTCGCCGAGGTGATGAAGCCGAACGGCTTTATGCTAAACACGGCTACATCCAATCTGGTATCATCCCACGTTATGTGCTAGAGGCGGATGGTTCATTTTCCGATACAGTAGTTTTCTATCGCTGGCTTTAACCGGGAAAACCACCCTATCGGGAAAAAATAAGCCAGCCGCAAATTGATTTGATGCCCGAACGGGGCAGCTTGGTTAAGCCTGATAGGGCATGAAAATAGTATGGCGCATTGGTAGGGGCGAATTGCATACGCCCTTTTAACCTGTCTCAGCGTTCAAGGGCGTATGCGATTCGCCCCTACCACTATACCCGGTTTATTTTGTTAAACTTCATTATTCCAGGGCGAACTTCATTGGCGTACCAACTCTAATATTGCCCTTTACAGCAAATTACTGAGCGTTAGCCCTTAACACTTGACCTGCTGGGCGTTCGGCGGCGGTTTCGGGGCTGATTTTACCCTCGTCTACTAGCGGTTGCCCGTTGACCAGGGTGTAGAGGATGCCCTGCGCGTCGCGGGTCAGGCGCGGTTCGCCGCCCGGCAAATCTCGAATGAGCCGTTTCGGGCCGTCCATGATGGTGTTGGGATCATAGACAACTACATCAGCCCAATAGCCCGTTTTTAGCTGACCGCGCCCTTTGATACCGTAAACATGGGCCGGGGCAGTGGTGAGCGAAGCGACTGCTTTTTCAAGTTCCAGTAAACCTTTGTCGCGCACCCAGTAGCCGAGCATCCGGGCGGTGTAGCCAGCATCGCACAGCAAGGTGAGGTGCGCGCCCGCGTCGGAGGCGGCAATCAGGGTGGCGGGGTTGCTAATCAGTTCGTGAACCATGCCCTCGTCGGTATTGAGCAGCGCCACATTAAACATGGTCTGCAAGTTTTCTTCCACTGCTAAATCAAAGAAGAAATCTACCGGGTTAGTCCCACGTTCGCGGGCCAGTTCGACCATATTTTTGCCGCGCCAGTTTTCGTGGCTGGCCTGGGCCGGTTCGAGTACCTCGACGAAATTCCAATCGCCGGGGAAAAGGCGGGTCGGATAAGTGGTGGCTTCCTGCTGGAAAGTGGCACGGAAAGCCGGGTCTTTGAAAATGCCGGGCCATTCGGTGCGGGGTGCATTAAAGACGCGCTGCCAGACAGGTAAGCCTTCAAAAGGATAGGCGCTTTCCAGGCTAAAATCCATGGTTAGAGGGAAGCAGCCAGTTTGGGGATAAAGCTCGACCCCCTGCCTTTGCAATTCTTCGGTGTGGCGCAAAATTTTGCGATGGCGGTCAGGACTGAGCGGCGAGGACATTAGTAACGCCCAGGTGACGGGTCGCCCCGAACGGCGGGCAAAATCGGCCATCCAATCAGATTTACCGTCCTGCGTCGGTGTCACCTCGAACGTACCGCGCCCAAAATGGCGGAAAACCTCTATAATATCGTCAAATTCTTCCTGCGAAGCCAGCCGACTAGGAACGGGTCGCCCGTTGCCGTCCATGTGGACAGTTGAGGTGGAAGTACCCAGCCCAAACGCGCCCGCGTCCATCGCTTCATGAAAAAGTTGTTTAATCGTGCGGCGCTCGGTTTCGTCGGCGGCGCGTTCGCTGGCCGCCGCGCCCATTGCGTACACTCGCAACGGACTATGCCCAATCAGCGAGGCTACATTGACCGCCGGACGGTGGCGCTCGATGGTCTGCAAAAATTCGGGGTAAGTCTCAAATTCCCAGGGGATGCCGCGCTGCAAAGCCTTGAGCGACATGCCTTCGACCTTGACTAACGCCTGCATAGTCATTTCGCGGTCTTCCGGCTTGCAGGGAGCAATCGCAAAGCCGCAGTTGCCGATTACCAGGCTGGTGATGCCAAAAGCCGAACTGGGCGAAGCCAGATTGTCCCAAAGCAATTGAGCGTCGTAATGGGTATGGGGGTCAATAAAGCCGGGCGTAACGACCAGCCCAGACGCATCAATCACTCGCGTCGCGTCCCGACCCAGGTTCGGGCCAATCGCGCTAATCCGTTTGTCCTTAATACCCAAATCAGCGGTGTAAGCCGGCTCACCCGTGCCATCTACAATGAGGCCACCTTTAATAAGTATGTCGTACTCCATCGTAAAACTCCTCCTTTTAAGCAATATTTACTTTCACAAAGCCAAAAGTTGAATCGGTGTAGTATATTGTAGCACACAAAGAAATTTTGTGTTTTGAATTTTGAGTTTTGAATTAGAGAAGGAACACAGATGAACACAGATTTTTTATAGTTTTGAGTTTTGAATCTCTATGGGTACATTCCCCGCCGCTTGCGGCGGCGAAATTTTAGAAATAACTTTTACTGGGCTTTTGATTTTTTTGTAAAAAATCAAAAGCTAAACATTCTCAGGCCGCGCTTGAGCGCAGTCGAAGAATTTGAATGTGTGAAAGAAGAATGTTTAGATGAGTGGTAAAGAAAATTTGAAAGAGTATAAGCAGCGGATAATAGCCGATTTTGACAGGCGGACTAATTACGATGCGGCGGGCGAGATGCACCCGCGCCTCGCCCGGAAGCTGGTAGAATTGGCAAATTTGCAACCGGGGCAGGTGGTGCTGGATGTGGCGACGGGGACGGGGCTGGCGGCAATCCCGGCAGCACAGATGGTTGGCGCAACGGGGCGAGTAATCGGACTGGATATTTCGCGGGGAATGTTAGAACAGGCCCGCCGCAAAATTGAGGCCGAAAATTTGGCTAATCTTGAATTAATCGAAGGGGATGCCGATTATTTGAGCTTTGAGGCGGGTAGCTTTGATGCTATTCTGTGTGCTTCGGCACTGATTTATCTGAGCGATATACCGGGGGCGCTGAAAAACTGGCACGCATGGTTAAAAGGTGGCGGAAAAGTAGCTTTTTCCTGCTTTGCCGAAAATGCTTTTACTTTATCGGTACTTTTCCGCGAAATGGCCCGCGAACATGGGATAATTCTTTCCAGCCCAAACGAAGCATTAGGCACGCCGGAAAAATGCCGCCAGCTATTAGAGCAAGCCAACTTTGGCGAGATTGAAATCGTGACGGAACAACTCGGCG
Organism: Chloroflexia bacterium; assembly: GCA_038209275.1. Classification (GTDB taxonomy): domain Bacteria; phylum Chloroflexota; class Chloroflexia; order Chloroheliales; family Chloroheliaceae; genus L227-5C. The sequence continues at coordinate 586 of JBBQXW010000181.1, read as the reverse complement.
GCTACACAAATAACTTTGAGGGCGCGTGGAACGGAAATTTGAACAGCGCTTTGAGTTCTCAGGTGAGTCAGCTTCCGCCAGAGCAACTAGCCCGACTCAAAACCGAATACCTGACCAAAGCGAAAGGGCTAACAACCGAACAAGGCATCTGGAACGATATAACCACCTTCTTCGTAACAGGCGCAAAACAATTTTGAATTTTGAATTTTGAGTTTTGAGTTTTGAGTTAGAGAAGGAACACAGATGAACACGGATAACCACAGATGAACACAGATTTGTTATAGTTTTAAATTTTGAATTTTGAGTGTTGAGTTCACAAAAAGAAACTTCTATTTACAATCCTCTGCGTCCATCTGTGGTTCTCTGTGTTCATCTGTGTTCCTTCTTTCTTCAACTCAAAATTCAAAACTCAAAACTCAAAACTTATGAAGGGAGCGTATTTTTATGCGACGAGTGAGCCATGCTTGATTGGGCTACTTTTGGACTGACGAACGTGGTTTTTTTCTTTACCGCTTTTATACAAAGCGTGGTAGGGTTTGGCTTTAACGTAATTGGCGTACCTTTTTTGACGGCGCTGGAGGGGGCG